>JBFGQV010000072.1:0-14065 GCA_041563955.1 Alphaproteobacteria bacterium | reverse complement strand
GCATGACTCGCAGCCCCCCGTGTTGCCAATCTCCAGATCATACAGGCCCGCGCCCCGCGCGCACCGGTTTTTTCACATATGGGGAGGGCGGCGCCGGTGTGCGATGGTTCGGCAAAGAGGGAATTCCCGGCTTATCTCGGCTGTACTGTGTTGCACCCCCTTTCCCATCAAGTGGGACGAGGAAGATCGCCCACGGCAATACAGCCCTCTTGATGGGGGAGGGCTGGGTGGGGGTGCGTTACGATGCCCCGAAAGAATGCGCTGGCGCTACGCGACCGCCTGGTACAGCACGCCCGAGGCGAGCGCGCCGGCGAGCCCCAGCGCGAGGTACCACAGGAAGACCGGGCGGCGGGCGAGTGCGAACACGGCCATCGCCGCCGGGATGCTGGTCACCGCGCCGGCGACCATGAAGGCGAGGGCGGCGCCGGGCGCCATGCCGAGCTCGATCAGGGCGGCCACCGTCGGGATCGCGGCGAAGCCGTTCAGATACGCCGGGATGCCGGCCAGGGCGGCGGCCGGGATCGCCCACCAGGCGGCGCCGCCGAGCCAGGCGGCGACGGTCCCGGCCGGGATCCAGGCGATCATCAGGCTTTCCGCGAGGAAGGCGAGGGAGAGCCACTTGCCGAGGAACCAGCCGGCGGCGCGGGCTTCGGAGGCGAACAGGGCGCGGCGGTCGGGCTCCGGCCAGAAGCGCCAGACGATCGGCGCCGGCGCGGCCGGGTCCGCGGCGGTGCCGCACGATGAGGCACGGCAGCCCCCGGCCCCGGCGCGCAGCGGCGCGGCGAAGGCGGGGCGCCCGGCCAGCGCATGGGTCGCGAAGCCGGCGATGAGCCCCATGCCGATGGCGGCGAGGGTCTTGGCGACGGCGAAGGGCAGGCCGAGCACCGCGGCGGTGAGGATGAACATCTCCGGGTCCATGATCGGCGAGGCGATCCAGAACGCCATCACCGGCGCCAGCGGCACCCCGGCGCCGAGCAGGGCGGCGACCACCGGCACCACGCCGCACGAGCAGAACGGCGACAGCGCCCCGAACAGGGCGGCGACGGCGATGGTCGCGGCCGGGCTTCCGTCCAGCAGCTGCGCGATGCGGGCATCGGCGCCGGTCGCCTTGGCGGAGGCGGCGATCAGCGCCGAGGCGATCAGGAACGGTGCGATGAAAAGCAGCGAGTCCAGGGTGAACAGGAGGCTGGCGCGGGCCTGGGCCGGATCGAAAATCAGCAGCAGGGCGATTGCCGCGGCGAAGGCCAGCACCACACGGTCGGTGCGGGCGAGCCGCGCGCCGAGGCGGCGCCAGGGGCGCGGCGCGGCGCCGGCTGCGGCGGTTTGGAGGCTGCGGTCGGCCATGCTCGGGTCTCTTGGGTCTTAGGTTTCAGCAGGTTCGGATTCGGCCGCGCGCTCCGCAACGCCGACGCAGCACTCGGCCGTCAGGGCGGCGACGATGCCGTTCATGCGCTCAAAGTCCGCGGTGCAGCGCAGCACCCTTCCCTCGCGGGTCTGGCGGACGAGGCCGGCGGCAACGAGGTGCGAGAGGTGGTGCGACAGGGTCGAGCCGGGGATGCCGAGATGGCGCTGCAGCGCGCCCACCGGCAGGCCGTCCGGCCCGGCTCGCACCAGCAGCCGGAAGGCGGCGAGCCTGGTCGAATGGCCGAGTGTCTCGAGGCAGGCGGCGAGGTCGTCGAGCTTCAAGGGTCGTCCCCGCGTTGCGGTCTCGTTCCGGCGCGTGCCGGTGATCGTGAAGGGTCAGCATAAAGTGGATGGTCCGCCAAGTCAACGGTATTTCTAGAAGTATCGAAATGAAAATCCACGGAAACGGGTTTCTTGCGGCACCCCGTCATGTCCGGATTGTCCGGTTTTTCGGTCGCCGCGTGCGGCTCACTCGCCGCGAAGCACCGCCTCGATGTCGGCCGGCGTCGGCGCGGTAGCGAAGTCGGCGGTCTGCTTGAGCGCTTCGGCGAGGCGCTGGCGGTACTCGCTGCGCGGGATCTCGACCGCGCCGAAGCGGCGCAGGTGGCGGGTGATGAACTGGCTGTCGAGCAGGCTGAAGCCGCCGACGCGCAGCCGCGCGACGAGGTGCACCAGGGCGACCTTGCTGGCATCGCTCTCGCGGCTGAACATGCTCTCGCCGAAGAACGCACCGCCCATGGCGACGCCGTACAGCCCGCCGGCCAGCTGGCCGTCCTGCCAGCACTCGACGCTGTGCGCGAAGCCGAGATGGAACAGCGAGGTGTAGAGCATGATGATGCGGTCGTTGATCCAGGTGCGCGGCCGCAGCTCGGTGGATTCGGCGCAGGCCTCGATGGTCGCTTCGAAGGCGCTGTCGACGGTGACGCGGAAGCCGCCGTTGCGCACCGTGCGGCGCAGCCGCCGCGGCACGTGGAAGGCGTCGAGCGGAATGATCCCGCGCATGCGCGGGTCGACCCAGAACAGGTCGGGATCGTCCCGGTCCTCCGCCATCGGGAACACGCCGATCGCGTATGCCCTGAGCAGCATGTCCGGGGTCAGTTCCGGCATCTCCATGCGCAGTCACCCCGCTTCCCGGCCGCTCGTCGCCGGCCGCAATTCCGCCCGCATCGGTCCGTCACAGAATACAGTCGCACGGCCCGGCGGGGAAGTGGTCCGATGCCGATGACGGGCAGCACCCGTTGCGCGCCGCCGTCAGCGGTGCGAAATCCACTTCTCCAGCCAGTGTATGTCGTAATCGCCGTTAAGGAAATCCGGTTCCGCTATGAGGCCCTGGTGTACGGGAATCGTGGTCTCGACGCCGCCGATGACGAATTCCTCGAGCGCGCGCCTGAGCCGCATCAGGCATTCGTTGCGGGTGGTGCCGTGGACGATCAGCTTGGCGATCAGGCTGTCGTAATAGGGCGGCACAACATAGCCCGAATAGATCGCCGAGTCGACCCGCACGCCGAGCCCGCCCGGCGCGTGGTAGTCGGTGATGCGCCCGGGCGAGGGCAGGAAGGTCTTGGGATGCTCGGCGTTGATGCGGCACTCGATGGCGTGGCCATTGATCGCCACCGCGTCCTGGCCGTAGCCGAGCGGCGCCCCGGTGGCGACGCGCAGCTGCTCGCGCACCAGGTCCATGTCGCACACCATCTCGGAGATCGGGTGCTCGACCTGCAGGCGGGTGTTCATCTCGATGAAGTAGAACTCGCCGTCCTCGTACAGGAACTCGATGGTACCGGCGCTGCGGTAATTGATCTTCGAAAGGGCCCCGGTGACCAGCTCGCCGATGCGCGCCCGCGATTCGGCGTTGAGCGCCGGTGACGGCGCCTCCTCGAGTACCTTTTGGTGGCGGCGCTGCAGCGAGCAATCGCGCTCGCCGAGGTGGACGACGGCGCCCAAGCCGTCGCCGAGGACCTGAACCTCGATATGGCGCGGCTGGCCGAGATACTTCTCGATATAAACCGCATCGTTGCCGAACGCGGCCTTGGCCTCGGCCCGGCACAGCGACAGCTTCTTGGCCATCTCGTCGGCGTTGTGGGCGACCTGCATGCCCTTGCCGCCGCCGCCCGCGGTCGCCTTGATCAGCACCGGATAGCCGATCTCGTCGGCGACCTTCATCGCCTCGACATCGTTCTCGACCTCGCCGTCGGAGCCGGGCACCACCGGCAGGCCGAGCTCGGCCGCCACGGAGCGCGCGGTGATCTTGTCGCCCATCATGCGGATATGCTCGGGCGTCGGCCCGATGAAGACGAAGCCGTGGTCCTCGACCATTTCCGCGAATTTGGCGTTCTCGGACAAGAAACCGATGCCGGGATGGATGGCATCGACCCCGGTGATCGTCGCCGCCGACAGGATCGCCGTCATGTTGAGATAACTCTGGGCCGAGGCGGCGGGGCCGATGCACACCGACTCGTCGGCCAGCCGCACGTGCATGGCGTCGCTGTCCGCGGTCGAGTGAACCGCCACGGTGTGGATGCCCATCTCGCGGCAGGCGCGGTGCACCCGAAGGGCGATCTCGCCGCGATTGGCGATAAGAATCTTCTCGAACACGGTGCGGACCCGTCTATTCGATGATGATCAGCGGGTCGCCGAACTCGACCGGCTGCGAGTCGCTGACCAGGACCGCTTTGATCGTGCCGGCGCGCGGCGAGGGCAGGGGATTCATGACCTTCATCGCCTCGATGATCATCAGCGTATCGCCCTCGGCGACCCGGTCGCCGACGGAAACAAACGGGTCGGTGTCCGGTTGCGGCGCAAGGTAGACGGTGCCGACCATCGGCGAGGTGACGGCGCCGGGATGTTCGGCGGGACTCTCCGCCGCCGGTGACGGCGCCGGTGCGGCCGATGCTGCGGCGGGTGGTGCCGCCGCCGCGGGCGCCGCAACGACGGGGGCCGGAGCCGCCGTCGTCACCGTTGCCTTCGAGAGCCGGAGCGTGCTGTCGCCCTGCCTCAGCTCGACCTCGGTCAGGCCGGTCTCCGCCATGATCTCGGCGATTTCCCCGATCAGCTTGCTGTCGAAGTCCGTTTTTCGCGCTGGCATCGTTATCCCGTCAATGAGTGACACATCCGCACCAAGCCGCCGGGCGCACCGGTCCGGCCCGGTCCGCCGCAGCCAAGGTCGTTTCCGGCATTGGGAAGTTCCCCCGGAAATTCGGTTCCGGCCCTTATAGCACGCCGCGCGGCCGGCGCAATCGCCGGGGCTGAAAGATTGCCGCGGGCAGGGGCCGGGGGTCGCGTGCCCCGGGGGCCGCTCACGTCACCGCCACCTTCAGCCCGGCGACGGCGATGTCGATCAGGTCGGCGTTTGGCGCCGTCGCCGGGTAGACGATGAAGGCCGGGCGGGAAAAGCGCGGCGCGCCCTCGATCCGGTGCAGCACGCCGCGATCGACCAGCGGTGCGACGCTGTGCTCGAGAAAATAGCCGCAGCCGCCGTGGGCCAGGATGTGCTGCAGGCCGATGCTGCCAAGGCCGACCGAGACGGACGCCCGGCGCATCTCGGGGAAGGCGCGCCGGTGCAGGGCGCGGTACTCCTCGCCCCAGTCGACGAACACGTAGTCTTCGGCCCATCCCGCGTCGACGCGTCGCGGCGTGCTGGCCACCATGATCAGCGCCTCGTCCATCAGGGGCTCGACGATGAGGCCCGATGCGGTCCGCGGGACGTAGACGACCGCAAGGTCGAGGATTCCGTCGGCGACCTGCCGGTTCAGGCTGTCGGAGTAATCGGCCTCGACCGTCACCGCGGTATCGCCCGCCTGGCCACGCATCCAGGCCAGCCAGACCGGAATCAGGCGCTCCCAGAGGCTGAACTGAACGCCGATGCCAAAGCTCCGATCCAGCGCCTCCGGCAGCGCCGCCTCCTGGCGCGCCTGATCCCAGGCGCGGACCGACAATTCGATGTAGCGGTGCACCTGCCGACCGGCCGGGGTCAGCTCGGCGCCGTTGCGCAGCCGCGTGAACAGCGTCCGGTCGAGTCGTTCCTCCAGCGCCTTGATCCGGGTGCTGATCGTCGATTGGGTGACGTTGAGACGTTCCGCCGCCCGGTTGAAGTTTCCGGTCGCCGCGACCTCCAGGAAGGCCCGCATGTGGTCGAGATTCATTGCGTCGCCTCACCTATCGAATTCGCCGATCAAACTAGCGACAGCAATGGATCTATTCAATCGGCGAGACACGGCGACGACTCCGGTGCCTAAGGGCTTGTGCCCCCCGCCGGGCCGGTTTACCCATTGCGCTGCAGTGGGTGCGAATCGAAGCGAAAGGAACTGGCGTCATGCTCAAGGGGAGAGTGGCCCTGGTCACGGGCTCCACCAGCGGAATCGGGCTTGCCATTGCACGGTCGCTGGCGCAGCACGGGGTCGACGTGATGCTGAACGGGTTCGGCAACGCCGCCGAGGTCGAGGCGCTCCGCGACGGGATCACCCGGGAATTCGGCGTCCAGGCGGCCTACGACGCAGCGGATGTGAGCCGCCCCGACGAGGCCGCGGGACTGGTGCGGACGGCGCAAGACCGGCTCGGGAGCTGCGACATCCTGGTGAACAACGCCGGGATTCAGCATACGGCGCCGGTCGAGGCGTTCCCCGCCGACCGCTGGGATGCAATCATCGCCCTCAACCTCTCACAGGCCTTCCATACCATCCGCACGGCGATTCCGCGGATGTACGAGAACGGGTGGGGCCGGATCGTCAACATCGCGTCGGTCCATGGCCGCGTCGCCTCGATCCACAAGGCGGCATACGTGTCCGCCAAGCATGGTCTCGTCGGGTTGACCAAGGTCGTCGCGTTGGAGGCCGCGGGGCGCGGCGTGACGTGCAATGCGATCTGCCCGGGCTGGGTGCTGACCCCCCTGATCCAAAAACAGGTTGAAACTCGCGCTACGGAGAAGAACCTGACCGCCGAACAGGCGATGGTCGACCTGCTGGCGGAAAAGCAGCCGTCAAAACAGTTCGTGACTCCCGAGCAGGTCGGCGGCCTGGTTGCGTTCGTGTGTTCGCCGGCGGCGGACCAGATCACCGGTCAGGCGCTCGGAATCGATGGCGGCTGGAGCGCACAATAGGCCGCGCCGCCCCCTGCCCTGCACGTGTCGTCGGAACGACCGGCTCATCTGGGAAGGTGCACTTATTTCGTGAATAGACCGGTCGACCTGTAACCCATCGATTTACGGCGCCCCCATACTCAGGTAGTATTTGTGTCGGGCTCTGCCGGTTCGATTCGCCCGGCATCCAGCGGGAGCAAACAAACCGATAACGACGGGGAACGGCATATCCTGTCGGAGGGCCTCCGTCCCAGGGGCCGGACCGGCGGAGGGTCGCTGCACCTTCGGTGCGGTGACTCGCATGATCCAACGGGGCTCGGCGCGGACGCGCGGTGGCGGAGACGAACATGACGGATACCCCTCGATTCGAGCATGATTACCCGCAACGCCTGCGCCGCTCCATCCGGCGCGCCGCGACGATCTTTGCCGCCATCACGCTTGTCGCGACATCGGGTTTCTTCATCGTCAACGCGTATCAGGCCGAGCAGTTCCATGTCCGGAGCGAAGCGGCGCGCGCCGCCGACCTGATCTCGGCACGCGCGGCGACCGACGCGCGGGGGTGGCAGTATAACGTGGGGTGGCTCGACCTAACCATCAACAACCTGCACGGGCCCGGCGAGGAGAGCTGGCACGAGGTCGTCGATAGATCCGGGGCCATCATCACCAGATTCGGCCCCGAGCCCGGCCTGTTGTCGGTGACCGGCGAAGCGCCGATATACTTCGATGGCGAAATCGTCGGCATCGTCAGGATCGGACAGGTCCCGCATCGGGCGTTCGATTTTACCGTTCTCGGGCTAATGTTCGGATTGATCCTGTCCGCATGCGTCATCGTGATCCTCTGGATTCTGCCGATGCGCGCCGTCGATGCAGCGTTCGGGCAGGCGGAGCAGTACCGTCGCGCCCTGGAAGTGCGGGTCGGCGAACTCGAGCTCATCCAGAAGATGCTGGAGCGGCAGGGCAACGAACTCAGCCAGGCCGCCAAGCGGTTGTTCGAAGCGCGCGAAAAGGAACGCAAGGCCAATCTCGCCAAGTCCGAGTTCCTCGCCAATATGAGCCATGAGCTGCGCACCCCGCTCAATTCGATCATCGGGTTCGCGGAAGTGATGAAATTGGGCAGTTTCGGGCCGATCACGAACGCGCGATACCGGGAGTATCTTGGACATATCCATACCTCGGGGAATCATCTTCTCGAGCTGATCAACGATATGCTCGATCTCTCGAAGGTCGAGGCCGGTCGTCTCGATCTTGATGAACACGCAGTTGATTTCCGCCATCTCGTCGGCGACTGTTTGAATCTTCTCGAGCCCAGCATCGAAAGCGGTGGACTGACGCTGGACACTCGAATTCCCGAGCAGCTGCCGATGTTGCTGTCCGATGAACGCAAGCTCCGGCAGATCATGCTCAATCTGCTGTCGAATGCGATCAAGCATACGCCGCGCGGCGGCCTGGTTACCGTTCAGGCCTGGGTTGACGTGGCGGGCCGGTTCAACATCAGCGTGACGGATACGGGAATCGGCATGGCGCCGGAGGACATACCCAAGGCTCTGGAGCCGTTCGGGCAGGTCGATAATCCGATGGTGAGCGTTGGGGAGGGGACGGGACTCGGTCTGTCGCTTACGAAGGCTCTGGTCGAGCTGCATGGCGCAACGATCACGCTGGACAGCAATGTCGGGAAGGGCACGACGGCGACCGTCACGATGCCGGCGGAGCGGGTCCTCGACCGGCCGGAGTCGCGGACGTCCGATCGCAGCGCGTAACCGAATCCTCCGTCCGCTCTGTTCACCGGTCTGCCGCGCGGCATCTTGCGGCGGGTGCCGCGCTGCGCCGAGGCCCGGGCCGCACAGACGTCGCCCAACAGCGCGCGACCCGGGAACTCGCCGCCACTCAATCCGACCCGCCACGCCGGTTGATCGGATAGTCGTCGGCCGCGCCGCGCAGGGGCTGCAACAGCAGCCGGTCCAACCGCAGCTCGCCGGCATCGCGGAACCGGTTGAGGCCGATTGTCATATCCCTGTGCCCGGCGGCGGGCTGGTCACGGTAGGTACCGAAGAGCCGGTCCCACCAGGGCAGGTTGAAGCCGAAATTGCTGTTGGTCTCGTGCGGCACGACGGAATGGTGGACGCGGTGCATGTCCGGCGTGACCACGATCCAGCGCAACCAGCGGTCCAGCGCCAGCGGCAGTTTCGCGTTGGCGTGGTTGAACATGGCCGTGCCGTTGAGCAGGATCTCGAACACCAGTACCGCCGCCGCCGGTGGTCCGAGCGCGGCGATCGCCGCGAACTTGATGATCATCGACAACAGGATTTCGACGGGGTGGAAGCGCGCTCCGGTGGTCACGTCGAAATCGAGGTCGGCATGATGCATGCGGTGCAGCCGCCAAAGCGCCGGCACCGCGTGAAACATGACATGCTGCAGATAGATCGCGAAATCCAGGATCACGACGGCCAGCACGAATTCGGCCCAGAACGGAAGCTCGGTTGCGCCGAAAAGTCCCCAGCCCTCGGCCGACGTTCGCGCCGCGAACTCGATGGCTGCGACGGGCAAAACGACCTTCAGCAGCAGCGAGTTCAGCACCACGATGCCGACGTTCGACGGCCACCGCCGCAGCCGGCCGAAAGCGCGCCGGCGCCGGGGGGAGAACGCCTCCCACGTCGCCATGACGGCGAACGTGCCCAGGAAGAAGGCAAGGCGGATTGTGTCGGCATGGTCCAGCAGTGCGTCGCTCATGACCGATACATAGGCATCCGCCGGGGGGTGCCGCAATGGTGCTCAGTCCGGCGGCACCCCTTCGGGCGCCGCAGCGGCGCGGGCACCGGCCCGACGGGCCTGCCGGTACATGATCGTGGCGACACCGGTCAGCACCAGCGCGCCGCCCGCCACGGTTACCGGCGTTACGATTTCCCCGAGCAGGAGGACGGCGCTCACCATGGAGGTGACCGGCAGCAGCAGCAGGAACGGCATGACGTGACTCACCGGGTGGCGGTTGAGCAGATGGAACCACAGCCCGTAGCCGAACGCCGTCATGATCAGGCCGAGATACAGGATGACGCCCCAGCCGAGCCAGCTGGCCCCTGTGACCGCCGCCGCGTGGCCGTCCTCCAGCAGCAGCGATGCGGCGAACAACTGCGGCGCGGAGAACACAGCCAGCCACGCAATCAGCCGGAATCCCCCGACCGAGCCGTCGAGCGTCTTGACGAGGATATTGCCGACCCCCCAGACAAACGCCCCGGCGAGAACCAGCAACATCGGCAGCAGTTCATCCTGCATTTGCGGCTGGCCGGTGATCAGAGCGACGCCGCCGAAGGCCAGCAGCATGCCGCCGACCCGCCACATTCCGATGCGGTCGCCGAAGACCACGGCCGCGAGCAGCACCGCAAACGGCACCTCCAGCTGGATCAGGATGGCGGCGGTCGAGGCGTTGGTGCCGGCAAGGCCGGTGAAGGTGAGGCTGTACTGCACGGTGCTGATGACGAACGAGATCAGCAGGATGCGTCGCATGTGGCCGATCGGCGGCTTGACGAACCAGACCAGCGCCAGCGCCGTCACCGAAAACCGGAAGGCGGTCAGCAGGATCGGGGGGAACTCGACCAGCGCCGCCTTGGCCAGCGTCAGGCCGAGCCCCCAGGTAACGGCGACGACGACGCCAAGAAGGATATCGAAGGGCTTCATGTCCGGAATCCGCCGCCTGCAGGAAGGTCGTGGGCACCATAAGGTTGCAGTGCCGCCCGCGTCCAGCCCTGTCGCCATGAAATGGCCCCGCCGGGCTGTCGATCCGGCGGGGCCGTCAAGAGGAGAGAACAATGCCTGATATTGTTATCACGGTGGATATCAGGCGTGGCCCACCGCTCTTGCGTGTCCCAGCGCATGGGCCGAGGTCGCCGCCTGTCGGCACATGTCGTCCGCTTCATCGTGCCGGCCCAACAGGCGGCAGACTCCGGCAAGTTGTGGCAGAAGCTGGAGGGTCTTGGGATGCCGGTCGCCGAATATCGCGCGGCGCTGCGCGATCGCGACCCGGTAGGCCGCTTCGGCGGCGACGAACCGGCCCTGTCGGCGATAAAGATCGGCAAGGCAGACGTGAAGCCTGCTCCGCGCAACCGCTGACTGGCTTGCGTAGCGCGAACCGAGAACCTCGAGGCAGAGCGCTTCGGCGTCGTCGAAGCGTCCCCGGCTGCGGTAGAGATCGACGAGTCGCATTGCAATGGCCGTGGGATTTATGGCGCTGACGCGCTCTCGCCGCTGCGCCGCCTCGAGTGCGGCGCGATACCGCGTTTCGGCCGCGTCCAGATCGCCCAGGCCGCGGGCCGCGACGGCCGCACCGTGCAGCAGGAGTGGGTCGTCCGGTTCGAGAGCCGCGGCCTGCCCGAACGCTGCGACCGCGCGTGCAAAATCGCGTTTTGTGAGCGCCTTGCGCGCCTCTGCCAGAGATTTCCCCACTGTTGCGTCCCGCATCTTGCCCTAGTCCGACTTTATCTTGTCCAGCGCGGATACTTGATACGACCCGGAAGGACCCCCTATTTCAATGCCCAGGGGGAGGCCAGCATTTGGATCGCTCGTTTCTTTAATGCAATATTTACCATTAGATCTGCCAAAACGATAACAATATCGATTATACTTTTTCTAAAATACTTCCGTAATTTTGCGGTAATTCATGCGGTTGCGATTGAACAGGCTGGCAACGCGGAGAGGTCGAGGACCGTACTCAGCCCGCCGGAACCTCGAGCACGTCCACGCGTGACGCTGCATCAAGGATGAGGGTGACCGCCAGATGCCGGGAGCCGAGGAACGCGACGTGACTGCGCGTGTAGCGGGGTTGGTAGCGCCGCCAGACTTCGGCGCCGTCGGCGGCCCGGATGACAATGACGGCGTCGCGTGCCGAGCCGATCGAGAGATTGCCGGACACGCTGAGCGCGATATGGCGGCCCGCCGGGTCGACCGATACCGCGGTGATCCCACGGCCCTTGGGGATTTCATACCGGCCGTTGCCCGAGGGCAGCGACCAGGTCACACGATAGCGTTCGTTCTCGCGGTAACCGTCCCACGCCACCCAACCGCCTTCGGCCCGCCGGAAGTTCGTGACGACATGATCGATTTCGGTTGGCCGCACGGGGTGTTCGACCGCCCATCCATCGAGCCCGACCGCAAAGATCTCCCTGTAATTGCGCAGAACATTCAGGCGGCCGGCGGCCAGATCGGCGTCCAGAAGCTGGGCGTTCGCGGTGGGGTCGATGTGGAGGGGAAACCGGTTTTGCGGGCCATCCGGCAGGGTGCGGACGACAATCGCGTGGCCAAGGATCTTGCCACGTTGCGAACGGTCGATTTCGAGCCAGGCCAGGGCCTTCGTCTTGGCATCGAGCACCGGCGTCCAGTGGGCGATTTCCGTCGGCGCCATCAGCTGTCGCGGCGCTGTCGCGTCGGAATCGAGATACCAGTGCTCGAAGGCGCCATCGGCGTCGGCATCCATGCGGAAATACACTGCGCCGCCGGGCGCAACGTAGCCTATGCTGCCGTAAACGCCCGGCAGGAACAGGTCACGGCGGACGATGCGGCAGCCCGGCATCGACAGCACGCCATAGCTGCCGTCGGCCGACCGCACCCACACCTCGCCGGCGCGCTCCAGCGCCAGGGTCACGCCTGCCGGCAGACCGACGGTCGAGACGCCCGGCACCGAGCAGGCGACGGGCCAGTCGCCGGTTTCGGGCGCGGTGTCGGCTTCCAGCAGGAACAGCATGGGAATCAGGGCGAGATAGGCCCACACGGCTGCCACCGCCGTGACCGGGGCGAGCGCCGCCAGCAGCAGCCAGCGCAATCGGGATCCGCGAAGAATCCAGCGCAGGACGAAAAACCAGGCCGCCTGCAGGAGCACCGCGAATCCGACGTCCAGTGCCAGCCAGAGCGGCTCGTCCGCACGACCGCCGTCGAGCGCGGCCCACAGATAAATGCCCAGAAGCGTCCCGCCATGGACGTGGACGATCGGCACCAGGTAGACGACGAACGACAGCAGGAACGCGACAAGCCAGCGAGCCATCGCGGCGGTCCCTTACGACACCAGCTCGCACCGGCCCAACCGGCAGCGGGCGGCGGGCCGGATTCGGCTGAGATTGGCGCTGACGCACTCCATGCCGGTCTCTTCGACGACGGTCATCAGATGGTTGTAGTAGGTCGTGGCGGACGCCTGGTGCGCGGCGTTGACCGGCTGCCATTCGCCGCACGGCGCCTGTACAACGACGCAGGAATCACCGGCGTCGCAGATCGTCCATTGCGGGCTGAAGACGGGGCGCTCCGGCTCGGCGCCGGTCAGGGCGGCCGTGACGTAGACGAGGGCTCCCAGGGCCAGGGCGGCAGCCGCGCCACCGCCGATCCATTGCAAACGTGTTTCCGACATCGCTGTCCGTTCGCCGTTTCCTTCAACCCGGCGGCTGGCCCGGCGTCCGGCGCGAGCCATGCGGAGAACGCTTTGCTGCACTGCAGTATTACCGCTACGACCGCAGACGGGTTCGGGATATACAAAACGTATTGAAAGAATAGACCACGAATTCCTTAACGCATTCTTGTTGCAGGAGGTCAGTACCATGACCGACAAGACACGCCAGAACACCGCGTACGAGATCGGCCCGATCGGCGCGGTCGCAACGGTTCCCGCCGAATTCCTCTCGTCAGCGATTTTCGAAGTCGTGCAGGGCGCCTACCATCTCGGCCAGCGCCTTGGGCGCGCGGCCCGCTACCTGCGCCACCGCTGAACTCTCAATCCTGCTTGCCGGCGATGGGCCCCTCAGCTTTCGGGGCCCGCCTGCCAGTATTTGAGGTTCAACTCGATCATCAGCGCGTCGTGGCCGATCTCGAGGCAGCGGCGAAGACTGTAGTATCGGCCCGCCTCGACCTTCTCAAGGCAGCGGCGGTAGACGGATCCGGCGCGCGCGACGCTCGCCGGCGGAAACGCCGCGGCCGACGGCGTGGCGACCCGGTCCCACAACGTCGCCCGCGTTGCGCCGTCGACCCGCCCCGGCGGCAGCGCCCCGATCAGCCGGCTGGTCAGCCTGGCGGCGCCGGTCTCGACGGGCGAAGCCTCGAGGACCCAGTCGCCGAGCGCCCGTTGCGGCCCCAACGCTAGGGCGATGTCGGCGGCGGTCTGCGGATCCGGGTCAGCGGCTTCGGGCACCGGCACCAGCGCGACATGCTCGCCGACCTCCACGGCCAGGGATACCGCGTTCCAGGCCGTCATCAGGGCCTCGCTGACGCCGATCTCGACGGCGGTATAGCTGCGTCGGGTCTCGATCGACAGGTACGCGGCCGCCGGGAGGCGCCGCACCGTGCCGTCGGCGCCGGTGATCACCAGCGTCACCTCGCCGCCAATGGCGTGGTACCGTGTTTGCGGCGCCGGGTCGGGCCGCTTGCGCTGCAGGCACAGGCCGCTGAATTCGGCCGTGCAGGCACCATCGCGGCAGGCAAGCGGGACCGCGCCCTCGGTCGCCAGCAGGGCGAGAATCTGAGGCGCGGCGCCGGCCGGTCCGGCCGCGGCGGCGAACAGGACGGCGGCGGCGAGTCCGGCGAAAACAGAGACGGTGTGCATCTGGCCTTCCTTTCCGGCTGATC
>JBFGQV010000071.1:0-14287 GCA_041563955.1 Alphaproteobacteria bacterium | reverse complement strand
CCGCGCGCCGCGAGCCGGGACATGACCTGCCGCCGCGAGGCCTTGAGGGGATTGACCCGCAGGTCGAGCGTCGCTTCTCCGCCGAGCGCCGCCAGCTCGCGCTCGAGCGAGTTGCCCAGCACGATCCGGATCGGCTGCTCCAGCCAGGCCGGAATGTTGCACCGGACGTGCAGCGGCTGCGCGGGATCGTCGAACGACTCGCCTAGGCGATGGGCAAGCGCCCGCTCCTGCCCGCTCAGCGGCGCCGGCCGGTAGCGTCCGCCGTCGAACGCCTCTTCCAGCTGCGCCGGCCCCCAGCGGGCGCCGAGCAACAGCACGGCGAGGGTGCGGCCGCGCGGATCGCAGTCCCCGCCGCCGCGCTCGATCCACCAGTCGATCTGGGCCCGGCGTCGCAGGACTGTGTAGACGAGGTCGCGGATCGCGCGCCGATCGCCGCCGCCGGCATAGCGCCGGCCGCGGAACCAGGCGGCGATCAGCCGGTCGGCCGGGCAGGTCCGGTCGGTCTCGATGGCATCGAGGATCTCGATGGCCGCCGCCACCCGTGCGCCCGGGGTCATCGCGTTGGAACCCGGGAGGCTCCGGCCTCAGCGCTCGGTCCGGTAGTTGGGCGCCTCTCGGGTAACGGTGATGTCGTGCACATGGCTCTCGCGCAAACCGGCACCGGTGATCTTGAGGAACGTGCAGTTGCGCTGCATCTCGGCGATGCTGCGGTTGCCGGTATAGCCCATCGCCGCCTTCAGCCCGCCGACCAGCTGATGGATGACCGTGCCCGCCGGCCCCTTGTACGGCACTTGGCCCTCGACTCCCTCCGGCACCAGCTTCAGCGAGTCGGACACCTCCTGCTGGAAGTAGCGGTCGGCGGACCCGCGGGCCATCGCGCCCACGGAACCCATGCCGCGATAGGCCTTGTAGGACCGCCCCTGATAGAGGAACACCTCGCCCGGCGCCTCGTCGGTGCCGGCGAGCAGCGAGCCGATCATCACGCAGTCGGCGCCGGCCGCGATCGCTTTGGCGAGGTCGCCGGACGACTTGATACCGCCGTCGGCGATGGCCGTAACGCCGCTCTGGCGACAGACATCGACCGCGTTCATGATTGCGGTCAGCTGCGGCACGCCGACGCCGGCGATGACGCGCGTGGTGCAGATCGAGCCCGGGCCGATGCCGATTTTTATGGCGTCGGCGCCGGCGTCTATCAGCGCCTGGGCGCCCTCGCGCGTCGCGATATTGCCGGCGATCACCTGGCTGTAATTGCTCAGCTTCTTGATCGCGCCGACCGTCTCCAGCACGCCCCTGCTGTGGCCATGGGCGGTGTCGACGACGATCACGTCGCACCCCGCCTCCAGCAGCGCTTCGGCTCGGCGCACGCCGGCCGTACCGACACCGGTGGCGGCGGCGACCCGGAGCCGCCCCTGCTCGTCCTTGCAGGCATGGGGGAACTTCGCGGCCTTCTCGATATCCTTGACCGTGATCAGGCCGACGCAATGGCGCTCGTCGTCGACCACGAGCAGCTTCTCTATGCGGTGCTCGTGAAGGAGGCGTCGCGCCTCCTCGCTGCTGACCCCCTCGCGGACGGTGACGAGGCCGCGCCGCGTCATCAATTCGCGCACCGGCTGGCTGGGGTTGGTGGCGAACCGCACGTCGCGATTGGTCAGGATGCCGACCAGCCGGTGGCTGCGCTTGGTCACCACCGGGATTCCGGAAATCCCGTTGTCGGCCATCAACTGCAGGGCGTCGGCCAGCGTCTGGTCCGGCTGGATCGTGATCGGGTTGACCACCATGCCCGATTCGAACCGCTTGACGCGACGGACCTCCATGGCCTGCTGCTCGACCTCGAAGTTCTTGTGGATCACGCCGATCCCGCCGGCCTGGGCCATGGCGATGGCCAGCGCGGACTCGGTGACCGTGTCCATCGCCGACGAGATGAGCGGGATTCCGAGCTCCACCGTCTTGGTCAGCGCGGTGCGGGTATCGGCCTGATCCGGCAGGACTTCTGACGCGGCGGGCTGCAACAGGACGTCGTCGAATGTCAGGCCTTCACTGAGTTCCATCGGTTACCCCCGGCTCACGCTGTGGGCCGGCATCATACACGGGATTCGGCCGCTGCCAAGGACTTGCGCGCCGCCCGCACGGAGCCTCGATTGCCCTACATTAGCCATAAATTCTTGGTTCATTTGACCGAAAGACAATCTTTCTTCCGGGGGAGCCGACATGAACAGTGGTGACAATCGCATCGCCGCGTGGACGCGGCGGTTTTCGGGGCTGGCCGCCACCGCAGCCCTTGCGGCGACGGGACTCGTCGCTGTGCCCGTGGCGCTCGACCTTTCGGGACTGCAGCCCGCCCCGGCGCTGGCCGGAAAGGGCAACGGCAAGGACAACGGCCGCGGCGGCGCCCAGGGCCGGGGCGGCGGCAACGCGCACGGACACAGCAAGCCCGGCCACCAGGGCGGGCCTGACGGGTTCGACGGCCCGAAGCTGAAGCTGCCCGGCTCGCTCAACGCGGCGAAAGCCTCGCCGAGGGCGCTGGACCGCGCCAACCGCAATTCCCGGATCGGCGCGCTGGGCGCCTACATGGACGCCATGGCCGATTACGCGGATGCCGTGCGACGCGGCGACCTGCCGGCCCAGCAGGCGGCGCTCGATGCGGCGGCGGCGGCGCTGAACGACGCGGCGAACAAGAACGTCAGCATCGACGCCGGGGTGGTGGACGCGGTCAACCGGGCACTCGACGGCAAGGGCGAGGGATTTCAGCACACCGGCGAGCCCGGCGATCCGATTCACGAGGCCGAGCAGGAGATCGCCGACAGGATCAACGCGCCGCCGCTGAGATAGGCATGATCGAGGCACGGCGTTTGACCTGCGTCATTGCGCCGCCGGACATTCCCGGGTGTACTGTCGGCATGTGGCCTTCCGTTGAAGGAGCCCGCACATGCCCATTACGGATTCGATAACCTGGTTTGTCGTCGCCGACGGCGCAAAGGCCAGGATCCTGGCGCGACGCGGCACGACCGGCGTGCTCGAGTCGGCCTCCAACCTGTGCTTCGCCGAAGCGGAGGCGCGGGTGCCGACGCGCGAGGTCGGCGCCGATCGTCCCGGGCGCGTCCATGAAAGCGCGGATGTGACGCGCCACGCGATGGCGCCGCGCGTCGACTGGCACCGGTTCGCCAAGGAGCGGTTCGCCCGGGACGTGGCCGGCGCGCTCGAACGGGCGGCCGGCGAGAAGCTCTACGATGCACTCGTTCTCGTCGCGCCGCCGCGGACACTGGGCGATCTGCGCCAGGCGCTCGGCAAACACGCCGGCGCCCGCGTGACCCGCGAGATCGGCAAGGACCTGACCAACATCTCCGACCACGACCTGCCGGCGCATCTCGGCTAGCGCGTTATCGGGCAGGATGGAGTCGGCGCCGGCCACCGCCGGCGGATCCTGTGTGTCGCCCTCCGCCTAAAGGTGGGCCCGGATCTCCTTCGCCAGCGCGCCGATCTCGTCCATGTCGCCGGGGCGCAGGCCCCAGTTCATCTCCAGGCCGTCATCGGTGTGGCGCGGGATCACGTGCATATGGAAATGTGCGACCGACTGCGCCGCCGCCGGGCCGTTGCACTGCAGGACGTTCATGCCGGGCGGATTCAGGGTCTCGCGAACCGCCCCGGCCAGCCGCTGGATCGTCCGCGCCGCCGCGCTGAAAAGCTCGGGCGGCAGCGTGAACAGGTCCGGGTGGTGGTCCTTGACGATGGCCAGAGCGTGGCCGGGATGGACGGGATTGATGTCCATGAAGGCCAGCGTGGCGTCGTCCTCGTACAGCTTGAAACAGGGAATCTCTCCGGCGACGATCTTGCAGAAGACGCAGTCTGGGTCTGAAATCATGTCGGTCTCTCCCCTTGGGTCAGGTCTCCGGTTCGTCCGCCGCCCGGAAACCGGTGGCAACGACATAGAGTTCCGCAGAATCCCTGCGGCTGGACGGCGGCTTGAAATGGGCGACCCGCTTGAAGCCGCGCCGCAGCGTCTCCAGCAGCGTGCGCTCGCTGCCGCCCTGCAGCACCTTGGCGACGAATGCACCGCCCGGGGCCAGCACTTCGAGCGCGAAGGCCAGCGCAGCCTCGGCCAGTGCCATGATGCGCAGATGGTCGGTCCCGGCGTGGCCGGTCGATGGCGCGGCCATGTCGCTGAGCACCGCATCCGCCGCGCCGCCAAGCGCCGCACGCAGCCGCTCCGGCGCGTCGTCTGCGAGGAAATCGCCTTGCAGCAGGATCGCGCCGGCGACCGGCTCCATCGGCTGCAGGTCGATCCCGACCACGCGGCCCGCCGGTCCGACCCTCGCCAGCGCGACCTGGACCCAGCCGCCCGGTGCGGCGCCGAGATCGACGATACGACCGCCCGGACGGAGGATCCGGAACTTGTCGTCGATCTCCGCCAGCTTGAAGGCGGCCCGGCTGCGGTAGCCCCGCCGCCGCGCCGCGACCACGTACGGGTCGTTGAGTTGCCGCTCCAGCCACCGCGTCGACGACAGCTTGCGCGCCTTGGCGGTCCGCACCCTCACCTTGCCCGGACGCGGCGCGCCGCGCCGACGGAATCGTCCCTTATCCGCCGACATTGCCGGGTGCCGCCTCGTCGCGCTTGCGGCCCAGCAGGTCGACCAGTATGCCCTCGCGCACGCCGCGATCGGCGACCCGCAGGCGGCCGACCGGCCAGCGCTGGCAGATCGCCTCCAGGATGGCGCAGCCGGCGGCCATCATGTCGGCGCGGTCGCGGCCGATGCAGGGATGCTGCGACCGGTCCTCCGCGCTCATGGCGCTCAACATCCCGGTCAGCCGGTGCACCGCCTCGAATTCGAGGAACGAGCCGTCGACGCGCGAGCGATCGTAGCGCGGCAGCTCCTGAGACAGGCCGGCGAGCGTCGTCACCGTGCCGGACGATCCCAGCATCTGGACCCCGGCATCGCGCACGTGCCGCGCGATCTCATGCCGTTCGCAGAACGGCTGCAGATGCTCGAGCAGCTCTTCGACGATGACCCGGTAGGCCGCCGGCAGGAAGGGGCCCTGCCCGTGCCGTTCGGTCAGCGTGACGACACCGAGCGGCAGGGAAATCCAGTCGATCAGACGGTGCCGGGGGCCGTGCACGTCGAGCCACAGCACCTCGGTGCTGCCGCCGCCGATATCGAACACCAGCGCCCGCGGCGCCTGGCCGTCAAGCAGCGGCAGGCAGCCGGCCAGGGTCAGGCGCGCTTCCTCCTCAGCGGAGATGATCTCGATGGCAAGTCCGGTCTCGCCTTCGACCCGGCCGAGAAAGTCCTCGCAGTTCTCGGCCTTGCGGCAGGCCGCCGTGGCCACGTAACGGCCCTGCCGCACATGGCGCTTGCGGATCTTCGCAGCGCAGACCTTCAGCGCGTCGATGGTGCGCCCGATCGCGTCCTCCGCCAGCCGGCCGGTTTCCTCGACCCCCGCGCCGAGCTGCACGACCCGCGAGAACGCGTCGACGATCCGGAAGCCGCCGGGCGCGGGACGGGCGACCAGCAGGCGACAGTTGTTGGTGCCGAGGTCGAGGGCGGCGCAGAATTCGGGACGGCGCCGGCGCTGCCGACGCTGTCCGGCGTTGTCTTGCGATCCATTGATCCAGCGCAGGCCCGGACGGGCGGTCATCGCCAGCAGCTTCCTCCCAGGATTCGTCCCCGGCTTATCGTTGGGCGTCCGGGGCGAACGTTATCCTAGCGGAAATGGCGGGTCCGTCCAGTCATCAGGATTTTTCGGCATCTTGGGGTTCATCTTCGTCCCACTATATGATAGAAACCCGCCCTCGAAGCGCCGCGGGCGAACCTGTTGGGGGATCGTCTAATGGTAGGACAGCGGACTCTGACTCCGTCAATGTTGGTTCGAATCCAGCTCCCCCAGCCAAAACCGCGAAGGGCCGTCGGAGGTGTCTCCGGCGGCCTTCTTCGTGGCATGGAGGCTGGCCGTTTCTGCCAGTAAATCAAACGGCTGCCGCAGCGTTGCGGTCAACTCGCCGTTCTTCCACGAGCAGGCCGAAACCAGCACATTGAGCAGACGTCGCTACCCAAGCCCTGAAATCACCAAGGACCGATTCCGTGCGTCATTCTGTGCATGCGCCGATTCATGATCGCGGAATCGCTACGGAATGAGGCCGCGAGCCGGTTTCAAGGACTCCCAACCGCGCCGTTGAGCTTTCGATAGGCCTCGCGGAATTCTCCATAACGCTCTTCCAGAACACCGGGTGCACGCGGTTCGATCACCTCGCCCGCCACGTCGGGAAATGGCAGCGCTTCGTTATCGGGCCAATGTCCGGCGGCGATGCCGCCGAGGAACGCCGCGCCCAGCGCCGCGTCGGCGTTGCCGCGGCCCGCCTGCAGCGGGATGCGCAGGACGTCCGCCAGCAGCTGGCGCCAGCGCGAGTCGCTGCCGCCGCCGCCCGCCAGGATCAGGTGATCCGCATCGGGGCCCGCGCTCTTGAGCGTCTCCCAGCCGTCGCGCACGGCGAACGCCACGCCTTCGAAAACGGCACGAATCAGATGCCCGCGTTCGCAGCCGAGGCGGAGATTGATCCAGCCACCTGCCGCATCTGGGTTCATGTGCGGTGTCCGCTCCCCCGTGACGTGCGGCAGAAAGATGACGCCGGCGCTGCCCTCCTCCGCGGCAAACGCGGCGTCATAAAGGTCCGTCCATGACGCCTGCAGGGCGCGCCGTGCCCACTCGAACGCGGTTCCGCCGTTCTGCATTGCCGCCATCCGGTAGCGATTCTCCGTACAGCTCCTAAACGTATGGTAAAGCGGGTTGCGCATGGGCACGACGTCTTCGCAGATCGACATGATCTGTATGCCCGAGCCGACCTGCAGTACCGAGTTTCCCGGTTTGGTTTGCCCCATGCCGAGCAGACACGCGGCGGAATCGGCTGCTCCCATTGCGACCATGATATCGGCAGCAAGGCCTAGTTTCTCGGCCGGCGCAGCCTGTAGGGCACCGCCGATTCCCGATGAGCCGGCGAGTGGCGCCAAGAGGCGCGCGTCAAGGCCGAGGCGCTCCATGACCTCGTTCGCCCAGCGATCCTCGATCATGTCGTAGAGCAGGGTCATGGAGGCGTCCGACAGCTCCGATCCCGCCCGCCCTGTGAGGCGCAACCGCAGCCAGTCCTTCGCTGCGAGGGCGTGGCGGGCGCGCCCCAGAACCCCCGGTTCGTGGCGTTTGAGCCACAGCAATGACGTCCCGGCCATGCCGGTGGCGGGCGGGTTGGCCAGTCGTAGAAGGAGTTCGTCCGGGAGTGCCGCGAACGCGTTCATTTCCTCGCGGCTTCGGGTGTCGGGCCACAGGATCGCCGGACGCAGCGGTTTGCCATCGCCGTCGCACAGGACCACCCCGTGCGCCTGACCAGAAAGGCCAATACCCGCGACGTCATCGGCGTGTCCGGCGCAGCATTCGCGGACGGCGGCAACTGTCTGCTCCCACCAGTCCAGGGGGTCCGCCTCGGCCCAGCCGGGGGCCGGCGATTGCAGGTCATATGCCCGCGATGCCTGCCGGACGGCTCGGCCGTTATCGTCGATCAGCAGCGCCTTGACCGAGCCGGTCCCTAAATCGATACCGAGAAACATGGCCTGTGGTCGTTTGAGATCGCGGGTTCCGCGTCGTCAGGGTACAGTTTGTTGTAACTATCGCGGGACGACAAGCGCTTCGGTATCTGCACCGCGGCGGAAATGGATGTCGTGCCGGCAGGAACGGCGGTCAGTTGGCCTCCCCGGCCGCATAGGCCCGCAATGTCGCCGCCGTCCCGTCGCGCCACAGCCTGCCGAGCCAGCCGCCAAACGCCGCGCGGAAGTCCGTCGACCGGGCGATGGCATCGTCAAAGATACTGTCCAGCGCAAGAAACGCATCGGGTGCCTCCCGCGCTGCCATAGCGGCACGCCGCAGCGTGTCGGCGTTCACGTCATCGATCTCGATCGGGCGACCGTCATCGGTCGCCCCCGCGCAGTAGCGGCACCACAGTGCCGATTCCAGTGCCAGACCGGCTAACGGCTTGCCAGCCGCCACGCGATCGGACGTACTCGCCAAGATGAATTTCGGCTGCCTGTTGGACCCATCCTGGCACAGCCGCGAGATCGTGTCGCCGACCTCGGGATTCGAAAACCGCTCCGCTACCTCCGCGAAATAGTCGGTCAGCGACACGCCGGGTACGGGCGGCACCACAGGGATGATTTCCTCATGAACCAGCTTGTCCAGAAAGGCCCGGATCAGCGGGTCGGCCATTGCGTCATGCACGAAATGGATGCCCATGAGCGCGGCCGGATAGGCGATCGCGGCGTGGCTGCCGTTGAGGATCCGGATCTTCATCAGCTCGAACGGCTCGACGTCGCTCACGAAGGTGACGCCGACCTCCTCGAGCCGCGGCCGGCCGGCGGAGAAGCTGTCTTCCACGACCCATTGACGAAACGGCTCACAGAAGACCGGCCAGTTATCGCGAAGTCCGAAGGTCCGAGCGAGAAATGCGCGCTGCGCATCGGTCGTCGCCGGCGTTATCCGGTCGACCATGCTGTTGGGGAACTGGACGCTCTCGCCGACGAAACGGGCGAGGTCGGGGTCGACCATCTCCGCGAGTCCGGCGACCGCGCCGCGTGCGACATGTCCGTTGCCGGGGATATTGTCGCAGGACATCACCGTGAACGGCGGCGTGCCCGCCCGCCGTCTTTCATCCAGGGCGGCGAGCAGGATGCCGAACACGCCCTTCGGCCGCTTGGGGTTTTCGACATCGTAGTGAATCTCCGGATGTTGCGGATCGAATTCGCCGGTCGCCGGATCGATGCAGTAGCCGCCCTCGGTGATCGTCAATGAGGCGATGCGAATGCGCGGATCGGACAGCGCCCGCACGACCGCGCTGCCATCTTCGCCGACCGCCGGGAAGCCGACCATCGCGCCCGTGACGCGTACGCGATGGCCAGACGGGTCCATCTCGACCACTGTCGTCAGCCAGTCCTGGCCGCGCAATGCCTTGCGCATGGTTGAATCGTGGGGACGAATGCCGGCGCCGATCACCGCCCAATCATGATCCACCCCCTTGTTGAACAAATCGTCCAAATAGACGCCCTGATGCGCACGATGGAAATTGCCCACGCCGATATGGACGATTCCTGGCGACAGGCTGTGCCGGTCGTAGGCAGGGGTGGCGATCGCCTTCGGGAGACTGGCCAGGCTGTCGAGCGACAGGGGTGTCGGACTGCTGGGCGATGCCATAGCCTAGTTCCGTTTTTGAGCGTCTTACGTGCGACCGCCGGAATTCGCTGCTCAGTCTGCCGTGAACTGCACCTTCATCGAGTCTTCCCCGCCCAGCTTGAGCAGGAAGTGCCCGATATCCGACAACGGGACATGGTGCGAGATAACTTTGCGCATCTCGTCACCGTTGCTCTGCAATACCTCGAGAGCTTCCGGGATATTGTTGTGGTTCAGCGAATGGGCGCCCGCGATCCTGATCTGGCGTCGGAATATCTCGAACGGGGATACTGAAATTATACTGTCCGGCGGACAGACGCCAAAAAACAGAGCAGTTCCACCATTCGCCGTAAAGCTGACAAGCCGCTCAGCAACCGACAGCACGCCCGTCGCGTCGACCGCGAGGTCGGTTGCCTCGCGGAATTGCTCTAGCTCCGACGATCCCGCCACAACCGCGCGGAGACCGAGCGACTGTGCGAAGTCGAGACGCGATTCGCTAAGGTCGACCACGGATACATCTGAGACACCGCGGGCCCCGAGCGTCAGCGCCATCAGGGTGCCGATCGGGCCGGCGCCGAACACCACCGCATTGCGAACGCCGTCGGTTCCGGCGGCGTTCACGCCGTTCAAGACGCATCCGAGCGGCTCCGCCAGGGCCGCAACGTCAAACGGCATGTCACCGATCGAATAAACATTGGCTTCTTGCACGACGCTGTAGTCGGCGAAGCCGCCATGCGTGGTCACCCCGTACGCCTTCAGATCCTCGCACAGATTATGGAGTCCGCGGCGACAGGCTCGACACCCGCCGCACGAGATGTTGGGGTCGACAACGACGCGGTCGCCGGCGGAAAATCCGGTTACGTCTGCGGCCACCGCCTCAACCACGCCCGAATACTCGTGCCCGGGAATGAGCGGGAACGCCGATATGCCGTAGCGCCCGTTCAGGATGTCGATATCGGTGTGGCACATGCCGCAGGACTGCGTGCGGACGAGCACGTGCCCCGGTTCCAGGTCGGGGTCCGATGCCTGCACGATCGAGAACTCGTTGAGACCCTTGTATACCAGCGCTTCCATGATCATTCTCCCGCTGCAGCGTGGCTGCCGTGCGCGACGCCGTTCAGCTCATCCAGTTGCCGCCGTCCACGTTGAATGTCTGGGCGACGACGTAATCGCTGTCGGGGGAGGCGAGAAACACGGCGCAGCCTGCGTGATCTTCGGGCTTTCCCATGCGGCCCGCGGGCACGGCCTCGCCGACCAGCCTTTTCTTCTCGCCGATCGGCCGGTTCTCGTAGCGAGCGAAGAGCGCATCTACCGTGTCCCACATCGGGGTGTCGACAACGCCCGGCGAGATTGCGTTGACGTTGATCCCGTGCTTGATCAAGGCCAGCCCGCACGACTGGGTGAGGCTGATCACCGCGGCCTTGGATGCGCAGTAGGCGGCGACCAAGGCCTCGCCGCGCCGACCGGCCTGGCTCGCCATATTGATAATCTTGCCGCCCCGTTCCTGCTCCACCATCTGGCGGGCGACCGCCTGGAGGGTGAAGAACAGACCGGTTACATTTATGTCGAATATGCGATTCCAGCTCTCCCGGGTCTCCTCCAGCACGGGCGCCATGGCGAAGATTGCGGCATTGTTGACAAGGATGTCGATGCCCCCGGCGGCCCGCACGACGTCCTTGACCATTCGCTCGATTGACGCGGCATCCGACACATCCAGATGCACAGGTACAGCGCCCCCTCCGATCCGCTCGGCCGCCGCGCGTGCCTTGTCGGTCGCGATGTCGGCGACGAAGACGCTTGCCCCTTCGTGCCGGAACCGATCCGCGATGGCGTAACCGATGCCTTGGGCTCCGCCGGTGATGATGGCGACCTTCCCGTCGAGTTTCATGCTGTCTTCCTGGCGCTGGTCACGGCACACCCGTCATCGCATGTCGGCCTCGACGCCCGGCCGTAAGATGCCCGGACCGCGCGGTTACTGCGCGGCATGCGCCGTTGGGTCCCTCATGTCCGCGAGCGGGTGGCGCTCGCGATGCGGCACGGCCTTTTCCTCCTTGTCGAAGATGTGACAGAGGGCCCCGTCGATTCGCACGCTGACTTGATCGTGCACCCGCGTCGAATCATCGCCTTCCGCCTTGACGATCAGCAAGACGTCCGGTGAAACCTGGACATGCAGGTACGTCTCACCGCCGAGACGTTCAGCCACGAGTACTTCGCCCTTGGTCGCGGCCGCGGCATCGATCGCGAGATGCTCCGGGCGGACTCCGAGGGTCACGGTCTCGCCGGAGTTCAGCCGTCCCTCGACGATAGGCGCTTCAACGGTGGGGCCATGGGCGAGGCGAATGCTGACGCCGGCATCCGTCTCGCCGACCACTTCCGCCTCCAGGAAGTTCATCTTCGGCGACCCGATGAAACCGGCGACAAAGCTGTTGGCCGGATGGTGGTAGAGCTCCAGCGGAGTTCCGGTCTGCTCGATGATGCCGTCACGCAACACAACGATCTTGTCGGCAAGCGTCATCGCTTCCACCTGATCGTGCGTCACATAGATCATCGTCGCGTCGAGCGCGTCATGCAGGCGCGCCAGCTCGATCCGCATCTGTACACGCAGGGCCGCGTCGAGATTCGACAGCGGTTCGTCGAACAGGAAAACCCGCGGCTGGCGAACGATTGCCCGGCCGATCGCCACCCGCTGGCGCTGGCCGCCGGACAGCGCGCGCGGCCTGCGATCGAGAAACTCCTCGAGCTGCAGGATTCTGGCGGCCTCCCGAACCTTCTCCATGCGCTCGGCCCGCGGCACCCCGGCCAAGCGCAGCGAGAACGCCATGTTGTCCGCCACGGTCATGTGCGGATACAGCGCGTAGGACTGGAACACCATCGCCAGCCCCCGCTTCGCCGGCGGAATATCGTTGACGCGCTCGCCGTCGATCAGCAGCTCGCCCTCGGTGATCTCCTCGAGGCCGGCGACCATCCGGAGCAGGGTCGACTTGCCGCATCCGGACGGGCCGACGAACACCACGAACTCGCGATCTTCGATCTCGAGATCGACGCCCTTGATGACCTCGACGTCTGTGAAAGCCTTGCGCATATTCGTCAGTTTCAGTGTTGCCACGACCGCCCCCTATTTCACCGCGCCGAATGTCAGACCGCGTACGAGCTGTTTCTGGCTCATCCAGCCAAAGACGAGAATGGGCGCGATGGCAAGGCTCGAGGCGGCAGAGAGCTTCGCCCAGAACAATCCCTCGGGCGCCGAGAACGAAGCGATGAACGCCGTCAGCGGGGCCGCTTCGGACGTCGTCAGGTTGAGGCTCCAGAAGGCCTCATTCCATGCGATGATGATCGACAGCAATCCGGTCGACGCGATGCCCGGCAGCGCAAGAGGCAGCAGCAGGTAGACGAGCTCCTGCTTGGGCTGCGCTCCGTCCATCCGGCCGGCCTCGAGAATGTCCTTGGGCACCTCCTTGAAGAAGGTGTAAAGCATCCACACGATGATCGGCAGGTTCATCAGCGCATAGACGATGATCAGCCCGAGGCGCGTGTCGATCAGGCCGAGGTCCCGAAAGATGAGATAGATCGGGACGAGAACACCAACCGGCGGCAGCATTTTCGTCGACAGCATCCAAAGCAGGGTATCGCGGGTGAATCGGCCGGGGAAGAACGCCATCGCATAGGCCGCCGGGATCGCAAGCAGAAGGCCGAGCAATGTCGAGCCGAACGAAATGACGACGCTGTTCACGGCGAACTTGACGTAGTCGGCGCGCTGCTGGACCGTCGCATAGTTTTCGAGCGTGGGCTCGAAGAACAGGGCGGGCGGCGTCGACACAGCCTCGACCTCGGTCTTGAAGCTGGTCAGAAACATCCAAAAGATCGGGAAGAATATCAGTCCGGCGGCCAGCCAGCCGATGCCCGTTATGATGAGTTTGCGCCTCGTCTTCGGATGCATTGCGGTCAAGCCTCGAGATTCTTGGCGATCGTGCGAACCAGGAAGATCGCGACGATGTTGGCCAGGATGATCGCGATCACCCCGCCCGCCGAGGCACCGCCGACGTCGAATTCGAGAAGCGCACGAATGTAAATCAGATAGGCAAGGTTGGTGCTTGCCAGCCCGGGTCCGCCGGATGTGGTGACGAAGATCTCGGCGAAGATGGTCAGGAAGAATATCGTCTGGATCATCACCACGACGCTGATAGCACGACCCAGATGCGGCAAAATGATAAAAAAGAACATCGCGATCGGACCTGCACCGTCCATGCGCGCCGCCTCCTTCTGCTCGTCGTCGAGAGACTGGATTGCGGTCAGCAGGATCAGGGTCGCGAATGGCGTCCACTGCCAGGCGACAATGATAATGATCGACGTCAGCGGCAGATTGGCGAACCAGTCGATCGCATCGAAGCCCAGCGACGTCGCCAGAAAGGCGAAAACACCGTTCACCGGATGCATCAGCATGTTCTTCCAAATCAGCGCGCTCACCGTCGGCATCACGAAGAATGGTGCGATGACGATCAGCCTGGCAACTGAACGTCCCCAGAACTCCTGGTCGAACAGAACAGCAAACAGGGTGCCGAGCCCGACCGTGATAACGAGCACCCAGCCGACCAGCAGCAGGGTATTCCACATCGCGGTAAAGAGCGCCGGGTCTTCCAGCAGGAACACGTAATTCTCGAACCCGGCGAATCCGCTGATTGTCGGATTGAGAAGGTTGTACCGCTGAAACGAGAACCAGACCGTCATTGCAAGCGGCACTATCATCCACACGAGCAGACTGAGCACGGCCGGCGACAGCAGCGGGAGGGTGTTGACGCTGCGTCTGGACTTGCTCAAGGCGGTTGCACTCATGGTCGCCCCGTGAAGCTGGGCCGGACGGGGACCGGCGGGTTCTGGAACCGCCCGCCGGCCCTCGTCTTCTGATGATGGAACGGGTCCGATTACGTCACTTGATGTAACCGGCCTGCTTCATCGTCCTCTCGGTCGCCCGTTGGGCAGTCTGCAGCGCCTGGTCGACGCTCATCTGGCCCGAGAGCGCGGCCGCCACCGACTGGCCGACCTGGGTACCGATCCCCTGGAACTCGGGGATCGCCACGAACTGGATACCGGT
>JBFGQV010000070.1:0-14431 GCA_041563955.1 Alphaproteobacteria bacterium | reverse complement strand
TGCACCTGGTCGATGCTGATCCCCATCGCGTATTTGGTCGAGAGCGCCTGCATCTTGGTCAGCGCCTCCGATTCGATCTCCTGTCGGCCGATGGTGATCACCTCGTCCACGGTACGGTCGCCGACCACTTCCCGCATGACGGACTCCGAAACATAGCGGAGGGTCTCACTGGGTTCGCGAACCTCGAACAGGAATTTGACGGGGTCCGAAATGCGATATTGAACGACCCATTCCACCAGTGCGGCGTTCAGGTCACCCGTCACCATCTCGGTTTCCCGTTTTCCCTCGCGGGGACGAGGACTCTGGTATGGATCGCCGGCGCCCGGGGTCGTGAACCCGAATTCCTGTTTTAACTGCCGTTTGACCGGAACGATCGTCGCCGCATCGATGCCCAGCGGCAGCTTGAAGTGCAGCCCCGGCGGCACGTCCTTGAGATATTTGCCGAAGCGTTGCACGACAGCGACGGAATCGCTCGGCACGGTGTAGTAGGCCGACCACAGGCCTAGGCCGAGCAGCACGAGAATAACAAGGATGATCACGCCGCGCGGGCCGCCACGCGGCATCATCTGCTTGAGCAGATCCAGCCTGCGTCGAACCAGATCCTCAATATCGGCACCGGGTTTGGCTCCGCGGCCCCACGGGCCGCCCGGGCCGCCGTTACCGTTCTGCGATGGCATTGCGATGCCCTCCTCTTCCTTGCGTCTTCTGCGCGCGTCCAATGTCACGCTCAGAGTCTTTGTGTCCTTGCATTGCGCCGACTGGTCGAACGCTCATGAGGCAGTCTATTGTCTGCTGTCTGCGCCACGGGGACGCTGTTTACCCTGGACGAAGGAACATCCCTTCGTCTTCGGCGCGATCCACGGCCTGACGGTCCATCTCTTGCTCGCGGTGTCGCACTGACCCTCTCAGTGTCTGTTGATCGGCACCCCGGCCAACCGGGACGACCTCTGCAGGCGCTTGGTCGCGCTCCAGAGCCTCGTCCAGCTCCCTGGGATCGACTGTCAGGAGCCGCTCAACGCCGGGATGGCCGGGCTCTGCGTGCAGGTGCATCAGGGTCAGTATCCGCCGGTAGGCGGGAAACGAAATACCTTCCAGAAGCTCCTCATCCGTCTCTACGCTGTACGCGCCTGCCGGCAGCACCTCATCGAACCCGCCGAGGACGAAAGGCTTCCTGAAGGTCACTGTCTTCATGCTCGTACGTATCGTCATCGGATACCTCCTGGCTGGCGGCTCTGCCGTCCGATCGCGGGACCAACCCAGAAGAACGGAGTCCCCTGCGTTCCATATGCTACGATTTGCGTGCCGGCACGATTTCTGCCGGCGTCTTGTCCGGCGCTGCAGCCGGCTGATCCTTTGCCGGTGCGTCCCTGGATTTGTCGTCGGAGCCGTCTTTTTCAGGTGCGTCCAGCGCCGAAGAAAATTCCTTGAAGGACATGTGAAATTCCTTTCAATGCAACGACAAGGATTTGCCGCCATATTCATATATGGTATTCATACAAATATTTTGCAATGGCACATGCGGTATATTTTCCGCAAATATTAACAGATGAAAAAAATCAAAACGGTAGTTCGCATTTTTTATTTCTGTTCTTTTTATAAGCAAATAATTTTTATTTTGAAGTATGATTGGAAATTTCCGCGGATCCGCTCTTCAGCGTAAGCCTGCGGGCGCGAACGAAACCATCACGAGGTGGGACGAGGCGCCAGCCGAATGAATTCATTCTGTGTGAGTAGTGATAGCGTGCGATCGCAATGCTTCGGAAACGCCGCCCCTGCAGTGGATTCGGGCGGGGTGGACAGGGGCGAAACTTCGCGATGGCGTCGCTCACAAACCGGGCCGAAATTGGGCGGCTCGGCGAGAGCCGCGGCTCATACAAGCCGGGTCAACGTTGGCCTGAATGCCTTGATTACCGATCGCTGTGGGCGTTGCCGTGCGGCGACGGTTCGGAGAGTGCAACCTGCACCCGCACATCCATCTCTTCAAATACATCTCGGTCGCCAGCGAAACTGCCGGACACGGGCATCGTCTGTCGAATGTCGCGCGCGACGGCGACCGGGATGAGATTGAACCCGCCGACACTTCGGTTGGTCGGATCGAACGTGATCCAGCCAGCGCCAGGTACATACACCTCCGCCCAGGCGTGGGTCGATCCGGCCCCTCCCGAGCCGACGGCGTCGTGGTCTGGATCGTAAAGGTATCCCGATACGATGCGTGCGCCAAAACCGAGACTGCGCACGGCATCCACAAAGAGGACCGCGAAATCCCGGCACGACCCCCGGTTCCGATTGAGCGTTTGCTCTGGCGACTGCGTGCCCTCGCCTTCGCGAACCTCGTAGGAAACCCGCGCGGCGACGCCGGCAGAGATATCCTTGAGGAGGGCAAGGGTTCCTGTCGGGCTTGCGGCGACGAAGCCTTGCGCCCATTCGCGAAGCCGCCCGGAGGAGTCGAGATAACCCTGAAGGCGCAATGCACCGAGGTCGGTCATGTCGTCGTCGGTCAGCAGGAAAGGATAGTAGGCGGCAGAGGCAGCGATATCGAAGACGGGCCACTGGTCGACGTCAAGCGTGAGAACCGCGTGGCTCTCGATGGCGAGCGTGTCCGACTTCTCGTTGAACGTCGCGGTCGCAACGGAATTGCCGAATACGTCATGCGCCCATGTAACGGTCGCGGCCGGCGTTGCCACCAATTCATGCGCGATCAGCCGCAGATTGCGGCTCTCGCGTGGACGAAGCATCAACCGGTGCGGGCCGAATTCCAACGGTTCCCGGTACAGGTAAGTGGTCTGGTGGTGTATCGAGAGCGTTATCAATATCTGTCTCCATGTGGATTCTAACATGAAACCACTCATGATTCCGCCTGGCCCCATGCATCGCGATCAGGGATGGTGTGAGTCGATTGCGAACCAGTCAATGCCCCCTTCGACACCTGTCTGACACAGGCACCTAAGGCCAACTCCGCCAACACGCCCGAGAGGAGCTGTCCAAAATCAGATCGATTGCTGGGATGTCAGCTCCTGGCTGAGGCTGTTGAAGTGACTCGACTGTTGGATTTGTATCCGGTGGTGGTCCTGAAGCGGACATCGACAGGGCGCCGCCGACCAGGTGCCGCCGTGTGCGTCTGATACTTGCGCACCGCCCATGCGGTCGAGGTCGCGTGCGCCCGCGCCGGGGCGTTTTCGCAAATACCTGAATGTCTGGAAACGAAATGGTGGGCGCGGCTGGGATTGAACCAGCGACCCCTACGATGTCAACGTAGTGCTCTCCCGCTGAGCTACGCGCCCGGTGCGGTGCGGGACTTACCACCAATGGTGCGGCGGGGCAAGACCCCTTGGCCGCGCACGCGGTCATCCCCCGCAGGCGAGGGCGCGCCGGCGGCGGGCGGCCGTCCCGCGCACGGGAATGCCGTCTATATGGGTTCCGGCGCGGCCGAGAGAAGGTGCGTGACCTGGCGTACGATCTCGTGCAGGTGGAACGGCTTGGAGAACACCCGCACGTCCTGCTCGATCAGGTCGCGGGCGCCGAGCGCCTCGGCCGCGTAGCCGGTGATCAGCAGAATCGGCAGCTGCGGCATGCGCAGGCGCGCCGCGCGGGCCAGCGCGAGGCCGTCGACCCCCGGCATGCGGATGTCGGCGAGCAGCAGGTCGTACTCGTCCTGCTCGATGTTGCGCGACGCGGACTCCCCGTCCCCCACCGCCACGACGTCGTGCCCCGACCGCGCCAGGGCAACCGCGAGAAACTGACGCATGGCGTCATCGTCTTCGGCGACCAGAATTCGTGCCATTCAAACCAATTCCCTAACGGATATTTCCCCATACACGCCGGTTTCCGGCGTGGTCCATATTGTTGAAAGCGATTATCCACGAGACCGATTGCCAAACGGTAAACGTCATGCAATCAATACGTTAACCATAATACCGCGGTATGCGGCGCAAGCCGCGCAGGGCCTTCATCCCCACAGTGCCGGGGCCGGCGGCGCGATCGTGCTGCCGTCGAATGCGAGCCCGTCCTCGCGGTCGCGGGCGAGCAGCAGCGGCCCGTCGAGGTCGACCATCGAGGCGCCCTGCGCCGCCAGGATCGCCGGCGCCATCGCCAGCGAGGTGGCGACCATGCAGCCGACCATGATCGCAAGGCCGAGCTCCTCCGCCGCCCGCCGCAGCGCCAGCGCCTCGGTCAGCCCGCCGGTCTTGTCGAGCTTGATGTTGACCATGTCGTAGCGCCCGGCGAGCGCCGCGAGCCCGCTGCGGTCGTGGCAGGACTCGTCGGCGCAGAACGGCACGGGGCGGGCGATCCGCGAGAGCATCTCATCCGCGCCGGCCGGCAGCGGCTGCTCGATCATCTCGACGCCGAGATCCGCCAGCGCCGCGGCCAAAGGCACGACCTCGTCCGGCGTCCAGCCCTCGTTGGCATCGACGATCAGGCGCGCCTCCGGCGCATTGCGGCGCACCGCGGCGACGCGCTCGAGATCGCCGGCGCCGGCGAGCTTCACCTTGATGAGCGGCCGGTGCGATTCGGCGCGCGCCGCGCGGCCCATCGCCGCCGGCGCATCCAGCCCCAGCGTGTAGGCCGTGGTGACGGGGCCGGGGGCGTCCAGCCCGGCCAGCTGCCAGACCGGAACGCCGCGCCGCTTCGCCTCGAAATCCCACAGCGCGCAGTCGATCGCATTGCGCGCCGCGCCGGGCGGCAGCGCCGACTGCAAACCCTGCCGGTCGATGCGGCCGGCGGCGAAGGCCGGCGCCAGCGCCTCGATCTGCGCCACGACGCCGGCCACGCTCTCGCCGTATCGGGCATAGGGCACGCATTCGCCGCGGCCGACCACGCCGTCCTCGCGCACGGTCGCAACGACGGTCTCGGCGCTGGTCTTGGCGCCGCGCGAGATCGCGAACGCCCGCGCCAGCGGCCAGCTTTCGTGACGGGCTGTAAGGTCCGGCAAGACGGGCATCCCCCATGATGCGGCGAACCGCGGCCCCGCGGCCCGCCCGGAATGGCGCCATGGAACCATGTCGCGCCCGGCGATGGCAATCGCGGCGAGTCTGGCACGACGATTGCAACGTTGCTGTCGGACGTGACCACGAGGATGATTATGCTAACGGTTTCGCAGAAAGAGAATGTCGCCGCGACGGCCATGCCGGACTTCCCGCAGGACGACCGCGAACTGGTGGCGGCGCATGCGATCTGCGGCGACGTGCGGCTGGCGCTCAAGGACATGCTGGCGCATGTCGCAAAGGGCGCGCGCGATCTGCGGGCCGGGCAATCGTGGAGCGCCGATCTGGACCGGTTCGAGCAGGTTTCGATGGAACAGGCCCGGATTCTTGCGAGATTCCCGATCCGCACGACGGATCAGCGCTTCGGCGCCCTTGTCCACCGTGCCCGCGCCTCCTTTGTCGCATTTCGCGAAACGGTTCGGCGCGAGATCATCGGCTGCATCGACAGGGAGACCGACGATGCGGCATGCGGCGCGGCGATGGAGAAGGTCACCGGCCGTTCGGTGCTGGCGGACAACAGCCTGAAATCGATCGAACGGGCGATCACGCAGTATTGGGCGCCGTTTTCGGCGGCCCTGCAACAGGATGACTCGAGCGCGCGCAGGTGCGCGGATACGGGCGGATGACGGACCGGCAGCGCAGGACCCGCCATTCGAAAGGGTATTTTGAGCAAAGGAGAGACCCGGTTTCGGGGACATAAATTTACAGACAGAGGTGACAGTCATGATTGAGAAAAAAGAACTTTACAACGTGCAGACCCAGGAAGACCTGACCCCGGCGCAGCAAGCGGCGGACGATGCGGGGCAACCCGTCAACACGCATACGACCATGCTCGCCGCCGTGCGGGAAATGCTGGCGCTGGCGATCGAAGGTGCCTTCGACCTGCGCACCGGGCGTCAGAACAGCCCGCATCTGCGGCGCTTCAATGAGCTGCTCGATGAGCAGAAGGAGATTCTGAAGAGTCTGGAGAGCGGCGTCTTCACGACCGATCCGGGCCTGCTGACGCGGCGCGCACAGGAGGCGTTGCACGGGTTCGCCGCGGCCGTTCGCCACGAGATCGTCGAAGACGTGCGGCCGGGCATGAACCCGACCGTGTTCGATGCCGCTTTGCAGCGGATGACCGACCGCGCGGTGATGGCGGGCGCCGCCTTCGCCTCGATCGACCTCGCGCTCGAACAGCTCTAAGCCGCGAGGGCGACGTCGCGAACCGACTGCTGGCGCAAGGCGCGCCGCTTCGGCGGCGACACCGCAGCAGCACTGTCACCTCGAATTGCCGAATGCCGGGCCGCCACCAGCGTGCCCGGCATTTTGCTGCCCGCGACAACGACGCCCTCGGGGGGCGCGCCATGCGCCGCGGCCGGCCGCGGGAGACCCGGACTCACGGCAATCGCGACCGGACTGGCCTCAGTCGCCACGGGCGATCGGGCGGCCGCCGGCCAACAGCCACAGGGCGCCGCCCGGCAGGCCCGCGACGATCTGCGCCAGGCCGAACAGGATCGAGACCGTGAGCGCCGCTTCGGCCGGCACCCCGGCAAGGCCGAGGGCGACCACCATCAGGCCTTCGCGCAGGCCCCAGCCGCCGATCGACACCGGCACCGTCGACAGCAGGATCACCGCCGGCACCAGCACCAGGGATTCGAACAGCCCGACCTCGAGGCCGATCCCGACGGCGATGACGTGCACGGAGAGCACGATCAGCCCGTGCACGATCACCGCGAGGCCGAGCACCGGCAGCGAGATCGCCGGACGCAGATAGGCCGCCTGGGTTGCCGCGGAGAGCGCGTCGATCCCCTCGCGCAGGCGCGCCGGGATCAACCGTTTGGGGATACGGCGGGCCAGGATCAGCAGCGCGATGCCGGCAACCCCGGCCAGCAGGATCGCCGCGAAGGCGAGGCGGGTCGCCGGATCCTCGACCCTGGCGTAGAGCAGCGGCTGGCCGGCCGCCACCAGGATGAACAGCCCGGTCAGGCCGGTCACGCGGTCCAGCAGCACGCCGTTGATACTGGCGGCGAGCGGCAGCCCGAGGCCGGTGGCGCGCCAGATCCGCACCCCGTCGCCGCCGATCGTGGACGGCAGCGCGTTGTTGAAGAAGTAACCTTCCAGGAACAGCCGGATCACGGCGCCAACCGGCAGCATCGGGCCGAACAGCCGCATCACCAACCGCCAGCGCCAGCCGGCGACGAAACAATGCGACAGCAGCAGGCCGACGGCGAGCAGCGCCGCCCCCGGCGACAGCTGCGCCATCCGTCCCAGCGCCGCGCCGAGATCGACGCCGCGCAGCACCAGCCAGACCAGCGCGGCGGTCACGGCGGCCTTCAGTCCGAAGACGATCCAGCGTCTGGCCCTGTCACTGTCGGATGCCATCGGAACCGCGGTGTCCTCCCGTCGCCCGGCATGACATAGCCCGTTCGCGCGGCGAAGCGCAACCGCGGCACGTTGACAAGATTCCGCCGACACCGCATTCTCGGTGCCGATCATGAGAACCGGGGTGTCTTCGTGCCGTTGGCCGAAGGCTGAGATCAAACCCGCCGAACCTGATCTGGATCATGCCAGCGCAGGGAGATACTGCCATGTACATATCGACCGTGACGCGGGCCGCGGCCACACTGTTCGCACTCGCCCTTTCGGCCGGCGCGGCGCGCGCCGATACCCCGCATATTCCGGTCCTCGTCCCGGTGACCGGATTCCTGTCCCTGGAAGGGACGTCCCAGCGCAACGGCGCGGTCATGGCGCTGGAAGAGGCGATCGCCGGCAAGACGCCGGTATCCTACGAGGTCTCCGACACCGGGACCTCGCCGGAGGTCGCCGTCAACGCGATGGAACGTGCGCTGCTCGAGGAGCACACGGCGGCCGTGGTCGGCCCCATCCTCGGCACGCAGATGCTGGCGATGCTGCCGCTGGCCGAGGATTACGAGGTGCCGCTCGTCACCATCTCCGGCACCGCCAGGCTGACCGAGATGGGCAGTCCCTGGATCTTCCGGTTCTTCCCCGGGGACGCCGTGACCAAGGTCGCGCACGCGCGCTATGTGGTCGAGGAGCTGGGTCGCACGCGGCCGGCGATCCTGTACCAGACGACCGCGTACGGGCAGAGCGGGCGCGGCCATCTGGAGTCCGTGTTCCGGTCGCTCGGCGCGGATCCCGTCTACGAGGAAGGGCTGGACGTCTCGATCAAGGACATGACGCCGGTGCTGGCCAAGGCGATGGCGGCGCACCCGGACGTTCTCGTGCTGCACCTGCATTCCGCGTCGACCGCCCTCCTGGTCCGTCAGGCCCGGGCGCGCGGCATCGACCTGCCCATCGTCGCCGGCTCGGCGATGCACCAGCCGACCACCGCGGCGATCCTCGATCTTAAGGAATTGCGGGGAGTGTGCGCCGAGTCCGGCTCGTCTCCGATCTCCGGCGGCGCGCCCGCGCTGCAACGCTTCACCGCCAGCTACCGGGCGGCCTTCGACAGCGAGCCCGACGCGTTCGCGCTGGCGCAATACGATGCGACGCACATGGTATTGGCGGCGCTCAAGGACGGCGCCACGGACCGCGCGGCGATGCGCGACTGGCTGGCGTCGCACGCCTTCGAGGGGCTGGCGATGACCTATCGTTCGGACGGCAGGGGGAACATGGCGCATGATGCGGTGATCGTCTGCTACGACGGCGAGAGCCGCACGCCCCGGATCGTCAAGCGCTACGAAGGCTTGGGCCTGGCGCGCTAGCGGCCGGCGGGACGGGGGAGGCCGACGTGGCGTTCCTGCAGCTTGCCGTCAACGGCATCGCGCTGGGCGCGGCCTATGCGCTCGTGGCGCTCGGCTTCGTGCTGATTCTGAACGCCACCGCCGCGGTCAACTTCGCCCAGGGCGATCTGGTCGCGGCCGGCGGTTTCCTCGCCGTGGCGCTGGCGAGCATCCTGCCCGTTCCTGGGCTCCTGCTGTTGCCGCTGGTGGCGCTGCTGATGGCGGGTCTGGGGCTCGCCGTCTCGGCCGTCGCGTACTGGCCGCTGCGGGACCGGCCGCCGGTCGCCGTGTTCATCAGCACCATCGCGCTCGGCATCGTCCTGCAGAACGGCCTCAACGGTCTCTTCGGGGCCGAGCCGCGCGCCGCGCCGCCGCTGCTCGGCGGCGGCCATCTGGAGATCCTCGGACTCGTGGTGGCCCGCCAGTCGCTCGCCATCGTGGTGGTCGCCGCGATTCTGATCGGCGGGGTGCGGCTGCTGCTGTGGCATACCCAGTTCGGCCGCCGCTTGCGCGCCACCGGCCAGGACCGCGAGGTCGCCGCGGCGCTCGGCATCCCGGTCGGCGTGATGGTGGCGCTGACCTTCGCCCTCGCCGCGGCGCTCGCCGGAGCCGCGGGGCTGCTGCTGGCGAACCAGTTCTTCATCACCCCGACGCACGGCACCGACTTCATCGTCAAGGCCTATATCGCGGTGGTGATCGGCGGATGGGGCCGGGTCGGCGGGGCGCTGGCGGGGGCCATGCTGGTGGCGCTGTTCGAGACGGTGGTGGCGGCGTGGGCCGACTACGCCGTCGCCACCGGCCTGCTCTACGCGGCCCTGCTGGCGATTCTGGTGTTCCGGCCGCAGGGCCTGTTCGGCGAGGCCGAGGGCCGGCGGGCATGACGGGGCGCGCCCGGCTCCGCAGCTGGCTCGGCCGCGACGTCAACCTGCTGCTGCTGGCCGGTGCGGGCGGCCTTGCGGCATGGCCGTTTCTTGCCGGCGACGCCTATTCCCTGCGGCTGCTGACGCAGGCCGGCATCTATGCCCTCGCCGCCATCGGCTACCAGTTCGTGTTCGGCCATGCCGGCGCGCTCTCGCTCGCCCAGGGCGCCTTCTTCGGGCTCGGCGCCTATGTCGCCGGGATCCTGTCGGTCCGGTTCGGCCTCGGCTTCGAGCTGACGCTGCCGGCCGCCGCGGGCACCGCCGCCATGCTGGCGGCGCTGGTCGCGCTGCCGGTGCTGCGGCTGCGGTCGCACTATTTCGCGCTGGCCACGCTCGGCATCGGGCAGGTCGTGCTGCTGATCGCCGTCAACTGGGAGTCCGTCACCGGCGGCGCGAACGGCATTCCGAACGTGCCGGTGCTGTCCCTGTTCGGCGGGACCGTCGGCCGCGGCTGGCCAATGCTGCTGCTGGTGTGGAGCCTCGTCGCCGCGGGCGCGCTGCTCGCCCATCGCCTGACCAGCGGCCTCACCGCCGCCGCCCTGCGGCTGATGCGCGAGCAGCCGATGGCGGCCGAGGCGTCCGGCCTCGACATCGGCCGCATCCGCTTCGCCGCCTTCCTGTTGAGCGCGCTCTACGGCGGCGCGGCCGGGGCGCTGCAGGTCCACACCGTCCGCGTGGTGTCGCCGGAGGTGCTCGAGTTCCCGGTCATGGTCATGCTGCTCGCCATCGCCGTGATCGGCGGCCGCACCAGCATCGCCGGCGCCATCCTCGGCGCCGTGCTGCTGATCCACCTGCCGGAATGGTTCCGGCCGCTGGAGCGCTACTACCTGATGGCCTACGGCGCGGTGCTGCTGGCCATGATCGTCGCCGCCCCCTGGGGCCTGATGGGCTCGCTGCGCCGCGCGCGGCACCGCTGGCTGCCGGAACCGGAGCCACCGCCGCCGGTCGCCGCCGCGGTCCCTCCCGCCCGGCCGCCGGCCCGCCTCCAGATCTCGGGCCTCGCCCGCCATTTCGGCGGCGTCCGCGCCGTCGACGGGATCGACATCGCGGTGGCCCCCGGCGAGTCGGTCGGCATCGTCGGCGCCAACGGCTCCGGCAAGACGACGCTGCTCAACATGATCGCCGGCGCGGAAACGCCGGATTCCGGCCGGATCGTATGGGCGGGTGGCGATATCGCAGGTCTGCCGGCCTACCGTGTCCGTCGGAAGGGAATCGCCCGCAGCTTCCAGATGCTCAAGCTAGTCGAGGACATGAGCGTCCTGGACAACGTCGCGGCCGCGGCGTGGCGCGATTTCGGCGGGCCGGACCGGGACGGTGCCCGGGCGACGGCGATGGCGCTGCTGAACCGGCTCGCTCTCGCCGCGACCGCGTGGCGCCCCTGCGGCGCGTTGCCGCCCGGTGTGCGCCGCCGGGTCGAGATCGCCCGCGCCCTGGTCGGCGGCCCTGCGCTGCTGCTGCTCGACGAGCCCGCCGCCGGCCTGACGGCGGACGAGCGCAAGAGTCTCGCGGCGACGCTGGCGGCGCTGAACGCGAGCGGCACGACCCTCGTGGTGGTGGACCATGACCTCGGGTTCCTCGAGGACTGCGTGGCGCGCCTGGTCTGTCTCGACCAGGGCCGGATCATCGCCGACGGCCCGCCGGCGGACGTCCGCGCCGACCCCGCCGTGGTCGCCGCCTGGCTCGGTCAGCCCCCGCACGCGGAGGACGGCGATGGCTGAATCGCTGCTGACCGTGCGCGGCCTGACCGTGGCGTATGGCAACGTACGGGCGGTCGATGGGGTCGACCTTAAGGTCGCCGCCGGCGAGGTGGTCGCGCTGGTCGGCGCCAACGGCGCCGGGAAATCGTCGCTCCTGAAAGGCCTGCTTGGCCTCGGCGGCCGTATCGGCGGAACCGTCCGGTTCGCCGGAACCGACCTCGACGGCCTGTCGACGCAGAAGCGGGCCCGCCGTGGAATCGGCTACGCGCCGGAAGGGCGGCGCGTGTTCGGCGGCCTGACGGCGGAGGACAACCTGCTGGCCGCAAGCCGGGAGAAAAGAGCGCTCCGCACGGCGCACGTACAGGAGATGTACGCCCTGTTCCCGCAGCTCGGCGCACGCCGCGGTGCCGCGGCCTGGCAGCTGTCCGGCGGCGAGCAGCAGATTCTGGCCGTCGCGCGCGCGCTGATGACCCGGCCGCGCCTGCTGCTGGTCGACGAGCCGACGCTGGGCCTCGCCCCGGCCGCGGCGGATGCCGTCATCGGCGCCCTGCGGGACGCGGCCGCAACGGGCGCCGCGGTGCTGCTGGCCGAGCAGAACGTTCGCGCGGCGCTGGAAGCGGCCGACCGCGCGGTGCTGATGCGCCTCGGCCGGGTCGCGGCGTCGGGGCCGGCCGCGGAGCTGGCCGCCGATGAGCGCCTGCTGCGCGCGGTGATGGGCGGTTAGCGACGGCCCGGCCCGCTATTCCTTGACGTCCGCCATCACCCGCATGCGGACGATCTTGTCGGGATCCTCGACCGCGCCGCTGCGGCCCCTGCCTTTCTTGATCTTGTCGACATGCTCCATGCCGCTGACCACCTGGCCCCAGACCGTGTACTGGCCGTTGAGGTCCGGCGCCGGCTGGAAGACGATGAAGAACTGGCTGTCGGCGCTGTTCGGATGCTGCGCGCGGGCCATCGAGACGGTGCCGCGAACGTGCGGCGTCCTGGAGAATTCGGCGTCGAGGTTCTGGCCCGAGCCGCCCCGACCGGTGCCCGTCGGATCGCCCGTCTGGGCCATGAAGCCGGCGATCACCCGGTGGAACACGACGCCGTCGTAGAAGCCCTGGCGGGTCAGCTCCTTGATCCGCGCCACATGGTTCGGGGCGATCTCGGGCAGCAGCCGAATGACCACCCGCCCGCTCTCCAGATCCAGATAGATCGTGTTTTCCGGATCGGTCTGCGCGTTGGCGCCGGTCGCCGCAACCAGCAGCGCCGCGAGTCCGGCCAGCCAGGTTTTCAGTCGCATCGTGTCTTGCCCTCTTGCTCTCGGTGGACCCCGCCGCCCCGCACCCCCGCGACGGGCGAAGTCTGCACAGTCTTGCTGAACCGGCGATGAACCGGCTGCCGCCATGCCCCGGCGATCAGCCGTCGGCGGCGACGCGCAGCGAGACGATCCGGTCGGGATCGCTCACCATGCCGTTGCCGCCGCCGCCCTTCTTGATCGCATCGATGTGCTCCATGCCGTCGACGACCTGGCCCCAGGCGGTGTACTGGCCGTCCAGATGCGGCGCCCGGTCGAAGCAGATGAAGAACTGGCTGTCGGCGCTGTCCGGGCTCTGCGCGCGGGCCATCGAGCAGGTGCCGCGCTCGTGGTTGATGCTGTTGAATTCCGCCGCCAGGCGCTGGCCCGAGCCGCCGGTGCCGGTGCCCGTCGGATCGCCGGTCTGGGCCATGAAGCCCGCGATCACCCGATGAAAGACGATGCCGTCATAGAAGCCCTGCCGCGTCAGTTCCTTGATCCGCGCCACGTGGTTCGGCGCCGCGTCCGGGAACAGCTGGATGACGACGCGGCCGTCCTTGAGCTCCAGATGCAGGGTGTTCTCCGGGTCCAGCCCGCCACCGGCGCCGGCGTCTGCCGGGCTGCGTTGGATTCCAGGGTCAGCGATCTTCGGCCATGTCTTCAACGGTCCAGTCTCCTGTGGTTTCGTGAATCGGAAAAGTCGGCGGGCACCATAACGGCACACATCGCCGATTGCACCCCCCTTGCTCGGCCCTCACCTGGCCTTGTCGGGGAACAGCGCGCGCAGCCCGCCCTTGGTGGCGGACGCAATGCCATGATCGGTGATGAAGCCGGTGACCAGCCGCGCCGGGGTCACGTCGAAGGCCGGGTTGACCGCATGGGTGCCCGGCGGCGTCACCGTCACGGTGGCGATGTCGCCGTTTTCGGCACGCCCGGTCACGGTCTCGACCTCCGCCGCTTCGCGCTCCTCGATGGGAATCTCCCTGAGCCCGTCGCGCACCGACCAGTCGATGGTCGGCGACGGCAGCGCGACGTAGAACGGGATGCCGTTGTCGTGCGCCGCCAGCGCCTTCAGATAGGTGCCGATCTTGTTGGCGACGTCGCCGTCCGCGGTGACCCGGTCGGTGCCGGTAATCACGATGTCGACCTCGCCATGCTGCATCAGGTGCCCGCCGGCATTGTCGGCGATATAGCGGTGCGAGATACCCTCATGGCTCAGCTCCCAGGCGGTCAGGCCGCCCTGGTTGCGCGGCCGCGTCTCGTCGACCCAGACATGGATGTCGACACCCTCTTCGTGGGCCATGTAGATCGGCGCCGTGGCCGTCCCCCAGTCGACGGTCGCCAGCCAGCCGGCATTGCAATGGGTCAGCACCTTGACCCGCCGCCCCGGCTTGCGGTCGGCGATCTCGTGGATCAGGGCGACGCCGTGCTCGCCGATCTTCTTGTTGATGTCGACGTCCTCGTCGCAGATGCCCCGGGCGTGGGCCCAGGCGGCCTGGCCGCGGGCGTCGACCGGAAGCGGTTCGAGGAGCCCGCGCATCTCCTGCAGCGCCCAGCGCAGGTTGACCGCCGTCGGCCGGGTCGCGCCGAGCAGCTCCGCCGCCGCCACAAGATTCGCGTCGGACGGGTCGCGCTGCATCGCCAGCGCAATGCCGTAGGCCGCGGTGGCGCCGATCAGCGGCGCTCCGCGCACCTGCATCACGCGGATCGCGTGCGCCGCCTCCTCGACCGTGGTCAGCCGCGCAACGGCGAATTCATAGGGCAGCCGCGTCTGGTCGATGATCTCCACCGACCGGCCGTCGTCGTGCCGCCAGATGCTGCGGTAGGG
>JBFGQV010000069.1:0-14846 GCA_041563955.1 Alphaproteobacteria bacterium | reverse complement strand
GGCCTTCCGCAACATCGGGAATTCCTGAAATGCCCATATTTGTGCTCGTGATTTCGAACAGCACGCCGCACCATATGACCACGAGCGACGCGCCGCCGAGCCAGTAAATCGCAATCTCGGGGCCCGCTGAGGCAAGCCCGCGCCGCAGCGCCAGAATTGCCCCCGCCAAAAAAGCGGCCACAGACCCAATGAAAAAGCCTCCCACGTCTTCGTCAAACAGATCGCCAAAACCGCGACCCCAGGCGTTATACGCCACCCCGCACCAGAATATGAGCAGCGTCCCGCCACCGAGCCAGTAAATCGCGAGTTCGATATCCTCTCGTGCGGGGCCGCGCCGAAGCCCAAGAATCAACCCGCTCAACATACCGGCCAAGGTTGCCGAAAAGAGGCCCGTTTCATCGTCAGTAAATCCGGGACCGAAATCGATATTGCCTAAATCGAAGATTACGGGGCCCAAGGGTACCAGCATAAAAACGCAGCCGAGCCAGTAGAGGGCCAGTTCCACCCCGGCAAGATTTCGCCGCCGCCGGTATGCGAAGCCCAGGCCAACGCCTGTGCCGGCCAGCGATACAACGATCATCCCGATTTCATCGTCGAAGACACCGAACCACTCGGAATACAGACCTCCAAACAGAAAAATGAAGAACGAGCTTACAATCCATATACTTATTGTCCTTGCCGCACTCCACGTCCTGCACGCATACAGGGAATAACTCAATGCCAAAACGAATGCCGCCGGAAACACGTGCACGACATCCCCGATATCGGCATTCCTCAGCGGATGCAGCCACCAGAGCCCGAGGGCCAGCATCGCGGTCCCGCCCCAGAGCATGAGCTGACCGATGTCGATCCTGTGCCGAAGGGCCTGAACGAGGGTCGACGGCGCAACGATCGAAAGCGGCGACGGTTCGCGCCCGCGCAGGAAGGACAGGAAAATCTCTTCGCGCACGGGGCTGGTCTCATCCGGCGCCGACCGCTCGAAGAAGTCCGCGGCCAGTTGCGAGGACCGGTCGGATATGTTCAGAACCAGTCCCGAATGCGCCCCCGCCTTCGCCGTCATCAGTACATCGACCAGTTCTTCGCGAATCGTCTTGCGCTTCTGTGGCGACAATCGTTCGAGCAATATCAGACGCAGCCAGTCCGGCATATAGCCGTGGCGGAACCACGGCAAGCGGGACAGGGACAGCAACAGATTCTCCGTGCCGATCGGTTCTCCTGACTCGCCGATCAGCGTCGCACCCAGATGCAGCGTCAGTTCGGGATGGATTTTGGGAAAGGCCGCGCACGCACAGCACCAAAGAAATCCGTTATGTCCCAGATACGACCGGAGTTCGCGGAGCAATATTTGACACTCGTCTTCGCCGGGCGCGCCGTCTTCCAGCCACCGGGACGGCTCAGCGTCGAGCAGGGGGGGATAGGCGGAGGACGACATGATATCGTCGTCACCCCTGGCCAGCGCGGCGTCGGAGCCTTCCTCGGCCCGGAAGGCCTCCGAAACCGCGCGGAGGCCATCCGTGCTGGCATACGCCACTACGAATCCGCTCGATTCGAGGCGTTCTTCCGCACGCCCCCAGGCCGATGTCGGGGTGGGGGTCAGGATTGCGCGCCGCTGCCACGCCTCGAACTCGGATACCCAGGATTTCGGCCGCTCGCTGAGCGAGTCGGTCAGCCCGGAGCCGTCGGTCATGAGGATTAGCCGTTGGCCACCATAGCGCGCGGCGATGTCCTTGAGTGAGAGCACATCATCCATCTGGCCGGTGAAGTAGTTCCGGCGCCTCAATACGCGCGGGTCGCGGTCGAACTCGTACCGCACGACCGCGGCGTTCGCCTCGTGCAGGCGATGTTCGAGGAGGTCCGCCACGCCGCGCAGGTGATCCTCCTCGCTTGTCCGATCGACGAGGAGAAGATGTTCCGGCAACACGCGGCGATCCTTGAAGATGAAGTCCGTCAATCCCGCCGACCGGATGAGCGTTGCAAGCGTTCGGCGGACATCGAGGGTCTGGCCCTCGACGACGCGATGCTGGCGCAGCAGCTGGATCGACTTTTCCGCAGCGGCGTCGGCATAGAACAGCTGCCGCGCCGTGTGCAGGCTTACTGGCTGCGAGTGCATCGATCGGGTCGTGAAACGGCGCTCGAGAACACGAACACGCCGGTCGCGCAGCCACTTGTAGGCGAACGGAATCGCAAACACGAGCAGCGCGAGAACGAATCGAATGAACTCTTCCGGCAGGCCCATGATTCGCCGTCCCGAGGGGTCCGGATAGGAATCTACTCCGGGATCAATCACGTCCGGGCCCGGCCCAATCAATGACACTTCGATCGCGTTGTACCCCACCACCAGCAGCCCCAGTGCGGCAGCGGTTGCGCCGAGCAGCCAGAACGCCAAGCGGTTCTTGCTCGAGGTCTGCTCGAGCCGATCCGTGCCCGCCTCATCGACTGTAAGGGCGGTTCGCGCGATATCCGGATCGACCGGTGTGTCCTTTCGATCCCCCGGCGCCGTCGCCTGCTCCCACTTTTCGTAGATCCGCCGAAACCGCTCTTGCTCGAGCTTGCTCTTGCAGACGATAGGACCCAGGACCGTGTTCAGTTCGACCTTGTGCGACAGCCCGCGGCCGTGCTCCGCGATGCTTCGCGCCAGACGCTCGACGTCAAGCGCCGTGTCCACCCCGATCGAAAAGCCCTCGTGCCGCAGCAGCGCGAGCAAGGGGTGCAGATCGCGCGTCAGTATGTCCGGGCCGGTATCCTGCATGTTGCCCCCGAAACGGCGCCGCGACGGGCCCTAGGGCGCCCTGTAGGTCTCGTAGATCCGTCGCGCAATATCGGCGTCGCTCTTGTTCTTCATGAGAATCGGCAAAGTTTCCTCGAACAGTTCCGGCGATTTCTTCACCGACGTGCTCTCGTTCACGTCCTCCCTTCTGTGGAGGACCAGAAGCCAGTTGAGCAATTCGGCAGTGCCGGGCCGTTTCTGGATGCCGCGTCCGGTCTCCCGCATCATCCGCAGAAGCTCAAGCGCCTCCTTCAGCCATCTGGAATCGCGATTTGTGTGCGGAAGGCGTGCTTTGACGATTTGCAGCAGCGCGTCTTTCTGGCCGTCCGAAGCGGTTGCCCGGCCGGTGGCGGGATCCTCCCCGGGAAACGGGATATTGTAGTAGATGCATCGCCTGAGGAAGGCGTCCGGCAGATTGCGTTCCGAATTGCTTGTGATGATGAGGACCGGCCGCTTCGACTGATCGGCCTGCACCCGCAGGTTCAGCTCGGGCACTTCGAACTCCATGTTCTCGAATTCATTGAGAAGATCGTTCGGGATGTCTCTGGCCGCCTTGTCGATCTCGTCGATGAGGACGATCGAGCGAACGGGCTCGCTATGCTTTGCCGGTTGCAGCAGCTGGGGATATGCTCCCGGCTTGTTGGCGCGCAGTATCGCTTCCCCTAAGGGGCCGAGCGTCATGTAATGGCGAAGATCCAGCGTGTCGCTTGTCGACGCGCCGCCCGTCGGATTGCCGGACGGCTCCGGCGCCGCGGTTGCATCCGCCGCCATTTTGCGACGGTCCTCCAGACTCATCAGCTGGGCATCGCGGAACCGTCTGATCTCATCGATATGGTAGAAGAAATCCCGTGCCTGCGTCGTCGATTTGACGTTGAACCGGATCAGGCGCGGAAACCCGAGCCAAAACGCGGCGCTGAAGGCAAACTGCGTCTTCCCGGTTCCCGGTTCGCCCGTGAGCAGCAGCGGCTGACCAAGGAGCAGAGCCACGTTCATCGCATCGGCCAGACCGTCATCGGCGATGTAATTGACCGGATCGAACAACGACCCCTGCTCGCTCACCGGCAGCTCGATCGGACGGCTCTGCGTTTCGTCCTTAAGTCGTTGCTCGCGCGATGCCTGTCTAGGATAGAATTCGGTGCCAATCTCGCTCATTGTTCACGCACCTTCTCTAACGTTTCCCCTGGTCGGGCCCCGCCCCGAACCGGTGCCGCGGAGCCCTCAACCCTGCTCGACGATACTGAGCCGCGTCAGGCACTCATCGACGAACTCCGCCATGGTGACGCCGTCGACGGGAATGACCGCGGACACGTCGGTTAGGGCCGCATCTGCCGCCGCAGCAAGTTCGGGTCTTTGTTCGCGCAGCTTCTTAATCCATGCCTCCACCTCGGACGGAAGCACGCGGCCGAGTTCCGCGAACTTCACGCACCTTATGGCAGGAGTCTCGGGCGTCGATGGTGGCCATTCGGCGCACCAATCTGGAAGCGGACGGTCGGTCCCACGACGCCTGAACAGATCCATCAGGGACGATCGCCTGTGCCGCGTCGACTCGTCGATGCCCTCCGCGTCCGTGACCACACTGATGATGATAATGACGGGATCGTTGAGCTTCGACGTTTTCTGATCGGCGCCGCCGGCGATCTCTGCCCAATACCGGATCCATTGTTTGAGCAAGTCCTCGCGTTTCGGACCGATGGTGCCGGTCTTGCCCGCGATGGTACTGAACACTCCTTGAGGGGCGCGCTTATGGTTCAGCGCCTCGTTGACATCCCCGGGGTCCGTGGAGGCGGCCGACAGACTCGATCGCAGCCGCTCTTTCATCCTTCCCAGAACGACTCCGATGTCCTCTTTCGGTTCGTCGGCACAGAACGGGATGTCGTGAAACTGAATGCCGGTCAGTATCTGCGCATAAACACTGTGCGGGTCGAAGTCCTTCTCACCCTCCTCGAAGCGGTGCCGCAGATAACGGTGCCGGTCTTGCGAGGTCGAGGTCAGAAGGGCGACGATCGGGGTGCCCGTCTGATAGTCGGTCGACGACTCGGAGCCCCGACTCTGGCTGCTGGCCGATGACTCAAGCCCCAGGAACTGGGCAAGATCCCCGACCTGATACGTGCGATCGACGTATCTGGCCCATTTCTTCGCGTCCGACAGTTTCAGGCGCGCCGCCGCCTCCTGCTGTTGCGGCGCCGGGACGGGCGGCGCGACGAACGTCTGCAGGAAGTCCCGGACCGCGGTAAGCGGGATTACGTACGTCTTGTGCTTCTTGCCGCTGGTCGCATAGGCGATTCCCACGAGTTTGCCGTCGCGGACGACCGGTCCGCCGGACATGCCCCGCTCGACCGGGCCCGTGGCGATGATGGAATCGGTCTTGTCGTCGTAGTTCTCGATCCCTGTCTCGACTGTCTTCAGATCTTCTCCGGACGCCTGCGCGAAGCCCCCGATCGTGACCTCCTGGCCTTGAGTCGCTCTAAGGAAATCGGAATCCGCCAGCGGAAGCGGTTCCTCGTCGGTCTGGTCGGCTTCGCTCAAAACCAGAACGGCGACATCCCGTTTCAGGTTTCGGGAACCCTCCGCTTTATGGAATACCGGCGTCTCACGAACCGTTCGCTCGCTGGCCCAGGCCCTGCCCGAAACCAGAAGAATCCTGTCTTGCGATTCGTTGACGACATGGGCCGCCGTCAGCACGTGCCGGGGAGAAATCAGACAGCCGGTGCCCAGGAAATTCCCGGGCTCGTAGCAGTTCTCTCTCCAGATCTTGACGCAGCGGCGCTCAAGCCATTTCCGCTCGACCTGCCCGTTGGTCATTCACGGCTCCACTTGGCGGTGACTTTGAGGGTTGTGCTCCCCTCACCGCTCACCAATACGGGAATAGGGCTGACCTTGCCCTTGAACCCGATATTGAATTCCAGGCTCCATTCGCTCGGCGCGGCGGCCTTGAAGGCCTCGGCGACATCCGCGGCCAGGGCGTCGATTGTGGAACGCAGGCTTTCGACCTCCTCCTGGAAGCCTACGAGCTCGGCATCGTCGGGCGTGTCCTCCAGGTCGGCAGCGGAGCGCTTGCCGGAATCGCGACGCGTCGGCAAAGGCGGGACCTCCGCCTCCTCCATCTCTACGTACAAGAATCCACCACCCAGACGAATCGGCTTGGTCTTGTTCATTGCGCTCCCCCACAAACCGCGGCATCGAGATTCTTGATTGCCGCCCTGCCGCGCCGGATCATTGCCAAGTTCCAAGCAACAAGCAATGTTACTTCAATTCGACCCGCTCTTCAACCACCGGGCGTGGCGAAGCGGCGCCAGGGACGCGGCCGCATGCGGCTGGAGGGCCGGGACTACGTCGCCCGCGACGGCGACATCTTCCTGTTCCGCTTCAACGTGTGATGCCGCATAATCGCGGGCCTGGGGTCGACGCCGCGCCGCCGCCGGGGCCGCGTCGCCGGCCGGCATCGATGCGGACAGGGAGGACACCATGGGCGAGACCATCACACTGACGGCAGCGGACGGCCACGAACTCGCGGCGTACCGGGCCGATCCTGCGGGCGCCCCGCGCGGCGGCCTCGTCATCATCCAGGAGATCTTCGGCGTCAACTCGCACATCCGCAGCGTCGCCGACTCTTACGCCGCGGACGGCTATGTCGCCATCGCGCCGGCGCTGTTCGACCGCGTCGAGCGCGGCGTCGAGCTGGGCTACGAGGAGGACGGCCGCACAAGCGGCCGGGCGATCCGCGCCGACATCGCCTGGGACGACGCGGTCAGGGACGTTGCGGCCGCGGTGGCCGCGCTGCCGGGCATGAAGGTCGGCGTCGTCGGCTATTGCTGGGGCGGCTCGCTCGCCTGGCTGGCGGCGACGCGGATCGCCGGCGTGGCCGCGTCGGTCGGCTACTACGGCGGGCAGATCAAGGACTTCAGGGACGAGACCCCGAACTGCCCGGTCATGCTGCATTTCGGCACCGAGGACGCGAGCATTCCGATGGCCGCCGTCGAAGCGATCCGGGCGGCGCAGCCGGACGTTCCGGTGCACATCTACGAGGGCGCCGGGCACGGCTTCAACTGCGACCAGCGCGGCAGCTACCATCAAGCGGCGGCCGCCACCGCCCGCGAGCGCACCCTGGCGTTCCTGCGCGAACACGTCGGCCAGTAGGCGTCAGTCGCCCGTCTCGAAGGCGAGAATCACGCCGCAGGCGTCGTCCGGTGCCACCACGAGGCCGCGCCGGCAGGCGACACCGGCCTCGGCGAGGCAGGATGCCGCGGCGGCGAGGTCGGCGACCGTCACCGTCATGGCCGCGATCGTCCCTGGTTGCATCGCCCCGATATCCAGCCCGTCGAACGCACGGGCCAGCGCGATGCGGGTCAGAAACTCGAGGCGCGCGGTCCCGGTCTCCACCGCCAGCCGGTCGGCGGCGGCGACGACCGCGCCGGCGCCGAACAGCCGGCTCCAGCCGCCGGCCAGCGAGGCCGGATCCTCGGCCAGGACGGTGTAGGCTTTGACCCCCGTCGCGCCGTTGCGGTGAACGCACCACGCGTCGCGGCGCAACAGGTGGGGCGTGAGGTGCTGGCAGACGAAGGCGGCGAGGCCCGGCGTTGCGGCGGGATGCGGATGGACGAGGCGGAACGCCGGCAGCAGCGTGCCCTCCGGCGCCGCCAGTTCGCGCGCGAGTTCGGCGACCGGTTCCGAGACCAGCCCCGCGGCGGCGAAATAGGCATGGGTCGCCGCAGCGTCGTCGCTGCCCAGCGCCAGCTTGAGGATCCCCTCGCCCCGCGCAGCGAGTATCCGGTCGAGGCCGGCGCTGTAGCCGCCCGGCTCGGCGATGCCAAGCAGCTCCGCGTAATCGGACTCGAACATGATGCAGTAATTGGCGGTGGCCCAGCCGATATGGCGGCCGCGCGGGGTGAGCGTGAAACCGAGATCCCGGTAGCGCGCCCGCGCCGCATCGAGGTCATGGACGCCGATGACGGTGTGGTCGATCCCCGTTATCGCCGCCTTCGCGCCGGCGGCGGCGGTGCCGCTGTCAGCCACCCAGGACCCGTCCGGCGACCGCGTCCAGCTTGCCGACCAGCGCCGGGTCGCGGGCCTCGGGCGCGGTGATCAGCGCCGCGTCGAGCGCCCGGTGGCAGCCGGCGCTGCACTGGCCCGTGCGATCCAGGAGCAGCGGCGCCACCCCGCGCACCAGCCCGCGTGCGCGCTCCGCATTGTCGAGCAGCACCTTGATGACCGCGTCGACGCTGACGTCCTCGTGTCCCGGGTGCCAGCAATCGTAGTCGGTGACCATGGCGATCGTCGCGTAGCACATCTCGGCCTCGCGGGCGAGCTTGGCCTCCGGCATGTTGGTCATGCCGATCACGTCGCAGCCCCAGCTGCGGTAGAGCTCGGATTCGGCGCGGCTGGAGAACTGCGGGCCCTCCATGACGAGGTAGGTGCCGCCGTGCACGGTGGCGATGCCGGCGCGCCGCGCGGCGGCCTCGATATGGCCGCCGAGGCGGCGGCAGACCGGGTCGGCCATCGAGACGTGGCCGGCCATGCCGGTGGCGAAGAACGACTTCTCGCGCGCGAAGGTGCGGTCGATGAACTGGTCGACGATGACGAAGGTGCCGGGCGCCAGCTCCTCCTTCAGCGAACCGACGGCGGACAGCGACAGGATCTCGGTGACGCCGGCACGCTTGAGCGCATCGATATTGGCGCGGAAGTTGATCTCGCTCGGCGGGATCCGGTGGCCGCGCCCGTGCCGCGGCAGGAACACCATCTTCTGGCCCGCCAGCTCGGCGAACATGAGGTCGTCCGACGGCGCGCCGAAGGGGCTTTCGAGCGTGCGCCATTCGACGGACTCGAGGCCGTCCATGTCGTAGATGCCGCTGCCTCCGATGATGCCGACGACCGGCGGTGTCTTCGCCTCGCCCATGGAGTCCCCCTCGCTGCCCGTGTCACGTCGGCCGGAGTATCGGTCGAGACGCCGCCGGGATCAACCGGCAATGGCGCACGTCAAAAGGGCCGCGCCGGTTGCGCGGCCGTTTTCGGGACGGTCGCGGCGCCGCCGCGGCGGCCTACTTCTTCACGTCGGCCCAGACCTGCCGTTTGACCGCGATGACCATGACGAACAGGACCGCCAGAACGCCCATGACCCAGATGCCGATGGCCTTGCGCTCCTCCAGTTCGGGCTCCGCCGACCAGGCGAGGAAGGCGGTGACGTCGGCGGCCATCCGCTCGACCGTGGCCTCGGTGCCGTCGGCATACTCGACACCGCCTTCGAACAGCGGCGGCGCCATGGCGATCTGATGGCCGGGGAAGACCTTGTTGTAGTACATCCCGTCGGCCAGTTCGACGCCCTCGGGCGGCTCGTCCTGGTAGCCGGTCAGCAGCCCGAAGAGGTAGTTGGCGCCGTTCTTGCGCGCCTTGGTGATCACCGACAGGTCCGGCGGGTAGGCGCCGTTGTTGGCGACACGCGCAGCCTGTTCGTTCGCGAACGGCGGCACGAACTTGTCCGACGGCACGGCCGCCCGCAGGAACATCTCGCCCTGGTCGTCGGGGCCGTCCTGCACCTCGTAGTTGGAGGCGTAGGCCTTGATCTCCTCCTCACCGTAGCCGAGCGCCGAAAGGTTGCGATAGGCCAGCAGGCGCAGGCTGTGGCAGGAGGCGCAGACCTCGGTGTACACCTGCAGGCCGCGTTGCAGCTCGGCCCGGTCGAACGTGCCGAAGGGCCCGTTCCACGACCACGCGCGGTCGGGAACCTCGGGCTTCTCGAGCGCGGCGCCGACCGCGGTGGCCCCGGCGGCCAGCGCCGCCAGAGCGATGACGATCGTCCGGGTCATCCGCATCACGCCTTCTCCTTCAGCACCGGTTCGCTGATGCTGGCCGGCACGGGTCGCGGGGTTTCGATCAGGCTGACCAGCGGGATCAGGATCAGGAAATGCGCGAAGTACCAGGCCGTGCTGATCTGGCCGATCCAGACGAACATGCCCTCGGGCGGATTGGCGCCGACCCAGCCGAGCACGAAACAGTCCGCGACGAACAGCCAGAATAGCGCGTTGTGGATCGGCCGGTAGCGGGCGCTGCGCACCTTCGCGCGGTCGAGCCAGGGCAGCAGGAACAGCACCAGGATCGACGCGGCGGCTGCGATCACGCCGAGCAGCTTGTGCGGGACCGCCCGCAGAATCGCGTAGAACGGCAGGAAGTACCATTCCGGCACGATATGCGCCGGCGTCTGCAGCGGGTCCGCCTCGATGTAGTTGTCCGGCTCGCCGAACATGTTCGGGGCGAAGAACACCACCGCGGCGAAGAACAGGAGGAACAGGACGAGGCCGACCGAATCCTTGGCGGTGAAATACGGGTGGAACGGCACGGTGTCGCGCGGCACCTGCACATCGATGCCCTTCGGATTGTTCGAGCCGGTGACGTGCACCGCAATGATGTGGAGGGCGACCACCGCGAAGATCACGAACGGCAGCAGGTAATGCAGGGCATAGAACCGGTTCAGCGTCGGGTTGTCGACCGAGAAGCCGCCCCACAGCCAGGTGACGATGGCGTCGCCGACCCACGGGATGGCCGAGAACAGGTTGGTGATGACGGTGGCGCCCCAGAAGCTCATCTGGCCCCAGGGCAGCACATAGCCCATGAACGCCGTCGCCATCATCAGGAAGACGATGACCACGCCCAGCATCCACAACAGCTCACGCGGCGAATGGTACGACCCGTAATACATCCCGCGGAAGATGTGGATGTAGACGACGATGAAGAACATCGTCCCGCCGTTCATGTGAAGATAGCGAATGAGCCAGCCGTAGTTGACGTCCCGCATGATGCGCTCGACGCTCTCGAAGGCGTAATCCACGTGCGGCGTGTACTGCATGGCCAGCATGACGCCGGTCACGATCATCAGAACCAGCACGACGGAGGCCAGCGCGCCGAAGTTCCACCAGTAGTTCAGGTTCTTCGGCATCGGGAACTGGTTGTATTCGTGATCCAGGTAGGTGAACACCGGCAAGCGTTCGTCGACCCAGCGGATCAGCGGATTCTTGAATTCGGTCCTGGTTGCCATGGCCGCCACCCGTCACCCGATGCGCACGAGGTTATCGTCGAGGAAGGTGTAGCTCGGCACCGGGAGGTTCTCCGGCGCCGGCCCCTTGCGAATGCGGCCCGACGTGTCGTAGTGCGAGCCGTGGCAGGGGCAGAACCAGCCGCCGAACTCGCCCTTCGGATCGCCGGTCTTCTGGCCCAGCGGGATGCAGCCGAGATGGGTGCACACGCCGACCATGATCAGCCATTCCGGCCGCATGACCCGCTCCGCGTCGCTCTGCGGGTCCGGCAGCTCGGCGCCGTCATCGGCCCGCGCCTGCGCGATCTCGTCTTGCGTGCGACGGCGGATGAACACAGGCTTGCCGCGCCATTTCACGGTAATGGCCTGGCCGACTTCGATCGGGCCCAGATCCACCTCGACCGTGGACAGCGCCAGCACGTCCGCCGCCGGGTTCATGCTGTCGATAAGCGGCCACACGAAAGCCAGGCTGAGGCCGGCGCCGCCGGCCAGGGTCGCCAGGTACAGGAAATCCCGCCGGGACGGTTCCTCAACATCCGCGTCCGACGTCTGAACCTCATCCGCCATAATTCGATCCTCGTCACTGACAGACCGCCCGCGGAGCGCGGACGGTATTGGAATTGCCCCCTTGCGGCGGCGCGCTGAGAGCGCTATGCCGCCACGCCGCCGACCGTATAATGCATATCCCGGCGGAAAGCAAAGCCCCCGGCGGTCGAATCGGAGAAAATTGCCGTTTGCTGCGACCATGCGCCTCGCCCTGTACCAGCCGGATATTCCACAGAACACCGGCGCGATCCTGCGCCTGGCGGCCTGCATGGGCGTCGCCGTGGACATCATCGAGCCGTGCGGGTTCGTGTGGTCCGACCGCCGCCTGCGCCGCGCCGGCATGGATTACCTGGACCAGGTCCAGCTCACGCGGCACCCCTCCTGGGACGCATTCGCCGTGGCGCGGCCCGCCGGGGGCCGGCTCGTGCTGTTGACGACCCGGGCCCAGATCGCGCATACGGACTTCGCGTTTCGCCCGGACGACACGCTTCTGCTGGGCCGCGAAAGCGCCGGCGTGCCGGACATCGTGCATGAGGCCGCGGATGCCCGCATCCGGGTGCCCATCGCGGCCGGGGCCAGGTCGCTCAACGTGGCGCTGGCGGCGGCGATTGTGCTGGGAGAAGCGCTGCGGCAATGCCGCATCTATCCGGGTTACGACTAGCGCGCGAGGCGGCGACATGGACGAGACGGAACAGAGAAAAGCGCGGGCACGGACCTGGTTCGAGACGCTGCGGGACGACATCTGCGCCGCCTTCGAGGCGCTCGAGGACGAGCTGTCGGGACCGTTGTCGGAGCGCCCCGCCGGACGCTTCGCGCGCGAATCTTGGGAGCGGTCGGACCCGTCCGGCAAGGGCGGCGGGGGCGTCATGTCGGTGATGCGCGGGCGGGTCTTCGAGAAGGTCGGGGTCAACGTCTCGACGGTGCACGGCACGTTTTCCGAGGAATTCCGTAAACAGATCCCCGGTGCTGGCGGCACCGGCCGGTTCTGGGCCAGCGGCATCTCCCTGGTCGCGCATATGCAGTCGCCGCTGGTGCCGGCGGTGCACATGAACACGCGCCACATCGTCACCGAGAAGAGCTGGTTCGGCGGCGGCGCCGACCTGACGCCGACCTACCCCGACGAGGCCGATACCGCCCGCTTCCACGGCGCCCTCGAGGCGGCCTGCGATGCGCACGATCCCGGCTATCACGAGCGGTTCCGCAAATGGTGCGACGAATACTTCTTCCTCAAGCACCGCAACGAACCGCGCGGCGTCGGCGGGATCTTCTTCGACGACCTGGACAGCGGCGACTGGGACGCCGATTTCGCCTTCACCCAGGACGTCGGGCGGGCCTTCCTCGACGTCTATCCGCCGATCGTGCGGCGCCATATGAACGACGCGTGGAGCGACGCGCAGCGCCAGCACCAGCTCGTCCGCCGGGGTCGCTATGTCGAATTCAACCTGCTCTACGACCGGGGCACGAAGTTCGGGCTGATGACGGGGGGCAATGTCGAGGCCATCCTGATGTCGATGCCGCCGGAAGTGCGTTGGCCTTAGGCGGGATTTGACCTAGACTCTCTGTCCTGGTCGGGAGCCCGGAATTCGGTATGCGGATACTGTCGTGCATGTTGGCGATCGGACTTGGCGTGCTGGCGGCCGGCGCCGACGCGCTGGCGCAGCAGGCGCTGCCGGATGGTTTCGCCGGCAAGTTCCGCGGCCGGCTCACCGGCAGCGGCGGCTTCGTCACCGGCGAGTTCACGGTCAGCATCAGCAAGATCGACGGCGGGTTCATGGTCGCCTGGCCGCCGCGGATCAGCGCGAGCTTCGAGGCCGCCGGCCGCCCCGGCGTGTTCAACAGTCGGGAGCGGACCCGGATTCTGGAAGGCGAGCCGGTGTATTGGGCACGTCTCGAGAACGCGACACTGATCGTCTATTCGGCGCAGATCGACGAGCTCGGCGGCTACCGCATCGACAGCTACCTCTACACGCTGTCGGACAACGGCCTGGCTCTCGTCATCCGCCGCGTCGTGACGGGCGCCGAGCCCCTGATCTCGAGCGGAAGGTTGAGCCGGTACAGTGATTGAGCGGCGGCACATGCGGACCCTGTACGGCGCAATGGCGGGGCTTGTGCTGCTTGCGACGGCGGCCGACGCCGCCGAGCCGGACGCCACGATCGCGGATTTTTTCGGCACCTATGTCGGCAACGGGCGCGTCGAGGAGGAGGGCGAGTTCCGCGACATCATCGTCGCCATCGGCCCGGCCCACAAGGGGTTCTCGATCTACACCTCGACCGTCATCCGCAAGGGACCGCTGCGCGCCGTTCCGGGCGTCAAGTGGCGGGCCGAGACCCAGCGCTTCGTGAAGTCGAGCGCGCCGCATCTCTACGAGCCGATGCTGCGCGAAAGCATGTTCGCCCAGCGCCGCAGCCCGAATCTCCTGAAGGGCGACACGGTCGCGTGGGCCAGCATCCGCGGTCGCACGCTCGGCGTCTATGCGATGGACGTGCTGGAGGACGGCCATTACGAGCTCAGGGTGTACGAACGCACCCTGACCGATCTCGGGTTGGACCTGCGCTTCACCCGCTACAATGACGGCATCGCGGTACGCCGGCTCGACGGGATTCTGGCCCGCACCGAGCAGTGATCACGAGGCAGGCGGGACGAGGCTCTTCAGCCGGGCGAGGCACGCCGTCCGATCGGCCGCGAAATCACCCTCGATCCACCAGGCTTCGACGGCCTGCAGCAGCTCGCCCACGGCGGCGCCCTCGGCGACGCCCAGTCGCTTGACGTCGCGGCCGGTCAGCGGGAATTGCGGCCGCCGCCACGTATCGGCCGTCGCCAGCAGGTCGCGCCAGCTTGCATCCTGCGCGGCGGCGGCGCCCTCGGCCCAGGCGACGAGCACGGCGTCGCGCCAGGCCTCCGCGCCGACCCGATACAACAGCTGCCGCCGCTCGGCGGCGCCGAGAGCCGGCGACGGCGCCGGGTCGGGCTCGGCCATGGCGACGAGGCGGTCGCGCTCGACGTTCGACAGCCGCAGCCCCTGGGCAAGGTGGCGGGCGGTCTCGCCGTCCACCGGCAGCACCGCGGCGAGCCGGCGCAGCGGGTCGTTCAACCCCAGCCCGGTTTCGATCGCGACCAGCCGGGCCAGCCGGTCGATGGCAGTGGCATGGGCCAGGAAATGGTCCAGCACCCCCTCGTCGCGCATCAGCCGCATCACTGCGGCCGGATCCGGCGCGGCCAGCAGCTTCAGCAGCTCCACCCGCACGCGCTCCGCCGACAGCCGCGGCAGCAGGTGCGCCATTTTGCCGCAGGCCCGGAGCGACTCAGGGTCCGGCGGCGGTCGGCCGTAATGGGCATAGAAGCGGAAGTAGCGCAACAGCCGCAGCACATCCTCCTCGATCCGCTGATACGGGTCGCCGACGAAGCGCACGCGCCCGGCGCGCAGGTCGGCGACGCCGCCGAACGGATCGTGCAGCAGCCCCTCCGGCTCGAGCGACAGGGCGTTGATCGTGAAATCGCGCCGCGCCGCG
>JBFGQV010000068.1:0-14909 GCA_041563955.1 Alphaproteobacteria bacterium | reverse complement strand
TAAATCCTGTTCTGACGTTCCTACGAATCGGCCGCGCGGGCCTCGTTGATCACTTCGCGTCGCGGCGCCCCGCGGTGCGTCACCGCGTCGCGGACCTGAATGTTGGAGCGGGTGATGGGAATCGAACCCACACAACCAGCTTGGAAGGCTGGGGCTCTACCATTGAGCTACACCCGCATGAGTTCCTCATACCCCAGTACCCGTCTTTCACCGTTTGGCACCGCCATTCCGGCCGCAGAACTGGTGGAGGGGGTTGGATTCGAACCAACGTAGGCTAAGCCAACGGGTTTACAGCCCGTCCCCTTTAACCACTCGGGCACCCCTCCGTTATTGCGCGCCGAAACGCCGGTGTGCCCCTCCGCGCACCGCCACGACGGGTCGGATGTATGGTGATTTATGACCGCTTGTCAACTTTAAAAAAAGACACAACAAAGCCCGCCACGCATTCCCTGCCGACATGGCGGCGTCGACATGGCGGAATGGCGACGCTTGCAGACCCACTCGCATCTCCAATATTAAGGTCTGCCATGGGCAAATTCAAGGCATCCGATGCCCGGTCGGCGCCGCGCACGAGGCACCGCCGGAGCGGCGCGGACCGGGAACGCGGCGGCTGGCTTTACGGCCTGCACGCGGTCGCGGCGGCCCTCGCCAATCCGAAGCGCCGGCTGCGGCGACTCGTGGCCACCGCCGAAGGCGCCGCGAAGCTGGCGCAGATGGCCCCGGCGGCGGCTCCGGACCTCCTCGATCGGCCGGCGCTCGAGCGCCTGCTGCCACCCGGTGCCGTCCACCAGGGCGTGGCGCTGGCGGCGGACCCGCTGGCGCAGCCCGACCTCGCAGACGTCGTCGCCCGCGCCGGCGCCGCCGCGACGGTCGTCATCCTCGACCAGGTCACCGACCCGCACAATGTCGGCGCGGTGCTGCGCAGCGCCGCCGCCTTCGGCGCCATCGCGGTGATCCGTCCGGAACACGGCGCGCCCGCGGCCACGGCCATCGTTGCCAAGGCCGCGAGCGGCGCGCTCGAGGTCGTCCCGATGGTGACGACCGGCAACGTTGCGCGCGCCCTCGATCGGCTGAAGCGCGACGGCTTCTGGTGCATCGGTCTTGATGGCGGCGCCGACGAGACGCTCGCCGCGGCGGCGCCGAGCGGCCGCATCGCCCTGGTCCTCGGGGCCGAGGGCAAGGGTTTACGCCGCCTGACGCGCGACCGGTGCGACCGGCTCGTGCGGCTGCCGACCCAGCCGCCGATCGACAGTCTCAACGTGTCCAACGCGGCCGCGGTCGCCCTCTACGAGCTGGCCCGTCGCTAGTACATCATCCCCTTACGCGGAGTCGGCACCGGCCCGCGCCGCCGCCCGGCCACCCAACGGTATCGTAAGCTGTGGGTAACCGGGTCGGGGAGCGGGCTTGAGCGAACCAAACGATTGATTCGCTAGCCGGCCTTTGCCTGGCGCCGCAGTTCCGTCAGCGTCGTCGTCGGCGTGATCGCCTCGGGCGCGATGCGCAGCTCGATCAGGCTCGGCCGGTCGGCGGCGAGCGCCCTCTCGAACGCGGCGGCGAACTCGGCGGTGCGCTCGACCACCTCGCCGTTGGCGCCGTAGGCCCGGGCGAGAGCCGCAAAATCGGGGTTCGCCAGCTCGGTGCCGAAGACCCGGCCCGGATAGCTGCGCTCCTGATGCATGCGGATGGTCCCGTACATGCCGTTGTTGACCACCAGGAAGATCGCGTTGGCACCATACTGCACCGCGGTCGCCAGCTCCTGGCCGTTCATCAGGAAGCAGCCGTCGCCGTTGAACGACACAACGACGCGGTCCGGATGGGCGAGCTTGGCGGCCACGGCGGCGGGCACGCCGTACCCCATCGAGCCGAGGGTCGGCGCCGCCTGGGTGCCGAAGCGGCGCCAGCGGTAGAACCGGTGCAGCCAGATCGAGTAGTTGCCGGCGCCGTTGGTCAGGATCGCGGTGTCCGGCAGCGTCTCGTTCAGCCAGGCGACGATTTCGGCCATCTGCAGCTCGCCGGCTCCCGGCACCGGTTCGACATGCCGCAGGTAGTCGGCCCGCGCGGCTCCGGTCCAGTCGTCCCACGCGGCATGGTCGACGCGCTTGGTGGCGCGCGCCGCCGCTGCGAACTCGGCCGGTCCGGCGGCGATCGCCAGGGTCGCGCGAAAGACGCTGTTCAGCTCGTCGGGATCGGGATGGACGTGCACCAGGGACTGCGCCGGGACCGGCGGCTCCAGCAGCGTGTATCCGGACGTCGCCATCTCGCCGAGGCGCGGGCCCACGGCGATGATCAGGTCGGCGTCGCGAACCCGCTGGCCGAGCGCCGGGTTGATGCCGATGCCGACATGGCCAACATAGCGCGGGTCGTGGTTGTCGAAGCAGTCCTGGCGGCGGAAGGCGGCGCCGGCCGGGATGTTGTTGGCCTTTGCGTAGGCCATGATGTCGGTGCTGGCCTGCTCGGTCCAGCCGGCGCCGCCGACGATCAGCAGCGGCCGCCGCGCCTGTTCCAGCAGCGCCCGCAGCGCCGCCATGTCGGCGCGCGAAGGCGCCGGGCGGACCGGTTCGGCCATGGCGACGTCGGCCGCCGCCGCGGTCTCGCGCAGCATGTCCTCCGGCAGCGCCAGGACGACCGGCCCGGGCCGCCCCGACATCGCCGTGTGGAAGGCCCGGCTGACATATTCCGGCAGCCGCGCCGCGTGCTCGACCTGGGCTGCCCATTTGGCCATCGGCGCGAACATGCGGCGGTAGTCGATCTCCTGGAACGCCTCGCGGTCGGCCTGGTCGCGCGCCACCTGCCCGACCAGCAGGATCATCGGCGTCGAGTCCTGCATCGCAGCGTGCACGCCGATGCTGGCGTTGGTGGCGCCAGGGCCGCGGGTCACGAAGCAGACGCCGGGCCGCCCGGTCAGCTTGCCCCAGGCTTCGGCCATGTAGGCAGCGCCGCCCTCCTGGCGGCACACCGTGAAGGCGATGCGGTTGCGCGCGCCGTAGAAAGCGTCGAGCGCCGCCAGGTAGCTCTCGCCGGGCACGCCGAACACCCGCTCGACCCCGTGTCCCTGCAGGGCGTCGATTAAAATTTCGCCGCCCGTCCGTGTCGCCGTCTTGCGTCCGGCCATCGCTGTCAGCCCGCCTCCCCGGTTTCGGCGCAGATGCCCCGCGCCATCAGATCATCGACCGCCGCCGCGTCCCGCTCGAGCAGGCCGCACAGCACCTCGCGCGTGTGCTCGCCGAGCAGCGGCGGCGCCCGCCGGTATTCGACCGGCGTCTCAGACAGGCGCAGCGGGCTTGCCGTCAGCGGCACCGTGCCCGCCAGCGGGTGCGCGAGCTCGATGCGCATGCCGCGATGCTGGACCTGCGGGTCGTCGAACACCTGGTCGAGGCTGTTGATCGGCCCGCACGGTACCTGCACCGCCTCCAGCGCGGCGATCCAGTCGGCGCTGTCGCGGGTGCGGGTGATCCCGTTGATGATGCGCATCAGCTCATCGCGGTTGGCGACCCGCTCGGCGTTGCCGGCGAAGCGCGGATCGGCGATCAGCTCCGACCGCCCCGCGACCTCGCAGAAGCGGCCGTACTGCCGATCGTTGCCGATGGCGAGGATGATGTGGCCGTTGCGCGTCGGCACCGCCTGGTAGGGCACGATGTTGGGATGGGCGTTGCCCATGCGACCGGGCGCCGTGCCGGAGATGTGGAGGTTCGAGGTCTGGTTGGCCAGCGCCGCGATCTGGCAGTCGAGCAGCGCGAGGTCGATGTGCTGGCCGGCGCCGGTCCGCTCACGGTGGCTGAGCGCCGCCAGGATCGCCACCGTAGCGTAGAGGCCGGTGAACAGGTCCGAGACCGCGACGCCGACCTTCATCGGCATGCCGTCGGCCTCGCCGGTCACGCTCATCAGGCCGCTCATGCCCTGGATCAGGAAGTCGTAGCCGGCGCGCCCGGCATAGGGCCCGTCCTGCCCGAAACCGGTGATCGAGCAGTAGACGAGGCGCGGGTTGAGCGTCCGCAGGCTGTCGTAGTCGAGGCGGTACTTGGCGAGTCCGCCGACCTTGAAGTTCTCCAGGACGACGTCGGAGCGCACCGCCAGCTCGCGCACGATCTCCTGCCCCTCCGCGGTGCTGATGTCGACGGCGACCGATTTCTTGCCGCGGTTTGCCGACAGGAAGTAGGCCGACTCCGTGGTCGGCGCGCCGCTGCGATCGGCAAGGAAGGGCGGGCCCCAGCCGCGCGTCTCGTCGCCGGTGCCGGGCCGCTCCACCTTGATCACCTCGGCACCGAGATCGGCCATGGTCTGGCCGACCCAGGGCGCCGCCAGCACGCGGCTGAGATCGAGCACCCGGTAGGGGGCGAGCGGTCCGACCATCGCAACGGGGTCTCCTGCTGCATTCGAGGCGGGCGAGAGATTAGCGGGGGGTTGGCGGGGGCGCCAGCGTCAAATTGGGGGCGGCGATACCGGGGATGGGGGATCAGGGGCGGTCTCCGCGGCACCGCCGTTTTTGACAGGCTGCGAGTCCAGGGTCCGCGGACCCGGGTCTTCTTCGGCGTATCGCGAACACCAGTGGGTTCGAACACGCCCGTGATCTCGCACGTCTGACCCGGGCGGGCGGTAATTCTATCTTAACGGGATATCGTTACCTTGGCCGTTACTTACGCACCCCAAATATCGTGATCAGCCGTACGACTTTCGATATCGGCCTGCGCCGAGGGTCTTGGCGCTTTCTTTAGCAGAGGAACCAAAGAGGCGAAAATGATTGTTTTCGGTACGCGCGGCAAAGTCATTTCCGGCAACCAGATCCAGGACATGGAGTGTCCCAACTGTGGGCACACCTCCTTTGTGACCTTCGGCGTCATGCGCTATTTCCATATCTTCTGGATTCCGGTGTTTCCGACGTCGAGAGTGGCCGGACTCGAGTGCTCGAACTGCAAGAATGCGCGGATCGGGGATGAAGTCCGCGAACCCGTGCGCTCGCGCATCAAGCAGGCCGTGTTTTCGACGAAACGCACCGCGCCGTTGTTCACCGGTCTGGCGCTCATAGCCGCATTCGTGGCGTTCCTGGCGGTCAACGATTCGAGGAACGCGGAACAGGAGCGTCTTTATCTTGCGAACCCCGAGGTCGGCGATATGTACATCGTCAGGGTCTCCAAGCTCTTCGAGGGCGGCGATCCGGAGTACGATTACGTATTGATGCAGGTCGAATCCGTGGACGGAGATCAGATCGGGTTCAAGGCCGCCAATACGCAATACAACATCGCGCGGGGTCCCAAAGACGATATCATCAGCGGCAAGTCCGAAAATCCGGACTATTTCGGGGCGGATGTCCACATGTTCGCCGTCGACGAGCTGGCAGCCATCAGGGATGACGGGGGGATTCACGCCATCGAAAGACGGTGATGCCCCGGATCGGAAATGGGCCGCCACTCCGGTGGTGCGGCAACCGTATTTTCCGGCGCAACTGCGCGACCCAGCCATCCTGGTTTTCCGGGATAGACCCGATGCCCTCTCCCAGCGCCTTGAGCTTGTCCCACCGCCGCCCCGGCGTTATATGATCGGCGACGCCTGTGCCGCGCCGGCTTAGCTCAGTTGGTAGAGCGGCTGATTTGTAATCAGCAGGTCGGGGGTTCGAATCCCTCAGCCGGCACCACGCCCCGCTCAGCGGGCGCTCTGGCCCTGCTTGGCGATCTCCGCGGACTGCTGGTCGGAGATGCGGCCGCGCGGCAGGTAGACGGTGACGGTGGTGCCCTCGCCCGGGCTGCTCTTGAGCTCGAGATGGCCGCCCAGGAGCTCGGTCAGCGACTTGACCAGCGGCAGGCCGAGTCCGGTGCCGTCGCCCCGGTTGACGGTCACCTCGCGGACTTGCCCGAACGGCTCGAGCACCCGCGCGACATCCTCCGGCGCAATGCCGACACCGGTGTCGGCCACCGAGATCCGCACCCCCAGCTCGCCCGACGTCTCGACCCTCAGCGCGATTTTGCCGAATTTCGGGGTGAACTTCACCGCGTTCGACAACAGGTTGAGGATGATCTGCTTGGCCGCCCGGCGATCGACGCAGAGATAAGACAGGTCGGGATCGACGTCGCAGGTTACCGAAAGCCGGGCCGCGGCCGCCCGCTCGTCGATCATGCGCAGGCAGCTCTCGACGATGGCGGCGGTCTCCACTGGCTCCTCGTGCAGGTCGTAATTGCCCGACTCGATCGTCGAGACGTCGAGGATATCGTTGATCAGGTTGAGAAGGTGCTCGCCGCCGCGCTTGATGTCCCGCGCGTAATCGACATAGCCGGGATCGCCGATCGGGCCGCGCATCTCCAGCAGGATGAGTTCGGAGAACCCGATGATGGCGTTGAGCGGGGTGCGCAGCTCGTGGCTGACATTGGCCAGGAACTCGGTCTTCGTCCGGTTGGCGAGCTCCGCCGCGGTCTTCGATTCGATCAGCGTCGTCTCGAAGGATTTGCGCTCCGTTACGTCGATGCAGATGATCACGTTGCCGTTGTCGCGGGTGCGGTTGTTACGGACCTCGAGAACGCGCCCGTCGGCTCCGATGTGCTCGGAGCGGTCGCCGACCAGCCGGCGGCCCAGTTTCAGGTGTTCGGCCACGCGCTTGCTCAGGAGGTCGGTCTCCGGCGCCGTGCGGCCGTCGAACCCGTCGAGATGCTCGAACCCCTTTTCCAGACCCAGCATCTCGAGGAAGCGGCCGTTCCACGCGACGAGGCGGTTGGACGGGTCGAACGCGGCGATGCCGGTGCCGGTATTGTCCAGCGTGGTGCGCAGCAGCACCGATTTCTCGAACAGCGCCTTGCGCGTCTGGGCGGCGCTCACCGCATAGCGGATCGAGCGCTCCAGCAGTTGCGGGCTGAGCGAATCCTTCTCGAGATAGTCGGCGGCGCCGGCCTCCATGGCCGCGAAGTCGACGTCGCGGTCGCCGAGGCCGGTGAGCAGGATGATCGGCGTCGTGCAGCCTTGCGCGATCGCCTCGCGCATGATCTCCACGCCGGTGCGGCCGCCGAAATAGTAATCCATCAGGATGATGTCGTAATCGCCGGATTTGAGGTCTGCGAACCCCGCCTCGAAATTGCTGACCCAGTCGAGGTCGTAGCGCGTGCCCTCGACCTCCGAGAGCACGCTGCGGGTCAGGATGTAGTCGTCCTCGTCATCATCGACCATGAGGATGCGGAATGACCGTTTCGCAGTCATGCCAGGGACCTTCAGGCGACATCCGTGTTCTGCGGGGGCAACTCGACGGTCTCGATCCAGTACTGATTGAGCACCTTGACGACGTTGACGAGTCCCTCGAAGGTGACCGGCTTGGAGATGTAGGAGCTCACGCCCAGCCGGTAGGCGTAGAAGACGTCGTCCTCCTCCGCCGAGGTCGTCAGCACGACGACGGGGATGGAGCGGAGCACCGCGTCGTTCTTGATGATGTTGAGCGCTTCCCGGCCGTCCATCTTCGGCATGTTGAGATCGAGCAGGATGAGGCCGGCCCAGGGCGCCTCACCGGGATCGGCGAACTCCCCCTCACGACGCAGATAGTCGAGCAGCTGCTCGCCGTTCTCGACAAAGCGCAACTCATGTTCGAGGCTGCTCTCGTTGAAGGCATCCTTCAGCAACATGCGATCGTCGGCGTCGTCTTCCGCGACCAGGATGGTGACCGGTTTGGTTTCGCGCGTCATCGTCAAGCCTCAGTCAACGTCTGTTTCATGGGGAGGATGGCGGTAATGGTCGTGCCCTGGCCGTCATTGCTCACGGCGCGCAATGCGCCGCCGTGCCGCTCGACGATCTTGCGGCAGGTGGCCAGGCCGATGCCCGTGCCCTCGTATTCGTTGCGATTGTGCAAGCGCTGGAAGATATTGAAGATCCGCCCGACATACTTCATGTCGAAGCCGATCCCGTTGTCGGAAACGCTCAGCTCCAGCATGTCGCCGGACGGCCCCGTCGCGCCGCCCGCGCGCTTGCCGGCCGGTTCGATCTTGCCCGACACCGTCACCACTGGCGGCACGTCCTTGCGGCGGAATTTCAGCGCGTTGCTGATCAGATTCTGCAGCAGCTGGCGCATCTGCATCGAATCCGCATCGATGACCGGCAGGTCACCGATTTCCACCCGCGCGCCCGACTCCTCGATCTGGATCTGCAGGTCGGAGACGACCTCCTGGGCGACGACCTTGAAGTCGCACCGCTCGAACGGCCGGGACTTGGTGGTGACCCGCGAATAGGCCAGCAGATCGTTGATCAGCTTGCGCATCCGATTGGCCGAAGACAGCATCCGCTCGAGATACAGCTTCGCCTCGTCGGTCAGGGACGCAGCGCACAGATTCTGCAGCCGGTCCCCGAACGCCTCGATCTTGCGCAGCGGTTCCTGCAGGTCGTGCGACGCCACCGACGCGAATTGCTGCAGCTCGTGATTGCTTCGCTCCAGCCTGGCCTCGCGCTCCTTCAGCTCGGTGACGTCGGTATGCACGATGGCGGTACCGCCATGCTCCGTTCGATGCTCCGTGATCAGGACCCAGCGGCCGTTCTGCAGTTGTCGTTCCGCGACATGTCCGCCGGACCGGTGCAGTTGGAGCTGGCGCTGCACCGTCTCCTCGCGCTGGTCGGCCGGTGCGTCCGGATCGAGGTTGCTGTCGATCAGTGCCGTGGCGATGGTCTCATAGGACACCCCGGGCTGGATCACGTCGTCGAGTTCCGGGTTGAAGTCGCGGAAATGGCTGTTGCAGACGACGAGCGTGTCGTCTTGGTCGAACAGGGCGAGACCCTGCGATATGCTCTCGAGGATCGCCTCGCGCGTGCGCGCCTCGATGGAGGCGGCCTCCATTTCCGCCTCCTTGATCCGGGTCGCGTCGAGAATCACGCCATCCCAGAACACCGTCCCGTCGGGCGTCCGGTGCGGGCGGGCGATCGCGTGGGTATATTTGCGCTCGCCGGCCTTGGTCACGATGGTCGCCTCGACGTCCCACATCGTCAGGCTGCGCGAAGCTTCGAGGAGCCGTTCCCGGAACGTCTCGCGGTATTCCGGGCCATGGCAGTCGAACAGCGCGTTCGGGTCGGAAATGATCTCCTCCGGCGACACGCCGAACAGATCCTTCGCGCCGTCGCTGATATAGGTATAGCGAATATCCCCGTCCGGCGTGACCATGCGCTGGTAGACGACGCCCGGAATGCTGGCGGCAAGCGCGCCGAACCGCTCGTCGGCCGAGCGCAGCGCCTCGCTGGAGCGGTGGTGCTCGATCGCGAACCGCGCCAGGCTCGCCATCGACCCCATGATCTGGTCGATGTCCGGATCGTCCGGCTGCGCCGATCGGAAATACAGCGACAGCACGCCGACGGGCGCACCGGACAGGTCGAGAATCGGCCGCGCGCGGACCGCCTGCAGCCCCTGCGCGCGCACCCGCTCGCGAACGGAATCGGGCAGATCCCCCGCTCCGGATGCCAGGTCGGGGAGGTTCAATTCGGCCCGGGACGCGGCGCAGACCGCTTCCGCCGATGCCATGTCGGCGACGTTGGCCTCGGTGATGCTTTGTCGAATCTTGTCGGGCAGATTCGGACCGGCGACGTCGACGAACCGCTGACCGCAGGTATCCAGCGCCTGGACCGCGCAGCAGGCGCCGGCGATGACTTCTTCGGCGAGCAGCGCCGCCCGCTCCAGGGTCTTCGAGAGCGGCGTGCGGCTGGAGATCAGATCGAGGATTTCGGACTGCCCCTCGAGCAGCGCGAAGATCGGTGCGCTATGCCGACGGCCGCCATCGCCGTTGGCCGCCGAGGCCACCGGCGTGGCCAAAGCGGCCTCCCCGGCCGGTGGCGCGCACGACCGTGCCGCATCAAAACCTGCGATTGCATCCGGAAGTGGCCCCGTTTTCTCCCGCTTCATCCTCATAATCCGTTCAAATACCTCGAAACCGCCAAGCGGAATGAGACGATGAAAATCAATTATTTTTTTCACTGCGTTTGGGCGGTAATTCTTGCGCAGGTGACATTAACAATCCGTTAAGAGTGCACCCGGTATCAGCACGATTGTCACGCAGTTGCCCAAAATCCAATACTTATTTCCAATCTATTAACCATAAAAATTAAGTGTTTCTTAACTATTATGTTTCAAAGTAATTGTGGAAATAGTCGGATGGGGACATTTAATTAAAATGCAAGATAGAATAATGAAACGCGAATATTCGCGAACGCAATTTATTGTCAGGGATTCGGCGGCCCAGCCCGAACCAGATCCGGCGCCGCTGCGTCGCCGGACCGGGCGCCTGGAGCAACTCGAGTCGCAGGTGGGGCGGTTGCTCGAGCGCATGAACATCGCGGTGATTTACGGAGGCGACAAGTCGGTCGAGGGCGCGGTCATCAACAAGACCCAGAACCCGCGATCCTGGAAGAGCTACGAGAGCGTTGCAAAGGACATCGCGGAGTCGCTGGGGAGGCTGGGTTGCAGGAACGTGCACTTGATACCGGACGACATGAGACTCGGCGAGAGATTGCGGGAGCACAACATCCACCTCGGCTGGCTGAATACGGGCGGCGTGCAGGGCTATGACTCGATGCTGCACGGGGCCGCGCTGCTCGAGATGGCCGGCATTCCCTATGTCGGTCACAACCCGCTCACCGCCGGCATTCTCGACAACAAGGCCGCATTCAAGCGCCAGCTGAACGCCATCGGCGTTCCGACCGCCGCGTTCATGGCCTGGCATCGTTCGCAGGGGCCGCTCTCGCCGGCGGACAACGTGCGCTTCAGGCAGACGTTCGACGGGTATACAGGTCCGTTCATCGTCAAGCCCGTGTGCGGCCGCGCCTCCCAGCACATTGCCGTCATCGAGGACGTCCGCGAGCTGCCGCGTGCGGTCGAGGCCGTGTATCAGCAGACGGAGAACCACGTCCTGATCGAGGAATTCCTTCCCGGCCGGGAGTTCACGGTCGCCGTCAGCGGCCGGGTCACGGCGCGTGGCCGCAGGCTGACGCGAACGGAGCGGCCGTTTGTATTCTCCGTCGTCGAGCGGGTGCTGACGGAAGACGAGCGCATCTTCACTTCGATGGACGTCGCCCCCATCACCCCAAACCGGCTTCGCCTGCTGGGCTCCGAAACCGACGGCGACACCTACATGCAGATCGTCAATATCGCGCGCACGATCGCCGAGGAACTGGATATCGATGCGCTGATCCGTCTCGACCTGCGCATGAACGCGGCCGGCGAAATCAACGTCCTCGAGGTCAATCCGAAGCCGGATGTCAAGAAACCCAACGGCCAGAAGACGAGCATCGTCTGTTTCGGGCTGGCGGCGCTCGGGATGGACTACGACGATCTGATCCTGTCCATGTTCGCCGACCGGATCGATCGCCTGTTTTGCGAGCGGCGTCACATCGTGACGAGCTTCAGCGCGCTCCTGGATTGAGCCGATGGCATAGCGGATCCCAAAGGGCGGGAAAGGATGGATTCGATCTACTCGTTTCGTAGAGCACTGATCAATGGCGTGGGCATGGCATTCGTCGCCGGCCTGTCGCTGTTTCTGCTCGTCTATGTCGGCCACGGCGAGGCCAAGCGCACGTACCAGCAGTTCCAGGTCGAGAAGCTGGTGGCGCAGGGCCAGATCATCCAGAAAACGATGGACACCTTCCTGCGGGGTGGCCACCCGCTGAAGCAGTTCGTCGGTTTTCATACCAAGGTTGGCTCCATCCTGGCGTCCGACCCGTCGATCGCCGCCATGGGCGTGTACGACCGCTCGGGGGAACCCGTCTTCGTCGGTGGTCAGGAGTCGGTCCCGCTGCTGCCCATGGCGCCGAAGATGGCCGGTCCGGCTTCGGACAACACCGACCTGCGCGAAAACGACAAATACCTTCAGGTCGTCCTGCCGTTGCGCAACCGCTTCGAGCAGGTCGGCAGCCTCGCCGTCACGACGCCGAAGATGATCATCTTCGATCAGGTCATGGCGAAGTTCGAGCCGCTGTTCGTCATCGCGGCGGTCTCCGCGGCGGGGTTCGGGCTGTTCGTCGCCGTCGGCGCACCGTTCCTGACCGGCCGCCGCGAGCGCTGGTTGCAGTATGTCTATGCCCTCACATTCCTCGGCGTTTCGATCGTCGTCGTCGCGACGCTGATCTCGCTTTATTCGGAGGGCGCCCAGGCCAAGACCAAGGCGCTGGCGGATTCCCTGGGGGAACGCCTGAACAGCATCGTCATGTTCGGCCTCAACATCACCGAGATCGAAGGTCTGGACCAGGTCATGGACGACTACCAGCGTCTCAATCCGGACATCAGCGCCGCCGGGCTCACGGTCGATGGCATCGTCAAGATCCACACCGACAGGCAGGCCGTCGGGCTACCCTGGCGGAGCGAGCGCCGCGTTTACGAATACATCGTCGACCTGACCCCGCCCGGCGGGCGCGACATCCGCATCGCCGTCGCGACACCCGCCGACATCGTGTACCGCCAGATCGTCCGCAGCGTGAAGAACTTCACCGCGGTGTTCGTAGCCTCCGCGTTTGCGGCCGGCATCTTCCTGCAGCTGGCGGGCTCGGTGCGGCGCGCCCGGGTATCCGGCGATAGCGCCGGCCATGAAGCGGAGCCGCACGACGCCGAGGAGTCGGATCTCAAGCTCGTCAAGCCGGTGTTCTTCATCGCCATCGTCTCCGAGCATCTGAGCTACGCCTTCCTGCCGCAGTTCATGTACCAGGTCGTCGAGACCTCCGGCATGCACGCCGGGTCGGTGTCCCTGATCTTTATGGTTTATTACCTCAGCTTCGCGCTCAGCCTCGTCCCGTCGGGTCATTTCGCGCAGCACTTCAGCCCGCGGCCGCTAATGTATCTGGGCATGTCTCTGGCGTCGGTCGGACTGGGACTTCTGGTGCTGGAGCCCAATTACTACGTCGTGCTGCTGGCGCGCGCCCTCTCGGGCATCGGTCAGGGCATGCTGTTCATCGGCGTGCAATCGTTCATCCTGGCCACCGCCGCGGAAAACCGGAAGACCCAGGGCGCGGCGATCATCGTGTTCGGCTTCCAGGGCGGCATGATCTCCGGCATGGCGATCGGCTCGCTGCTGGTCACCCAGATCGGCCCCCAGGGCGTTTTCGCCCTCGCCGCGCTGATGGCGGCCCTGATGGCGCTCTACACCGTGGCGCTGGTGCCGCGGGTCGCAAGCCGCGCCCTGCTCGACCCCGAGCACGGCGGCTCGCTCAAGGTGCTGTTCCGGGATCTCGGCAAGGTCCTGCGAAATTTCGAGTTCCTGCGAACCATGTTTCTCGTCGGCGTGCCGGCGAAGGCGGTTCTGACGGGTGTGGTGATCTTCGGTCTGCCGGTGCTGATGACCCAGGCCCATTACGCGCAGGAGGACATCGGCCAGGTCCTCATGGTCTACGCCGGCGCCGTGGTGCTGGCGAGCGGCTACGCATCGCGCACCGTTGACCACACCGGCAAGACGGTGTCCGCCCTCTTCTTCGGCTGCGTGTTGAGCGGCGCCGGCCTGGTCATGATCGGGCTGACCGGCTGGGCGCCGCTCGCCAACGAGGCCGACAGCTCGGTGTTCCTGACGATGCTGCTGATCGCCGGCGTGGCGATCGTCGGCATCGCGCACGGGTACATCAACGCCCCCGTCGTCACCCATGTCGCGAACTCCGAACTCGCCGCCGCGACCGGCGAAACCTCGGCGACGGCCGCGTACCGCTTCCTCGAGCGGATCGGCCATGTGGCCGGGCCCTTCATCGTCGGCCAGCTCTTCATCTTCAGCGGGCGAGACCCCATGGTGGTCGCATGGATCGGCGGGGCCATCGCACTGTTCGGCGTCCTGTTCCTGGTCAAGCTCACGCCCGCGCAACACAGGTATTCATGATCAAGGAGTCCGGTTGTGATCTCATTGCTGTCATCGAAGTCTCAGGCGAAGGCGGTCGCGGGTGCGACGGCCTTGGCTTTCGCATTCCTCTTCCTGGCGCGGCCGGCGGCGGCCGAGCCCGCCTATGCGGACTGGTTCCGCTACGGTGAGAGCGTCGAGCTGTCGTGGCGCGTCAGCGAGGTGCCGGGCGATCCCAATCAGGTGCAGATCCGCCCGCGTTATGCCAACGAAAAGGCCCCAAAACGCAAGGTGATGGTCATTTATCCGCGACCTTCATCGGCGTACGACACGGCGATCACGAAGATTCTCGACATCTTCGCCGAGAAGGACGTCAACGCCGACATCGACGTCGTCAACTTCCGCAAGAGCGACGGGCGCGGCCGCAAGGTGATCAAGCGTGTCGACACCGAGGGCTACGAGCTGGTGTTCTCGATGGGCTCGGAATCGACCGCGTGGCTGTTCAAGAACTACAACGGCGGCAAGGTGCCGGTGGTTTCGGTCTGCTCCAAGGACCCGGTCATGCTGGGCCAGGCGGAGAGCTATGATAAGGGCACGGGCACGAATTTCGCGTTCACCTCGCTCAACATGCCGGTCGAGGTGCAAATGGCCTACGTGCACGAACTGATGCCGCAGCTCAAGAACTTCGCGATCCTGGTCGACAGCAAGAACGTCAGCGCGGTCGAGACCCAGGCCAAGCCGATGGCGGAATTCGCGCGGCTGCGCGGCATGCGGGTCCTCGAGCTCGCGGTGCAGGATCCGAAGCTGGCGAAGGAGGAGCTGTACGGGCTGGTCCGCTCGGCGGTCGCGACCATGCGCAAGAACGACCCGACGCTCAGCAACAGCGTGTTCTGGATCACCGGCAGCACGTCCGTGTTCCGCGAGATCGCCACGATCAACAGGCATGCGGACCGGGTGCCCGTGCTCAGCGTCGTGCCGGAGGTGGTCACCGCCGGCGACGACAGCGCGGTGCTGTCGATCGGCATCAGCTTCGAGAGCAACGCGCATCTCGCCGCGATCTACGTTGCCCAGGTGCTGGCGGTCGAGAGCAAGCCCGGCGACATGGTGGTCGGCATCGTCTCGCCGCCGGACATCGCGGTGAACTTCCGCAAGGCGCGCGAGATC
>JBFGQV010000067.1:0-14948 GCA_041563955.1 Alphaproteobacteria bacterium | reverse complement strand
CCGTCCGTCGGCATCCGCCCGATGGAGATGCTGCTGCTCGGCATGGGCGGCTGCACGGCGATCGACGTGGTGATGATCCTGCAGAAGGCGCGCGAGGCGGTGACCGACGTGGTCGTCGAGCTCGAAGCCGAGCGCGCAGAGTCCGTGCCCAAGGTCTATGAGCGCATTCACGCGCATTACGTCATCACCGGCCGCGCGTTGAAGGAATCCGCGGTCGAGCGTGCGGTCAAGCTGTCGGCCGAGAAGTATTGCTCGGCCACCATCATGCTCGCGGCCACGGCGACCGTGACCCATGATTTCGAGATCGTCGAGGCGCAGGACTGAACGTCCGGCGGCCAGGCCGAGAGCGGCGGTTGCCGCGAAACGCATATGATTGACTGCTGCTGTGTTTCGTCTCCGGGGCGTGCGAGACGGGGCGCGGCCGAATCCCACTCGATCGGGTCACCGCTCAAAAGAGTTAAGATACGGATGAGCGCAATCTTGGATTATCGGCAATCCTAAACCGGAAATACAGGCGTTGAAGCGGAATGATCGACCGGCGCCGGCCCATTCGCGCTGCGGCCCGCAGCTGGGATCCGGCACCTGCCCGCGAATCTACCGGCGAATCCGCCCCGACGGACGGACCAAAGCCCGGCGGCGGCACGGCGATCGCGTCCGGCCCGGGCCGACCGCGTTACTCACCGGGCAGAAAGCGGAAATGCCCGCTGATCTGATAGTCGAACAACACGTCCTCCAGCTGCGGGCCGCGGCCGATATTGTGCGCGATCAGCGGTCGCCGGCCGTCGGCCGAGCGGCGGTCGGTGACGACGCCGATATGCGGCAGGTTGCCGGGCAGCCGCCAGGTCACCAGATGGCCCGGCGCGTAGTCGCCGGGATTGCGGGTTACTGGCAGCGACTCGCCATGCCGCCGAAAGAAGGTCTCGAGGTTCGGCACTCGCCGGTGATCGATATTGCGGTCCGGCTTGTGCAGGCGCCAGATCCGCGGGTAGGTGGCGAAGGTCCGCACCATGTCCTCGTGCACCTCCTTCTGCAGGTCGATGCCGAGCCCCGACCGATAGGCGCGGATGACAAGGTCCGTGCACACGCCGACGTCGTCGGGCACGTCTCCGCCCGGATAATCCAGCTTGCGGTACGCGCCGTCGTAGGCAACCCTGTGCCGCGTGCGCTCGATCGCCGCCGCGATCAGCTGCCGCGCCGCCGTGTCCGCCGATTGCTGCGCTTCGACCGGGTGCGGCAAGACGCCGACGCTCGCGGCGAGGCAGAGAACAGCGACGTGAAAGATCCGGCGCATGGCGCCCTCCGGCGGCGATCCGATCCGTGCTTCGGTCACTGCATTGGATCACGGCTTTCCGGCGAAAAAGGGGCGGATTGCGGTCAGCCGCCGCCGGGCGGCGCCAGGCCGCGCTTTTCCAGATAACGCTGATGATGTTCCTCGGCCCGCCAGAATGCGCCGGCGGGAACGATCTCGGTTACGATCGGCGCGCGGTGCCGACCGGATTCCTCGAGTGCGCGCTTGGAATCGCGGGCCATGCGGTCCTGCGCCGCGTCGTGCACGAAGATGACGGAGCGATAGGCGCTGCCGATATCGGGTCCCTGCCCGTCGCGCTGGGTCGGATCGTGGAACCTCCAGAACGAACTCAGCAGCTCGGCGTAGCTGATGCTGGCGGGGTCGTATTCCACGCGGACCACTTCCGCGTGACCCGTGGTGCCCGATCCGACCTCCCGAAAGGTCGGGTTGGCGACGTGGCCGCCCATGAACCCGACCTCGGTGGCGGTCACGCCCGGGATCAATCTGACGGCCGCCTCGACGCACCAGAAACGTCCGGCGGCGAATGTGGCGGTGGCCATGGCTCGGCCCTCCTGCTTCCCGCAAGCAAGGGTATCACGTTCCGGCGACCGGGCAACCGGCGTCCACGCCACCATTTCGTATGCCCGTGGGCCGCGGTCCTAGGGATCGGTGTCCGATTTGCGCCGCCGTTCGCAGTTGGCGGCCCGCTCCATCGCCGCGCACACGGCCGACTGGTCCTCGTCGCCGTGTCCCTGGGCCACGGCGGCGTAATAGCTCTGCAGCGCCGCGTGGTAGATCGGTGTCGGCACGAGATGGCGTGCCGCGTGCTCGGCGATCAGCCGCGAATCCTTGAGCGGGATCGAGAAGTTCATGCCTTCCCTTTGGTAGTCGTTCTTCGCCATCAGCGAGCCGCGCACCTCGAACATCGCAGAGGACGAGCCGCTGCCGCTGATCACCTCGTGAATCATCTTCGGATCGAGGCCGGACTTCATGCCGAGCACCATGACCTCGGCCGCGACGCTGTTGTGGACCAGGTTCAGGATGTTGCCGCAGAACTTCATCTTCATGCCGCAGCCGAATTCGCCGACGTAGTAGCTGCGCCGGGTGAACAGTTCGATGATCGGCCTTACCTGTTCCCAGGCCACCCGGTCGCCGCTGCCGAAGGCGGTCAGCTTGCGTTCGAGCGCCATGATGCGATTGCCGCTGACCGGGCAGTCGAGCAGGATCCGGCCCGCCTTCGCCAGTACGTCGCGGGCCCGCTCCTTGTCCGCGATCGAGAAGGTGGAGAGTTCGACGACGATCTGGCCCTGCCGCCCGCCGCGCGCCAGGCCGTCCGGCCCTCCCACGACCTCGTGCAGCGAGTCCGCGGTCGGCAGGCACACGAAGACGACGTCTGCCATGTCCGCGGTTTCGCGGGGTGTCGCCGCCGACGTGCCGCCTGCTGCATGGAGGTCCGATATCTGCTTCGGGTCGGTGTCGCAGCCGACGACACGCCGGCCGGCGGCGACGAGGTGACCCACGATAGCCGAGCCGAGCACGCCGAGCCCGATGAATCCGATTGTGTCGCTCATATGCCTGTCCTCCGTCCGCCGCTGAGTGTAGCGGCTGTTCGGTGGGCCGCAAGCGGTCTGCCTGCACGCGATCGCAATGGCCGGCGGAGCCATAGCGATTGATGGAAATTTAAGACATTGGCTGGTATTCTATGGGCGGCGCTTGCGCTGGCCGGAACAACGGAGCTGGAACGTGCGAAACCGAATGTCAGGGATATGCCGGAACGGCATCCTGGTCCTTGCGGTGGCGGCGCTTGCCGCCTGCAGCAGCCCGAAAGTCAGCGATTCCCTGTATCGCGACAGCGAGGTCGGCAGCTCGAAGCGGATCGTTCGCTGCCGTGTGCTGGAGGCCCGCGAGGTCGCGATCCGTGGTGACGACGCGCCCGAGAAGGGCGAGGCCGTCGGTTCCATCGTCGGGCTTCTCGTCGGCGCCATCATCGGCAGCCAGATCGGCGATGGCGCCGGGCAGGAAATCGCCGTTCAGGTCGGCGCCACGGCCGGTGCGGCGGCCGGGGGCGGAGCCGGGCGCCAGGTCGCCGACAAGTTGAGCGAACGGCCCGGCATCGAATACTCGATCATCCTCGACGACGGACAGGAGTTGACGCTGGTCCAGGATTTTCTCGAAACCGACCGCATCGTGCAGCCGGGTGAGACCTGCCGCCTGCAGATCGAGGCCGAGGGCATGAACCGCGTGCTGCCCGCCGAGCACCTGCCCGAGCGAATCAACGCGCCAAAGACGACGACGGTCCAGTAGCTGCCTCCCGCGAACCTTGGGGCGGCGGTTTCCCGCCGCCGACGGCGACCTATATCTGGACTCCATGAACCGACCCCTCGCGACCAGGTGAGATGAAAGGCGGAATCATGGCGGACTCTCCGGGCGGCGATGCCCCCACGATCGAATGCAGGGAAGACGGCCCCTATATCGTCAAGGGCTGTGACCGGCTGACGGACGATGCCGGCGCCGCGATCACGATCAAGAGCGTGATCGCCCTGTGCCGGTGCGGCGGGTCGGCCAACAAGCCGTTCTGCGACGGCACCCACGCCAAGATCGGGTTTTCCGGGAAAAGGGCCGCCGATGGCTCGACTGACCGGCGCCAATCCTATGTGGGCAAGGGGATCACGATCCACGACAACCGCGCGATCTGCGCGCATGCCGGCGTCTGCACGGACAGCCTGGCGGCCGTCTGGCGCATGAACGAGGAGCCGTGGATCGATCCCGACGCGGCGCCGGTGGAGCAGATCGTCGACGTGATCCGCGCCTGCCCGTCCGGCGCCTTAAGCTTTTCCATGGACGGTGAGGAGGCCCCGCGCCCGGCTGGCGCGCCCGCGATCCGGGTCTCCAGGGACGGGCCCTATCATGTCAGCGGCGGCATCGCGCTGCGCGACGCCCCTTGGGGCGACGGCGCGCCGCGCGACCATTACACCCTGTGCCGGTGCGGCGCGTCGAAGAACAAGCCGTTCTGCGACGGCTCGCACTGGGATATCGGCTTCAAGGACGACGGCTAGGGCGTTGGCCGTCGTCCTCTCCCGAACCCGGCCGGGATGTCCTCAGTCGTCGTCCCCGTCGTCCTCTCCCTTCAGCTTGAGCCGCGCCACCAGCGGCTCATGGTCGCTGCCGACGGTATCGTCGACGCGCGGGAAATCGACGTTGACGTGCACGATGTCGAGCTTGGCGTTGTCCAGCAGCGCATCGCTGACCAGCAGGTGGTCGAGGACCTGCGAATTGCCCTCGAAATTGAAGGAGTACACATTGTCGTCCTTCAGTGTTCCGATCAGGTTGGTCAGCACGCGTTCGGCCCCCGTGCCAGGCAGGATTTCCGTCAGGTCATCGGTGAACTCGAAGGTGTTCAGGTCGCCGAGCACCACGATCGCCGAGTCCTCGTCCTCCGCCAGCAGGAAGTCGACATAGTCGTTCAGGGCCTGCATCTGCGCCTCGCGCTCCGCCTCGCCGGCCTGCACGAAGGGCTGGATGGCGCCGAACACAGGCGTCGACCCGAAGCGCGACGTCAGATGGTTGTTGATCACGGTGAACTGCTCGCCGGCGAACTCGAACACCGCGAGCAGCGGATTGCGCGTGCCGGCGAACGCCGCCGGGTCGGAGACGCCGGCGAACAGCAGCTCGTCCGGCGTCAGCGACCGCACGTCCGCCAGCCCGATCCAGTGCGGATCGTAGAGGAAGGCATTGCGGATATTGCCGCCCGGGATCCCGCCGGACGTGCCGTCCGCGGGCGCCACGTCGACGAAGGCGTAAGCCGGCCCGCCGACGGCGAAGATGGCGTCGACCAGCGCCTGCAGCGTCTGCGAGGCGTCGGTCGTGCCGTCGTCGAGTTCGCCGCTGTTGTCCTGGATCTCCTGCAGCGCGATGACGTCCGGGCTGCCCAGATTGTTCACGATCTGGGAGGCCAGCGTGGCCCGCTGGCGGTCGTCATCGGGCAGCGGACTGAGGTTGAGGACGTTGTAGCTGGCGACGGTCACCTTGCGCCTGTTTCCTGACAGCCGCGTCGCTTCCCGCCGCAAACCGGCCGGGAAGATGTCGAATTCGGCGAGGGCGTTGACCTCGAAATTGCCGAAGCTGTAGCCGACGACGCCGGTGATGCTGCCGAGCTGGTCGCCGACCGCGATCGCCGGCACCGGGAACCGGTACAGCGTCCCGTCGAACTGGATCTGCACCCGCTCCGGGTTCTGGTCGCCACGATTGTCGGGGTCGGGCTGCAGGCTGATCCCGCCGCGCCGGGTGCGGGCGTCGCGCGGCGCGATGTGGGCGCCGTCATTGGGCAGGGTGAACAGCTCGCTGCTGAAGGCGTTGAAGGTCCGCGTCGCCGACACCGCCACCGGGTCCTCGACCGTGACCAGCATACCCTCCAGGCTCTCGTAGAAATCGATGCCGTCGTTCTCCGGATCGAACAGGCCGGCTTCGTTCTGCAAATCCGCCGGTAGTTCATCCTCGCTGATCACGTCCCGGTTCGGCGGGATGCGGCCGCTGCTGCCGATCACCACCGGGAACGGCAGTGGGTTGCCGGTGGACAGGGTGGTAATGGCGGGAAACGACATCTGCGTGATGGAGAGATTCCCGGTCGCGGCGCCGCCGGGCACGAATTCGGTCACCGTGTCGGTCAGCTGCACATGGTCGCCGACGTCCGGCCTGGCGCCGGTCTTGAACACGAACAGCCCGTCCGACGTGGCGTCGTCGCCATCGCCGGTCCGATCCTGGACGTAGTAGCCGTTGAAGGCGACGGCGGTGACCACACCGGTCGTCGTGACTTCCTGTCCCGCATATGGCGATATGTGGCCGGCGCCCTGTATCTGCGGGATCGAAACGATCGCCTGCGCCACGGCCGGTCCGCCGGCGCAGATCGGCAAGGCGGCCACTCCGAGGGCCAGCACGGCCAGACGCGGTGGACATTGCCTGTCGCTGATCTTCGACTTCATTCTCGCTCTCCTCCGTTACTGCGGTTGTCGCCACTGCTGTCGCCACCGCGACCGGTCGTTCGGCCCGGCGATCCGGTCGCATCCTACAACGTGTCGAAACCCGGATGGTCGCGGGAATCCGGGCGTTTCCGCTCTGTTCTGTATTGTTCAGGGAACGTTCTGCGACGGACCGGTGCTCGCCGGTCAAGCGTCGGTGACCACCGCGCGGGACCGGCCCCGACGAAGCCGATACCGCCCGCCGGACGCTTGGCGGGAATCCCTTTCTGTGTACGGTTAATCAATCGTTTACAATTATTCCGTACAGAAAGAAGGCCTTTGCACGTAAAGCATGCGGCGCCGCCGGGCAAATTCTCGGGATCCATATCCGACGCCCCGGCCCGCGAAGGGGACGAAACAATGAAGACCTGCAAGATCCTGATTTCCGCCCTCGCCGTGCTGCTCGGCGCCACGGGCGTCGCTGCAGCGCAATCCTTCTATATCGGTGCCCATGGCGGTGTCGGCATCCCGCACGACAGTGACGCCACCAGCAGCGGCGCACCAGGCGTGCCGATTACCGTCTCGTCGAACATCGGCTACGCCGTCGGCGGGTTCGTCGGCTACGATTTCGGCACCGGCTTCCGGGTCGAGGGCGAACTCGCCTACCGCCGCAACGGCCTCGACGAGCAGTCCGCTCTCGGTTCGACATTTGCCATGCAGGGCGATTCCTCGACGCTGGCCTTGATGGCGAATGGCTTCTACGAGTTCGGCGCGGGGTCGTCGTGGACGCCGTATGTCGGGGCCGGCATCGGCATGGCCAGGTTCTCCCTGATCGATGCCGGCACGGTCGGCTCGACCCCGGAAGACAACGACGATACGGTGCTCGCATACCAGTTCATCGCCGGGATCGGCTATGAGCTGTCGCCGACACTGACGCTGTTTGCGGACTACCGGCTGTTCGGCACGGCGGATCCGGAGTTCACCGAGGCCGATGGTGACGTTGTCGAGACCGAATACATGGGCAGCACGGTGCTGGTCGGCATCAGGCGGACATTCTGAGACCCGGCCGCCGGCGTCTCACTCCGCCGCCTTCGGCCAGACGCGTCCGCCGCGGCGTCCGATCAACGCGGCGGCGCAGGCGTCGAGGATCGCTTCGGCGTCGATGCGGTAGTGACGGAACAGGTCCGGCAGGCTGCCCGACTGGCCGAAATGCTCGACGCCGAGCGGTTTGACGCGGTGGCCAAGCACACCGCCGATCCATGACAACGCCTCCGGGTGGCCGTCGGCCACGGTGACGAGGCCGGCGTCCGGGGCCAGCGGCTCCAGCAGCCGTTCGACATGGCTGCGCGCGCCCAAGCCATCGCCGCGCTGGCGTGCGCGTTCCGCCGCGTGCCAACCCGCTCCCAGCCGATCCGCCGAGGTCACCGCGAGAAGGCCGGCGCCGGGGGCTTCCGCGACAAGCTGTTCCCAGGCCTGCATCGCTTCCGGGGCGACGGCGCCGGCGTAAGCGATGGCGATCTCGGCGCCCGGGTCCGGCTCGCGCAGCCAGTAGCCGCCGGCGACGATGCCGCGCCGCAACTCGGCGTCGAGTCGCCGCCGCGGCTGTTCGAGCGGGCGGGTGGACAGGCGCAAGTAGACCGCGCCGCCCTCCACGTCGCGCAGCCACTCGATCTCCGACCGGCCGGAGCCGTCCCGCTGCAGGTAGTCGAAGGCCCATTCCAGCATGACCGCCAGCTCGTCGGCGAAGGCCGGCTCGAATGCAGCCAGCCCGTCCTGCGCGATGCCGATCAACGGCGTTGCGACCGATTGGTGTGCGCCGCCTTCCGGGGCGAGGGCGATGCCCGAGGGTGTGCCGGCGACGATGAAGCGCGCATCCATGTAGCAGGCGTAGTTCAGCGCATCGAGGCCGCGCGAAACGAACGGGTCGTACAGCGTGCCGACCGGGATGATCCGCACCCCGAACAGCCGGTCGCTCAGCCCGGCGGCAGCCAGCATCAGGAACAGGTTGTTCTCGGCGATGCCGAGCTCGATATGCTGGCCCGCCGGGCCCTGGTCCCATTTAAGCGGCGATGCGATCGCCTGCTCGCGAAAGGCGTCGGGCCGGTCCTCGCGGTGGAACACGCCGCGCTGGTTGATCCAGCCGGCAAGGTTGGTCGAGATGGCGACGTCGGGGGACGTGGTGACGACACGCTGCGCAAGATCCGCCTGCGTCTTGCCGAGATCGTTGAGGATGCGCCCGAAGGCGTCCTGGGTCGACAGGGTCGTCGCCCCGGGTGCCGTGATCGCCGGCACCTCGGCACGCTTGCACGGCGTCGGGTCCGGCCGCTGCGCGATCGGCACGCGCGCGAGGAACGCCCGGATCTTCCCCTCATCGATCCCGAGCCCGGCAAATGGCTCCCACTCCTTGCCGTGCGGAACGTTGTGGCGGGCCCGGAAGGCCTCCATCTGGTCCGGCGTCATCAGGCCGGCGTGGTTGTCCTTGTGGCCGGCCAGCGGCAACCGGTGACCCTTGATGGTGTAGGCGATGAAACACTGCGGGCGGTCGTCGGCGACGCCGTGGAACGCCTCCAGCACGCTTTCCATGTCGTGGCCGCCCAGATTGGTCATCAAGCGGTGCAGCGAATCGTCGTCATGGCTGTCCAGCAGCGCCTTCAGGCCGGTCGTTCCGGAGAGGTCCCGCTGCAGCCGCTCGCGCCAGGCCGCCCCGCCCACGAAGGTCAGCGCCGAGTAATGCTGGTTGGGGCAGTCGTCGATCCATTGCCGGAGCGCCTCGCCGGCCGGCCCCTCGAAGGCCGCCTGCAGGCGCTTGCCGTATTTCAGGTTGACCACGGTCCAGCCGACCGAGCCGAAGAAATCGCGGATGCGCCCGAACAGGCGGTCGTTGACCACGCCGTCGAGCGAATGGCGGTTGTAGTCGATCACCCACCACAGGTTCCGCACGTCGTGCTTCCAGCCCTCAAGCAGCGCCTCGAAGACATTGCCCTCGTCGAGCTCGGCATCGCCCATCACCGCGACCATGCGGCCGGGCGCGCCGGCATCTCCGGCCAGCCCGTGCAGGCGGACGTAATCCTGGACCAGCGAGGCAAAGAGCGTTACGCCGACGCCGAGGCCGACGGAGCCGGTCGAGATGTCGACATCATCCGCATCCTTGGTGCGCGACGGGTAGGACTGGGCGCCGCCGAACGCCCGGAAGGCCTCCAGCCGCTCGCGACTCTGCCGGCCCAGCAGGTACTGGATCGCATGGAAGACTGGCGATGCGTGCGGCTTGACGGCGACCCGGTCCTGCGGCTGCAGCACATCGAGATAGAGCGCCGTTAGCAGCGTCGCCGCCGAGGCGCAGGACGACTGGTGGCCGCCGACTTTCAGCCCGTCGGTGGCGGCGCGGATATGATTGGCGTTGTGGATGGTCCAGCAGGCGAGCCAGAGAATGCGTTCCTCCAGCGCCTCGAGCATGCCGATCCTGTCGGAGTCCGCCGCCGCAGCCATGACCGGGATATCGACGAATTCGACGTCGAAGTAAAGCGATTAAACCCGTGCCCGTGGCACGGCCGGCCGCGCCCGGTCGTGCACGCAGCCTCAGAACGTCATGCGAACACCGATTGCAAACTCGTTGCTGATATAGCCGTTGAAGCCCCGATCATTGGGCTGGAAGTACCGGTAGCTCAGGTCGATCAGCAAGCCCGGGGACAGCCGGTAGCCGACTCCGGCGATCGCCTGCCACACGGCGACATCATAATTTCTTGCCGGGATCTGGAAGGTGCCGACCAGCGCACCGGTGGGATCGTATTCGGTCACGACCCAGCTGTTGAAGCGAAGCTCCGCGCGGCCCATCCCGCCGCCGAAATAGGGAGCGAAGCGGCTCTGCGTATGCACATCGATGATAATGTTGGCCATGGCCGACCGGAACACGGTTTCGCCGTTGACCTCCCAGTAAAATCCGCTGGCGAACTCGATATTTTCAACGGAAATGCGGCGGTATGCGCCCTCGATCTCGGCCCGCAGGTCGACGCCGTATTGCGGAAACAGGAACGCGTAGCCGACGGAGCCGATGAAGCCGGCGCCGACGTCGTATTCCCATTGGTCGTTGCCGGCGATGGTCGCGTTGGAGGCGCGGACGTTCTGTCCCGTAATGAACCCGGAGATGTACGGCCCGCCGTCCGCCGTCCAGTGGTCGTCCGCTGCGGCAGGGGCGGCGGCAATTGCAACGGCGACGATTGCAAGTGCGGAGGTCGTTATCTTCATGACAAGGTCACCAGTCTTCCCGGACGGTTGAACGGCAAGGTGTGCCTTGTTTTATCAGCGACATGGTTGAGGAATTGTAAACTCGGCGTAACGGCGGGGTTTTTTTGAGGGACGGCCGCGCGAACCGGGTTTGGCCGGCAGGGATTCACGGGTTCTTAACGCCGGTTAACGACAATCGGTTGGATACGGCCTGCTTGCACACGCAGGGCCGGGGAAAGGGACAGGAAGATGCACAGGATCGAACATGCGCTCCCGCCAAGCGAGCCGGTCGAGTGGCATTGGCCCAAGGGATGGGAAAAGGGAGCCGCGGTGCTTGGCGGCCTTATCGTGACCGGAGTCGGCGCCGCCGGCCTTGGCGTTGCCTGGTGGACGGATCTGATCAGCGGCGAGATCACGCTCCTGGCGAGCCCGATGGTGGCGGTGTTTCTGCTGCAGCTGGTCGTGCCGCTGATGTTCGACAGGCTTCGCGGCGTCGCGGTGACGGCTCGCCGCGTCGTCATCCAGGGCGGGCGCTATCCCGGCCGAATGACGACGGTATACCGCGAGCTGCTGCAGACGGTGGCCTATTTCGAAGGCGACCACACGCTCCTGCTGATCGGCCGCGACGGGGTTCTGCATCGCGCCAGGGGGGTGGCGAAGGCGGACGAGCTCATGGCGGCGCTGGCGGTGCCCGCGGTGGTCTGGAAGGCGCAGTCCCCGAATCTTGGGGCCAAGGTGCTGACCGTTCTTCCCTTCATCCTGTGGCAGGTGATGTGGGCAGCCTTGACCGTCGGACTTACCGTCGTGGTTATGTCGGACGGCGTGCAGGCCTATCTTGAGCCGCTGCGCGCCGCCGATTCGATCCTGCTGCATTTGATGATGGTGCCGCCGATCGCCGCGATGATCCTCGTTCTACCTCTAAGCGGCTTCCTGACCGTGGCGGTGGGGCGGGCCATCTTCTCTGCGGAATCGCTGTCGCAGTTCCTGGCGCGGCACAGCGATCCCGTGTGGGCCGGCCGGGCGCCGGCGGGCTCGGGTCGAAGCCGGCCCGGCCTGAGCGGGCGCTTCTACCTCGCCTCGGCGCGTCTGCTGCGCGCCCGCACGGTCGACTTGCCGCCGCCCGAACCGGAGCTCCGCGGCGACGCGACCGAGGCGATCGCGACGTTCGCCCTCGCGGCGGCGGAGGCAGCGCCATGAGCCGGATCGATTCCGCGGTTCCGCCCAGCGAGACCGTGCTGTGGCGCTGGCCCGCGCCCCGGCGGATGACCGAAACGCTCGGCTGGTTCACGTTCTATGCCGTTGGTGCCGTTGCGGGCTGGGCGGTCTGGACGGACGTGATCGAGGACAAGGTCTGGTCCGGCATTGTGATGACCCTGGCGACGACCTCGCTGGCCGGTCTGGGGGGCAAGGTTCTCGGTGTCCTGGCGGCGCTGCTCTGGGGCCGGCGCACCGTCGCGGTCACCGGCCAGCGCGTCGTTGCCGCGACCGGGGGCATCGTCGCGCGCACGGACACGGTCTACCGCGAGGCCATCCGCTCGGCGTCCCTTTACGAGGGCGACGATACGCTGGTCCTGCATGGCCGCGAGCAGGAGCTGCTGCGCCTGCCCCGGATGGAAACGGAGACGGCGGCCGAGTTCCTCGCCCTGCTCGACGTGCCCACGGCCGTGTGGCGCAAGCGCGACCTCTCCGGGCCCGTCCGTGCGATCCGCAAAAGGGTGCTGGCGGGAACCCTCATCTTCTGGGCGGTGCTGGGAGGCGCGGCCGTCGCCCTGATCGGCCCCCGCGACATCGGCCTCGCCGCGGTGTCGGGCTTTGCCGAGCTGTCGGCACTGGTGACACTGCCCGGCGCTGTCGTGCTGGCGCTGATCGGCGGCGGCGCGGCGCTGTTCGCGCTGGCGGTGGCGCAGGCCATGCTGCACGACTACGCCGCTGTTGCCCTCGCGCGCTATCGGGCCCCGCCGGAGGTGTTGCGTGAGCTGATCTGCGCTGCCGGCGACCCGCTGTGGCGCGGCTGGCCGCGTGACCCGGAGAAGGCCGCCAAGGTCTCGGATATTTTCGAATCGCTGGATGGCTGGGCCCGCTATCTCGGCGCCGCGCCCGTCGCGCCGATTTCACTCGAGCCCGAATGCCGCGATTTCAGCACCGAGACCGAATCCGCCGAGGAAGCGGGATGAGCGACCCCAAGCAAGACGCCTGCCGCGAACCGACAAAATTCGTGCCGCCTTGGCGCGGCCGAATTGCGCGCCGGTGTCGGAGGGAGGAAATGGGAGGGAACGCGGGATGCCCCGAAAATAGCAGATCGGGACGCCAGTACAATTTAACCGTGCCTTAACCCATTTGTCCGATAAACACCGATACGCCGTCGCTGGCAGGGCGCGGCAGCGGGCATAAGGAAGGGATTGACATGCGGTTCATATTCGGTGCACCCGTCGCCTTCGTGGCCCCGGCGGTCGGCTACATGCTGAACTGGATCATCGCGTGGTCCGCCAAGGGCTTCCCCAAGATTGCGACGACCTACTGGCCGGCGAACCTGTTCTGCGCCAACCACGGCAAGGTCTCGCTGTTCTGCGGCCGGTCGGTCGGCGACCTGGAACACTTCATGCTGATCTTCTTCTTCGTCGCCTGCATCATCGGCTGGGAATCGATCCGCATCCTCCTGCCCACGACGCACGGGGCGGTCGAGGCTCAGTCCCGGGGCGGAACCGGTGCCGCGATCACGCGGATCATCGCCTGGAGTATCGTTGTGCTGCCGACCCTGATCCTGGCGCCGCACATCTATCTTACGATCGAGGCGACGCCCGGCGCGTTCAGCTATTACGGCTGGGGTACGGATACGTTCGTCGACTTCCTGCGCAGCTGGATCGCCGGCGCCAGCCTCATGCTGCTCTATGCCATCGCGCGCCGCGGCGGCAGCACCGGCATGGCCTGACGCCTGCTCATCACCCGCGGTCTGCTCCGTCGGGACGTCGTCGAGGTCAATCGCGTGGATATCGTTTCGGCCAAGATCACCAAGTCCATCCCTGCTTACGGCAAGGTCGTCACCGTCCGATGTCGCGATGCCGGCGCGGCGCGGTTGTACCGTTTCGGCACGGCCGGGGCGGCGGCCTTCGGCGCGGACGAGATTCACACCCTGCTGTCGGACGGCGCCGAGGCGCTGTGCGAAGCGCTCGACCGCCCGGGCCGGCCGTGGGGCGAGGGCAGCACGCACGGACAGGGGTGAGGGCCGGGATCGTTTTTCGACGTCTTGCCCCCGCGGACGGCGCGTGGCAGGTTCCTGACTCAATCCGCGAATCTTCCGTAAGGGACTCATCGATGCGGCTCCTGGCCTTCGACAAGGACGGTGTTCCGACCATCGGCGTGCGGCGCGGCGAGGCGATCGTCGACCTGTCGCTGGCGGCGCCCGAGCTGCCGCGCGACATCCCCGGCCTGCTCGCGCTCGGCGAGGGGATCATGCAGCGCATCGCCGCCATCGTGCTGGACCCGCCGGCCGAGGCGGTGCGGCCGGCCGAAGGTCTCCGCTACCATCCGCCGGTATGGAACGCGCCGAAGTATCTGTGCTGCGGGCTGAACTACGCCGAGCACGCCAAGGAGGGCGGGCGTGAGCCGCCGGAGCATCCGTCGCTGTTCGTCCGCTATGCGCAGTCGCTGGTCGGCCATGACGAGCCGATCGTCAAGCCGTGGATCTCCGACAAGTTCGACTACGAGGGCGAGCTCGTCGCCGTGATCGGCACGCCGGGCCGGCACGTGCCGCTGGAGGATGCGCTGTCGCATGTCGCCTTCTATGCGGTGCTGATGGACGGCTCGGTGCGCGACTTCCAGCGCCTCGGTACGCAGTGGACCCTGGGCAAGAACTTCGACCGCTCCGGCTCCTTCGGGCCCGATCTTGTGACGCCGAACGAGCTGCCGCCCGGGGCCGCCGGCCTGCGTCTCGTCACCCGCGTCAACGGCCAGGTGGTGCAGAACGACACCACGGATACGATGCTGTTCCCGGTGGCCGACCTGATCCACCGCTGGTCGAAGGCGATGACCCTGCGGCCGGGCGACGTCATCGCCACCGGCACGCCGTCCGGCGTCGGATATGCCCGCACGCCGCCGCTGTTCCTTACAGCGGGCGACGTCTGTGAGGTGGAGATCGAGGGCGTCGGCCTGCTCAGCAACCCGGTGATCGAGGAGGAGAAGGAGCCCGTCGCCGCGACCCCGCCGGCTCCGCCGGAGAAGGCGCCGGCACCGGACCCGAGCTCGACAGATGCGCCAGCGGCAAAGGAACCCGCCTCGGCGGAGCTGCCGCCGGCCCCGGAGCCCGCCTCGGCGGAGCTGCCGCCGGCCCCGGAGCCCGCCGCCGAACCGGCGGATGCAGCCGGCGTCTCCGCCCCGCCCACGGGGAGCGAACCTGGGAGCGCGGCGGCAACGGCCGCCGAACCGCCCGCAGCGCCTGATCCGGCTCCTGAGCCGCCCGCGGCGCCGGAACCGTCCGGCGGCGGGGG
>JBFGQV010000066.1:0-15105 GCA_041563955.1 Alphaproteobacteria bacterium | reverse complement strand
GCGGAGTGAGGGGTGTGCGGGCCGGCGCCCGGTCCCCGCAAGCGGATGATGTGCTAGTCCGGCATCGGATCCGGGATGCACAGCCCGGCCGGCAGCTCGTCGGCCGCGCAGCCTGTGCCGTCATCCCGCCCGTTCGCCCGCGCCGACGCCCGCCGGCGCCGCGGGGGCGCCAGCCCCATGAGCGCGGCCTCTCGCTCCTCCTCGCGCTGCTCGCGCTCGCGCACCCGTGCCTTGCGCTCCGCCTCGTCGGCGCGCGCCTCGGCGGCGTCGCGGCGGCGCTCCAGCGCGTCGGCCTGGCGCGCGAACAGGTGCATCAGCCGCGCCGCCTGGCGCAAATACAGCGCCTCGATCTGCGGCTGGTCCTTGCATGCGCCGGCGCGCTCCAGCGCCCGCAAGGCCGCCGCGTGCACCGCCGCCATCTGCTCCGCCAGCATCGCCCCCAGCGCGTCATGCGGGCCCAGCGCCGCCAGCCGCGCCGCCGTGCCGGCGATGTCGATGTCCTTCGATCCCGTCGCTGTCGCCATGGTCGCTCCTTTCCGCCGTTCAACGATAATGTTCCTGTTATGTTCCATCCTATGGATTGCAGGGTCTGCCTTCAAATGAAATGGTCAGGTCCAGGCTCGGCCGGCCAGCGGGATGGCGACGGGGTCGAGGCCGCGGATCTCTGATGCGCGGCCCGTGGCGCTGGCCGGCCCCACGGGAGGAGCTGCCGGCGGACCGCCGAGCGCCGGGATGGCGGCGCGACGCCCTCTTGATCTTCAATCCGCAGCGGGCTGGCCCCCGGGAGCAGCGGCGCGGTCCGCAGATTCGCGTCCCATGGCGCCCACTCGCGCGCCGATCTTCGCGCGTCCGGGCGCCGGCGCCGCTTAGCGCACGGCGGGGAAGGTCAGAAAGCCTGGCGGCACATCATCGGTCAGCCAGACGCCGTTTTCCGAGAGATAGAACAGATGCCCGGCCCGGGCCATGTCGCCGGAAGCGACTTCCAGAATGACGGGCATTCCGCGGCGGCCACCGACGGCCCGGGCGGTCTCCCGGTCCGGCGACAGGTGGACATGGTGGCGCGTCATGCGCTTCAGACCGTTGCGACGGATCGCGTCCAGGAATTGCGGCGTCGTGCCGTGATACAGGGTCTCCGGCGGCTCGACCGGCGCATAGCCGAGCGTGACCTCGACCGAATGACCCTGGCTCGCGCGGATACTGCCCCCGTCGGCACTGATCGCGAAGCGCTGCTTGTCGTTCATCGCAACGACCTCCTGCAGGTCTTCGCGCGTCAACCGCTTGCCGGCCTTCGCCGCGCCGTCCACAAGCGCGTCGATATCGGCCCAGCCCTCGTCGTCCAGCTCGAGACCGATCATGTCCGGCCGGTGCCGCAGCACGTAGCTCAGGAACTTGCTCAGCTCGGTGCGCCTGCGCTTCTCCATGTTCCCGTTTCCGCTTTCGTCCCCCGAAACCCGCAGAAAACCCTAACGCATGGGCTCGTTTCACGCCCGAAGGCCGACCGCTAACCGCCCTTGGCCTCCAGCGCCTCCTGGGCCGCAAGCCAGGCCGCCTCGGCTGCTTCGATGGCCTTATCCGTCTCGGCGGTCCTGCGGTTGAGCTCGGCGATCTCCGCCGGCGGGCCATCGTAGAGCGCGGGGTCGGCGAGCCGGGCGTGCAGCGCCGCCTTCTCGGCGGCGAGCCGCTCCAGCGCCGCCTCGGCGTCCTTCAGCCGTTTGCGCAGATGCGCCGTGGCCTCGCGCGCCGCGGCCCGGCGCCGGCGGTCCCCGGACCGGCCGGCGGCGCCGTCGACGGCCTTCGTTGCGCGTGCCGCCCGGCGTTCGGCCCGCCCGGCCGCGAGCAGCGCGCCGCGGTAGTCGGCGAGGTCGCCGTCATACGGCGTGCAGGTGCCGTCCGCGACCAGCCACAGCCGGTCGGCGATGAGGTCGACGAGGTGCGAATCGTGGCTGACCAGGATCACCGCGCCCTCATAGGCGTTGAGCGCCTGCACCAGCGCCTCGCGGGCGTCGACGTCGAGGTGGTTGGTCGGCTCGTCGAGCAGCAGCAGATGCGGCGCCTCGCGGGTGATCACCGCGATGAGCAGGCGCGCCTTCTCGCCGCCGGAGAGGTCGGCGATGCGCGTTGCGGCGCGCTCGCCGGACAGCCCGAAGCGGCCGAGATGGGCCCGCACCTTGGCTTCCGCGAGGTCGGGCAGCAGCGCCGCCATGTGGGCGCCGGCGGTCAGCCCCTCGGGCAGCTCCTCGAGCTGGTTCTGGGCGAAGTAGCCCACCTTCAGCCTGGCCGACCGGACGACCTTGCCGCCCGAGACGGCGAGCCGGCCGGCGAGCAGGCGCAAGAGCGTCGTCTTGCCGTTGCCGTTGGCGCCGAGCAGGGCGATGCGGTCGTCCATGTCGATGCGCAGGTCGAGGCGCCGCAGGACCGGCGCGCCGTCGCCATAGCCGACCGCCGCGCCCTCGAGGGTAAGGATCGGCGGCGCCAGCGGCTCCGGCTGCGGGAAGTCGAAGCTTTCGGTGCGGGCCTCGACCACCGCGGCGATCGGCTCCATGCGGGCCAGCGCCTTGATGCGGCTCTGCGCCTGGCGCGCCTTGGTCGCCTTGTAGCGGAAGCGCTCGATGAAGGCCTCGATGCGCCGGCGCTCCGCGGCCTGGCGCCTGGCCAGCGCCGATTGCCGGACCAGCGTCTCGCGCCGCGTGCGCTCGAACGTATCGTAGCCGCCGGAATAGTGGCTCAGCGCCCTTCCCTCGAGGTGCAGGATGCCGCCGACGGCGCGGTTGAGGAGATCCCGGTCGTGGCTGACCAGCAGGAGCGTGTTGGGGTAGGCGCCAAGGAAGCCCTCGAGCCACAGCGCCGCCTCGAGGTCGAGGTGGTTGGTCGGCTCGTCGAGCAGCAAGAGGTCGGGCTCGGCGAACAGGGCGGCGGCGAGGGCGACGCGCATGCGCCAGCCGCCGGAGAATTCGTCCACCGGGCGCGTCTGCGCCGCCTCGTCGAACCCCAGCCCGGCGAGGATGGCGGCGGCGCGCGCCTCGGCCCGGTGCGCGTCGATGTCGGCGAGGCGCTCATGGATCGCGGCGATGCGCTGCGGGTCGGTCGCGATCTCGGCCTCCACCAGGAGGGACGCGCGCTCGGCATCGGCGGACAGCACGAGCGCGAGCGGCGTGTCGCGGCCGCTCGGCGCCTCCTGGGCGACGGTGCCGATGCGGGCACCGTTGCGCAGGCGGATGTCGCCCGCATCCGGGGCGAGCTCGCCGGCGATCAGCCGCAGCAGCGTCGACTTGCCGCTGCCGTTGCGGCCGACGAGGCCGGTGCGCGAGCCGGCGGGCAGGCGCGCGGTGGCCCGCTCCAGCAGGGTGCGGCCGGCGATCCGGTATGTCAGGCCGTCGATGGTCAGCATGGCGGGGTGTATAGCACGGGGCGGGGCGCGCTTGCAGCGGCCGATTGCGGGGTTGTCGGCGCGGCCGGGCCCGTCTATAACCCCGCGACCGTACCACCCAAGGCGGGCTCGCCGCCGCGAAAATCCAGGGATTTCAGAGGATGGCCAAGGAACGCACGCTTTCGATCATCAAACCCGATGCGACCCGGCGAAATCTCACCGGCCAGATCAACGCCCGCCTCGAGGAGGGCGGCCTTCGCATCGTCGCCCAGAGGCGCCTGTGGCTGACCCGCGGCCAGGCCGAGGCGTTCTACGCGGTGCACAGGGAGCGCCCGTTCTACAGCGATCTGTGCACCTTCATGACCTCCGGTCCGGTCGTGGTCCAGGTGCTCGAGGGCGAGAACGCTGTGGTGCGCAATCGCGAGATCATGGGCGCGACCAACCCGGCGGAGGCGGCGGACGGGACGATCCGCAAGGACTTCGCCGAATCGATCGAGGCCAACTCGGTGCACGGCTCGGATTCGGTCGAGAACGCGGCCGTCGAGGTCGCCTTCTTCTTCAGCGCCATCGACATCGTCGGCTGATCCGCGGTCCCGGCCGGGCGCGGGCATGACAAAGGGCGCGCCGAATCGGGCGCGCCCTCGCTCGTTGCCGGCTCGCGGCCGGTCCGGATCAGACGAAGACCAGCCCCAGCAGCCCCAGGACCAGCAGCGTCCCCGCGCCGGAGATGATCATCAGCTTCCAGATCTTGTCCCAGGTCCGGAGCTTCTCCTCCGGCGATTTCTCGAAGTCCATCTTGCCGTACGCCATCACTGCCCTCTTTCGATCCAGGTTCGCGCCCTTGGTAGCCCGTCGCGGCGGGTTTGGCAAGTCAGGCCGGTTCGGGGTTGCGCAGTGCCGCCGCACCGGCGCCGGCTTCGACGATCGCCCGGTCGCCGTCGACCCTGACCCGCCCCTCGCAGACGAGGCGCAGCGCCGAGGGATAGATGCGGTGCTCCTGCTCGAGGATCCGCGCCGCCAGCATCTCTTCCGTATCGTCCGGCAGCACCGGCACCGCGGCCTGGGCGATGATCGGGCCGGTGTCCATCTCGCTACGCACGAAATGGACGGTGCAGCCGGCGATCTTGACCCCGGCCTCGAGCGCGCGCCGATGCGTATCCAGCCCCTTGAAGGACGGCAGCAGGGCGGGGTGGACGTTCAGCATGCGGTCGCGCCAGGCATCGACGAAGGCCGGGTCGAGGAGCCGCATGAACCCGGCGAGGCAGACCAGTTCGGCCCCCGCCTTGCGGATCTCCCTATCCATCGCCGCATCGAAGGCGGCGCGGTCCGGGAAGTCCCGGTGCGGCACCACGGTGGTGGCGATTCCGGCCTCGCGCGCGAAGTCGAGACCGGCCGCGCCGGGCTGGTTGGACAGCACGAGGACGATCTCGGCCGGGAAGTCCGGGCTGTCGCAGGCGCGGACCAGCGCCTGCATGTTGGAACCGCGGCCCGAGATGAGCACCGCGACCCTGACGCGGGCGCTCACGGGGCGCCCTCGATGATCACGGCGGCGCCGTCGCCGCGGGGCGCAATTCGACCGATCTCGTGCACGGTCTCGCCGGCGCCGGTGAGTGCGGCCGCCACCGCTGCTTGCGCGTCGGGGGCCACGACCAGCGCCATGCCGATGCCGCAATTGAATGTTCTGTACATCTCTTGACGCGCGATCCCGCCGGCCTTCGCGAGCCAGCCGAACACCGCCGGCTCCGGCCAGGATGCGGCATCGAGCCGGGCGGCGAGGCCGCCGGGCAGCACGCGCGGCAGGTTCTCGACCAGCCCGCCGCCGGTGATGTGCGCCAGTGCGTGCACGCCGCCGCCGCGGAGCGCGGCAAGGCAGCCCTTGACGTAGATCCGCGTCGGCTCCAGCAGCGCCGCGCCGAGCGGCCGCGCCGCATCGAACGGCGCTGGCGCGGCGTAGTCCAGCCCCTCCAGCTCGACCACCTTGCGCACGAGGGAGAAGCCGTTGGAGTGCAGGCCGCTCGAGGCGAGGCCGAGGATGACGTCGCCAACGGCAACGTCCGCACCGGTTATCACGGCGTCGCGTTCCACCGCGCCGACGGCGAATCCGGCAAGATCGTAGTCGCCCGGCCCGTACATGCCCGGCATCTCCGCGGTCTCGCCGCCGATCAGGGCGCAGCCGGCCTGGCGGCAGCCCTCGGCGATGCCGGCGACCACCTCGCGCGCGGTCTCGACCTCCAGCTTGCCGGTGGCGAAGTAGTCCAGGAACACCAGCGGCTCGGCCCCCTGCACGACGAGGTCGTTGACGCACATGGCCACGAGGTCGATGCCGACGGTATCGTGCCGTCCGGCGGCGAGCGCGATCTTCAGCTTGGTGCCGACGCCGTCCGTCGCCGCCACCAGGATCGGATCGCGATAACCGGCCGCGGCGGGATCGAAGAGTCCGCCGAAACCGCCGAGCGCGGCATCGGCGCCCGGCCGCATGGTGCTGCGGGCCAGCGGCCCGATCGCCTTCACGAGGGCTTCACCGGCATCGATATCGACGCCCGAAGCGCGATAATCCAGGCCCCTGGGGGGCGTTTCGGTTGTTATGGTATCCTCGCTGCCGAGCTAGTATAAACGGGCGCCAAAGATACTTGATCCGGTATGGTTTGCAATGATCGATGAAACGAGAGTGGCGCGGCTTGCGCATATCGGCCTCGCGGCCCTGGCCCTGATCGCGGTGTCCTGCGGCGGCGCCCGCGCCCAGGACGTGTTCGAGGTGACGGGCCTGAAGGTCGATGCGCGCGCCGCCGACGAGCTGCAGGCCAAACAGGAGGGAATCGCCGAGGCGCAGCAGGAGGCGCTGCAGGTGGTGTTCCGGCGTCTGGTCTCGGCCGACGATATCGTGCGCCTGCCGGAGGTCACGTCGGACATGCTGATCGCCATGGTCCGCGACTACGACATCTCAGACGAGAAGTTCGGCGGCGGCCGCTATCTCGCCACGCTCTCGGTTCGGTTCGAGCCGCAAAAGGTCGCCGAGATCCTGCGGTCGCAGCGCATCTCGTTCGCCATGACGCGCAGTCAGCCGATCGTCGTCCTGCCGGTGATCGACATCGGCACGGCGCGCCGGCTGTGGGATGATCCCAATCCCTGGCGCGAGGCGTGGGAGGGGCAGCTGCCGCAGCCGGGCCTGTTCTCGCTGGTGATGCCGATCGGCGATCTGTCGGATGTGGCGGCGGTCAACGTCAACTACGCCCTGGCCGGAGATCCGGTGGGCCTGGAGGAGATCGCCAGCCGCTACCAGGCGGCGGGCAGTATGGTCGCCATCGCCTCGATCGGCCGGGCCGGCAGCACCGGCCGGCAGGTCAGCGTCACCCTGAGATTCACCGGCGGCGGCTACGACGGACGGACGATGGAGCGGCGCTATTCCGGCGCCGGCAGCCTGCAGACCTTCCTGAACCAGGTCGTCGCCGAGCTGCTGCGCGACCTCGAAGCGGGCTGGAAGGACGAGAACATGCTCGACTTCGCCCAGGAGGAGCGCATTTCCGTCCTCGTGCCGATCGAGGGGCTGGGCGACTGGATCGAAATCCGTGACCGCCTGGACGCGATGGCCCGCATCCAGCAGGTCGCGGTTGCCCGCATGACCCGCGCCGAGGCCGAGGTCGATATCGTCTATGTCGGCACCACCGAGCAGCTGCGATCCGCACTTGCGCTGCAGGGGCTGGAACTGGTGTTCACGCCCGAGAAGCCGCTGTGGGTTCTGCGCCCGGTCGCCCGGCGATGATGGGATCGCGATAGGCGCCGAGGACACCGACCGTGGGCATCCCTTTGAAGGCGCTTCCGAATCTGATCAGCATGGCGCGGCTGGTGGCGGTCCCCGTCGTCGTTTGGCTGATCCTTGCGGACCGCATGGCCGCGGCGTTCTGGATCTTCGTCGCGGCCGGCGTGTCCGACGCCGTGGACGGATACCTCGCCAAGCGGCTCAGCGCCAAGACCGTGCTCGGCAGCTACCTCGACCCGCTCGCCGACAAGCTACTGCTCATCGCGATCTATCTGTTGCTCGGCCGCGGCGGATACATTCCCGTCTGGCTGGTAGTGCTGGTGATCGCCCGTGATGCGGCGCTGCTGGCCGGCTCGCTTCTGGTCGTCAGGAGCGACCGCACCGCGGCCATGCGGCCGCTGCTGATCAGCAAGCTCAACACCAGTTTCCAGATCATACTCGCGGCGCTGGTCATGGCCCAGCTCGGCCTCGGCTGGCCAGATATCGGCATCGGGCGCGACATCCTGGTCTACGCGGTGGCGGTCACGACGATCGTCTCCGGCAGCGCCTATCTGTGGCGCATGCGGACCGGGTCGGTGACGGGCGAGCCGGGAGATGCCGGATGACGGCACAGCAGCGCGCCTGGTCCTGGGGCATCGGCCTCGTCGTCTTCATCGGCCTGTTCTACCTGCTGCGCGGCGTCATGCTGCCCTTTGTGGCCGGCATGGCAGTCGCCTATTTCCTCGACCCGGCCTGCGACTGGCTGGAGCGGCGGGGAGCCTCGCGGACGCTGGCGACTGTCACCATAAGCGTTCTCTTCTTCCTGGCCGTGGCACTCACCCTCGTTCTGGTCGTGCCGCTGGTCTACAGCCAACTGGTCGACCTGGTGCAGAAATTCCCGGGCTATCTCGCGACGATCCGGGGCAAGCTGGTGCCGCTGATCGCCGGTCTCGAGCCGCTGATCGGCGAGGAGGGCATCGCGCAGCTGCGCAGCGTGCTGAGCGATCACGGCGGCGACGCCATCCGCTGGGTCGGGCGGATGCTCGGCGGCCTGCTCACCAGCATCGAAGCGGTATTCAACCTGATTTCGCTGCTGGTCATCACGCCGATCGTGTCCTTCTACCTGCTGCGCGACTGGGATCGGCTGGTGGCCAAGGTCGACGGCTGGCTGCCGCGCGCTCATGCCGACACGATTCGCGAGCAGATGCGCAAGATCGACGAGACTCTGGCCGGCTTCGTGCGGGGCCAGGTGACGGTCTGCCTGCTGCTGGGAATGTTCTATGGCATCGGGCTTACCCTCGTCGGGCTGGAATCCGGGTTCGTGATCGGGTTCAGCACCGGCCTCGTCTCGTTCGTCCCGTATTTCGGGATGCTTGTCGGTTTCGCGGTTGGCATCGTCGTGGCTGTCGTGCAGTTCGGCGATCCGCTCTCGATCGGGCTGGTCGCGGCCGTCTTCCTGGTCGGCCAGTTCATCGAGGGCAATTTCGTGACCCCCAATCTGGTCGGCGAGCGGATCGGCCTGCATCCCGTGTGGGTCATCTTCTCGCTGCTTGCGGGCGGCGCCCTGTTCGGCTTCGTCGGGGTCCTGCTGGCGGTGCCGGTCGCCGCGGTGATCGGCGTGCTGATCCGCTTCGCCGTCGACCGGTATCTGGAAAGTCCGCTTTACCTCCACGGGACGCCGGAAGAGTCCGGCTCCGGCGAGGACGAGGGGGACGGCGGGTCTTGAGCGCGCCGGCCCAGCTCCCGCTCGACCTGCCGCACCGGCCGGCGATGGGCGCCGCCGACTTCCTGGTGGCGCCCAGCAATCGTGCCGCCGTGACGCTGCTCGACCGCTGGCCCGGCTGGCCCGGTCCGGCCCTGGTGCTGTACGGCCCGGAGGGATGCGGCAAGACGCACCTTACGCATGTCTGGCAGGCGCGCAGCGGCGCCGCGGCGATCGCCCGGCGGGCGCTGACGACCAACGCCGTGCCGGAGTTGCTGGGATTGGCCCGCGCCGCCGTCGTCGAGGACGTCGATCGGGGCGTCGACGAACGGGCGCTGCTGCACCTCCACAATCTGCTGGCGGAAGCGGGCGGCCATGTCCTGCTCACCGGACGCAGCGCGCCCGCCGCATGGGGAATGGCGTTGCCCGACCTGACGTCGCGGCTGGAGGCGGCGATGCGCGTGGCGGTCGGCGCGCCGGACGACGCCCTCATCGGCGCCGTTCTGGTCAAGCATTTCGCCGACCGCCAGCTCGCTGTCGAGCCGGCCGTGCTCACCTACCTGCTGTCCCACATGGAGCGCTCGCTCGCCACGGCGCAGCGCATGGTGGCGGCACTCGACGCGGCGGCGCTCGCGGAACGGCGAAGGATCACCGTGTCGCTGGCGCGCGAGGTGCTGCAGCGGTTCGAAGACCATTGAGGCAACGGAGAACAACGTCATGGATCTGGGATTGAAGGGCAAGAAGGCGATCGTCTGCGCATCGTCGAAGGGGCTGGGCCGGGCCTGCGCAATGGCGTTGGCGCGCGAGGGCGTCGACGTCGTGATCAATTCGCGCAGCGCCGAGGCGCTGGAGGCGACGGCGGCGGAGATCCGCGGCGAGGCGGGCGTCACCGTCACGCCGGTCGCCTGCGACGTGACCACCGAGGCGGGCCGTGCCGAGGTGCTCGCCGCCTGCCCGGACCCGGATATCCTGGTCAACAACGCCGGCGGGCCGCCGCCGGGAGACTTCCGCGACTGGGACCGCGAGGACTGGATCAAGGCCATCGACGCCAACATGCTGACTCCGATCTTCCTGATCAAGGCGACCGTCGACGGCATGATCGACCGCAGGTTCGGCCGCATCGTCAACATCACCTCGGGCGCGGTGAAGGCGCCGATCGAGATCCTCGGCCTGTCGAACGGCGCCCGCGCCGGGCTGACCGGCTTCATCGCCGGGCTCGCCCGCAAGACCGTGCGCCACAACGTGACCATCAACAACCTGCTGCCCGGCCCGTTCGACACCGACCGGCTGAAGCAGACCATGGCCGGCGCAGCGAAAGCCCAGGGCAAGAGCGTCGAGGACATCGCCGCCCAGCGCGCCGCGCAGAACCCGGCTGGCCGTTTCGGCCGGCCGGACGAGTTCGGCCACGCCTGCGCCTTCCTGTGCTCGGCCCAGAGCGGCTTCATCACCGGTCAGAACCTGTTGCTCGACGGTGGCGCCTTCCCAGGCACGCTGTAGGATGGCCCCGGTCCCCACTCCGCACCGGCCAGCGGGATGGCGGCGGGGGAGGGCACTTCTTGCTGCGCTTGTTTTGGTGATCGGCGCCTGCGCGCCGGCCCATCGGCCGATCCCGGACGGCGTCTATTATTCGGATTCGGGCGTCGATTTCATCTTCGTCGACGCGGCAAGATTCAATTACTACGGGTTTACGCATCCCGAGCACCCGGATGCCCGGATCTGTTTCCCCTACACTTACGAGGTCCTGCCCGACGGGCAAATCTTTCTGGGCATGGCGGACACGGACCGGTTCTACAGGATGGGCCGATACGACCTGTTCTGGCAGGACGGACAGATCGTGATGATCGAACGGGAGGCCTTACGGGAGGTCATGCGGGACGGTGAGCGCGTGACAAGACTGGTCGAGATCGAGGAGGCGAGCCGGCCGATCCGTCGGTTCGTGCGGGTGCGGTGAGGAGAGAGGCGGCGACGATATCGGCGCGGCCCACGAACGAATGGCCGCGGCTTCGCGCCGCAGCCGGCCTCGGCTGTGTCCTGCTCGCTGCGCTGCTCCTTGCGGGCGGTTGCGCCGGCCCGCGGGACGAGGTGGTGTATCGGCCGGTCTGGCGATACACGCTGGCGCCTCTGTCACGTGAGCAGGCACTGTCGCGCAAGGACTACGTGGCCGCGTATTACGATACAGCCGGCCGCATCTATCGCCGGGACATCTTCATCCACGGCGAACGGGTGATCGAGGAGACGATCGAGTACCACGCGAACGGCAATCCGAAGACGTTCAAGCTCGTCAGATCGGACGGCAAGACGCGCATCTTCCGCTACGATGAGCAGGGCGAAATGATCGGCCCGTAAGCGCGTCTCTGCGATCCGCCCGATGCGGCAATCGGAGGCTGCCGGCCAGCGGTCTGGACGGCGGGTTGCGGGGCGGCGACGCTTGCGCAACGTGCCAAAACCCCGGCGGATGGGCGGCCCCGGTGCAGAACGCTGTCGCATCGTCGCGCCTACGCTGGATTGTGGCTTGTCTTTCGCGGAGAACGCCAATCCCTTAGACAGACAAGTGTTTTGTTTGTTAAACGCCGGCTTGTGCGCAATAATCGGATCGACGGGCGGAATGCCCAGGTCGAAGCCGCCGGCGCACCACGCTTCCCTGGGCCTGTTTCCTCCTCTCGCGCCGTGAGCGTTCGGTGCACTGCCGGAAGGAGATGTCGATGGGCAGACGCAACCGCGCGCGTGGCCACCAGGGGGCATTGCGCCTCTACAAGGACGTTCTCGGCCTGGAACACCTGCACTACGGCCTGTGGAACGGCGACCCGCTGACCTTCGAGGGGCTGAAGGCGGCGCAGGAGCGCTACACCGACCACCTCATCGAACTCATCGGACCGGACGTGCGCGCGATCCTCGACTGCGGCTGCGGCACCGGGGCGACCGCGCTCAAGCTGCGGTCTTTGGGCTTCGATGTCGAGGGCCTGACGCCCGACCCGTACCAGAGAGAGACCTTCGTCGCGCGCACCGGCCTCGGCTGCCATGAGGCCCGCTTTCAGGACTTCCGGCCGACCCGGCGCTACGACCTCGTGCTGATGAGCGAGTCCTGCGGCTACATCCCGGTGGACGGGCTGTTCGAGGCGGTGCGGCGGGTCGCGCCCGGCGGCGCCTGGCTGGTCGCGGACTACTTCACGCTCTACAAGGACGGCTCCCGGCTCACGAAGAGCGGGCACGAGCTCGCGCCGTTCCTCGACGCGGCGCGCGATGCCGGGCTCGAGCTGGACTACGAGGAGGACATCACCGACCGCGTGACACCGACGCTCGACCTCGCGCGCACCACGCTCGACGAAAAGGCGCTGCCGGCGGCGCGCATGCTCGCAGAATGGCTGGCCGACCGCCATCCGATCCTCTTCCCGGCGCTGTTCCGGACCGGAAGGTTCCTCCTGCGCCGGCCGATCGCCAGGATCGAGGATCAACGCATCCTCATCGACAGCGACGCCTTCAAGTCGGCCAAGCGCTACATGATCTACCGCTTCCGCGTGCCGGACGGCCCCGGGACGGACGCGGCGGAGGGGTAGCGCTCGCGTCGGCTGTGGCGCGCCGGCCGGCCCCGGCCGCGTGCTTGCGGCTGCCCGCGGTGCGGCGTAAGGTTCGCTGGAAAATTGGTCCAACCGGGCCAGACCGAACAGGCCAGCTGTATGCGGGAATCGCTGTTTTACCTGAAGCGCCGGGCCGGGGTGAGCATCCAGGCGAGCATCCGCGAGATGCTGGTCTCGGTGATCCTGGCCGAACAATTGCCGCCGGAGCAGCCGCTGCCGTCGTGCCGCGAGCTGGCGCGCCGGCTCGGCGTGTCGCGCAACACGGTGGTGCTGGCCTATCAGGGGCTGGTCGATGACGGCTTCATCGAGGCGCGCCAGCGCAGCGGTTATTTCGTCAACCGCGAGATCCTCGACGATGCGCCGGCGCGCCGCGCCGTCCCCGAGGCGCCGCCGGCCGACGGGCCCGACTGGGACGCCATGCTGCGCGTGCATCCGGGGCGCCAGCCGAACATCGAGAAGCCGGCCGACTGGCAGTCCTGTCCCTATCCCTTCGTCTACGGCCAGATCGACCCCGGCCTGTTCCCGATCGCCGCGTGGCGGGAATGCACGCGCCAGGCGCTGGGCCTGAAGGAGATCGGGCAATGGACGGCGGACAGCCTGCATCTCGACGATGCCGAGCTGGTCCAGCAGATCCGCACGCGCGTGCTGCCGCGCCGCGGCATCTGGGTCTCGCCGGACGAGATCCTGATCACGCTGGGGGCGCAGAACGCGCTCTACCTGCTGGCCAGCCTGTTCATAACGCCGGAGACGACCGTTGCCATGGAGGAGCCCGGCTATCCCGACGTGCGCAACATCTTCGGCCTCAAGACGCAGCGGATCCGCCCGATCCCGGTCGACGCCGGCGGGCTGCCGGTCGACGAGAGGCTCGACGGCTGCGATTTCGTCTACGTGACGCCGAGCCACCAATTCCCGACCACGGTAACCATGCCGGCCGCGCGCCGCGAGGCGCTGCTGGCGCGCGCCGTGGCTTCGCGCTTCGTCATCGTCGAGGACGACTACGAGTTCGAGACCAACTACATCGGCAAGCCGACGCCGGCGCTGAAATCGATGGACCGGGACGGCCGCGTCGTATATGTCGGCAGCCTGTCGAAGACCCTGTTCCCGGGGCTGCGGCTCGGCTACCTGGTCGGCGCGAAGCCGCTGATCGCCGAGGCGCGGGCGCTGCGCCGCCTGATGATGCGCCACGCGCCGAACAACAACCAGCGCACCACGGCGCTGTTCCTGTCGCTCGGCCATCACGATGCGCTGGTGCGGCGGCTGCACCGGGTGTATCGCGCGCGCTGGCAGGCGATGGACGAGGCGCTGGCGCGCTACCTGCCGGAATCGGCGCCGGCGCCGGGGTTCGGCGGCACCAGCGTCTGGGTGCGCGGGCCGGACGGGCTCGACGGCGCGGCGCTGGCCGCGGCCGCCCTGGACGAGGGCATCGTGATCGAGCCCGGCTACGTCCATTTCATGGCGGAGCCGCGGCCGCTTCACTTCTTCCGGCTCGGCTTCTCGGCGATCCCGGAGGAGCGGATCGGCCCCGGCATCCGGCTGCTGGCGCAGCTCATCCAGGGCCGCAGGGGCGTGCGCGGTTGAGCGGACCCTGGCACCGTCGATTGCCGCCAACTGGTCCTATGAGCGGCCGCCCCGCCCGCCTTAAAACAGGGCGGTCCGCAGCGGCAAGTCCGTGCGACAGGGAGGAAACGGCAAGGCCTGAGACTCCAGGCAGTGCGCCGTTTTCACCGAGGATTTCACCGACCGAGGCCGCGCGCCGCATCCGGCGCGGCGGCGGCCGGCCGGCCGATCGCATGTCCGCCGGTCCCCGCCGGGGCCGCAACAGGAGGAGTTCGAGATGACCAGGATGACCACGGAGGAGGCCTTCGTCAAAGTGCTGCAGCGGCACGGGATCGAACACGCGTTCGGGATCATCGGCTCGGCCATGATGCCGGTGTCCGACCTGTTCCCGAAGGCCGGGATCACGTTCTGGGACTGCGCGCACGAGTGCAACGCCGGGATGATGGCGGACGGCTTCACCCGGGCCAGCGGCAAGATGAGCATGATGATCGCGCAGAACGGGCCGGGCATCACCAACTTCGTCACACCGGTCAAGACGGCGTACTGGAACCACACCCCGTTGCTCCTGGTGACGCCGCAGGCGGCCAACAAGACGATCGGCCAGGGCGGCTTCCAGGAGATCCCGCAGATGGCGCTGTTCGAGGACATGGTGTGCTACCAGGAGGAGGTGCGCGACCCCTCCCGCATCGCCGAGGTCCTGAACCGCGTGATCGAGCAGGCCTGGCGCGGCAGCGCGCCGGCGCAGATCAACGTGCCGCGCGACTTCTGGACCCATGTCGTCGACATCGAGCTGCCCGAGACGGTCAGGCTCGAGCGCCCGGCGGGCGGCGATGCGGCGATCGCCGAGGCGGCGAAGCTGCTGTCCGACGCGGCGTTCCCGGTGATCCTGAACGGCGCCGGCGTCGTGCTCTCGGGCGGCATCCCGGCATCCGCCAAGCTGGCAGAGAAGCTCGGCGCGCCGGTCTGCTGCGGCTATCAGCACAACGATGCGTTCCCGGGCTCGCACCCGCTCTCGGTCGGCCCGCTCGGCTACAACGGCTCGAAGGCGGCGATGGAGCTGATCGCCAGGGCCGACGTGGTGCTGTGCCTGGGCACCCGCCTCAACCCGTTCTCGACCCTGCCGGGCTACGGCATCGATTACTGGCCGAAGGACGCCAAGATCATCCAG
>JBFGQV010000065.1:0-15119 GCA_041563955.1 Alphaproteobacteria bacterium | reverse complement strand
GCTGCCGGTCGACGGCAAGGTCTCGATGGCGTTGCTTGAAAGCCTGCGGACAAATCCGGTGCCGGCACCGGCGCCGGCAGACCACGCGCTCCCGCCACCGGATACGGGGCGGGACGTCGCCACGGACGACGTCGTCATAGACAGCAGGGACCACGATGTGCCGCCGCTCTACGAGACCGGCGATGTCTTCGCATGGTCGGACGGGCTGGTGGAGACCGTCATCCGCATTGGCGAAGACCGTGTCTTCTGGCGTGTCAGCAATGGCACGAGCTTCAACGCCGACCGCAATTTCGTGGTGCCGCCCTCGTCCTGGGACCGGGCTTCCGGCCCCGAAAGCGCGACCGTGAGCGTCGACGTCAGGCGCCTTTGGCCCATTCGTCCGGGTACGCAGGTCAGCTTCCGGGTCACGACGACCGGTCCGTCCGGTACCGAATCGGAGCGCGAGTGGACCTGCCTGCCGCAGGGCAAGAAGAAGGTCACGGTGCCCGCCGGAACATTCGATACGCACGTGATCACGTGCCAGCGGAGCAGCGTCGGCGACGGCGAATGGCGGTATCGCACGTGGTTCTATGCCCCGGCGGCGCGCCATTATGTGCGCCGCGTCGACAGGTATACCGACGGCTCGATTGAGGCGATCGGGTTGGTGGCGATCCGCCCCGGCGGCAAGGGCTGGCCGGCGGCGGCGCGCGCCGGGCTGGACTGGGCGATCCAGGATGCCTTGAACGGACGCCCCACGGGTTCCCGCGCCGACTGGAGCAGTACGAGCATTCGGGCGAATTTCGTGATCATGCCGACCGGATCCCGGGAGACGGAAGACGGCAATGGTTGTCGGACCTTCGTTTTGATCCGGCAGTCGCGCGACGACGATCGCAGTTACCCGGCGGTTGCCTGTCAGGATGCGGAAACGGGCGCGTGGCTTGTCCCCGTGCTGGATCCGGGGGCCCTGCCGGCCGGCGATCTGATGAAGCTGGGACAGCGGCTCGATGCGGGCGGCGGTGCCGGGTAGACGAAATTGAGGTGCTTGAGGTGCGGCCTTCTGTTGGAGGTGGCGGCGCCCAAGCCTCGGTGATCCCTACGGGATCGGCACAAACAGGAAAGGGTCAACTTGCGGTCCAATAAGACGGGGAGCAAAGTGCAGCGCAGGGTGGCGCCCATGACGGCCGCGACATCAGCGGACGCCCGCACCGATCAGCGCGTCGGTGTGAAGGCGATGATGCGCCGGTTCGCGGGGATCGCTTTCAGGAAGCTGGCGGCTCTGACGCATAGGGCCTACCGCATCGCGCGTGTCCGATGGCGCCGGCAGTGGCGCGAACACCTGCCTGTGGTGGTCGTGCTCGTGGCGGGTGCGGCGCTGTCGACCGGCGGATACTTCGCGTCGCAAATCTATCTGGACCGTGCCGACGAGCATGAGTTTCTGCGGGAGGCCGAGCACCACGTCAACGTCGTCCGGAATGCCGTGAATCAACACCTGGACGCGGTGCAAACGACGGCGCAGCTGTTTTCCACGGGCGAATTCGAGGCCGACCGCTGGAGCTTCTACGAATTCACGGCCGGTGTCGTGCTCGACGTACCGGGTTTACAGCCCTTCCCCGGAATTCGGTCCTTCGCGGGCATGCAGTCCTTGCAGTGGGTTCCCTATGTCCCGCACGAAAAACGCACGGCGTTCGAGGAAAAGGCGCAGCAAGACGGGTTGTTCGGATTCTCGATCTCGGAACATGTCCCGGGTACGGGCCTGGTGAAGGCTGCAGACCGCCCCGCTTACCTGCCCGTCTACTATGCCGAACCGACGGAGCGGAGCGAGGCCCTTCTCGGCTTCGACATGGCGACGATACCGGCCGTTCTCGAAGCGTTGGAACGCGCGCGCGACACCGCGTCGCTGACCGTGACGGAGGAAATCCCGTTCATGATCGGGAGCGACATCAGGCGCAGCGTGATGGTGATCCAGCCGGTCTACCGAGGCCGGTCGGTGCCGGCATCGGTGGACGGACGGCGAACCGCCATCAAGGGATTTGTGGTGGGGATGATGAGCGTGTCCGGTATCGTGGACAGCACCGTTGGCCTGTATACGACACCCGCGTGGCTCGACATGTACCTTTATGATGAATCCGCGCGGGCGGACGGCGGACTGCTGCACTACCGGCCGTCACAGCTGCGGCGCACGCAAAGCTGGCCCCTGACGCTGCGCGAAGTGAAGCGCGGACGCAACAAGATCGACGAACACAAGGTGGGCGACCATCGGTGGTCGATCGTGGTGGCGCCCGTTCCCGGTCGCGTCAACTTCGAGAGCAGCGGCACGCCGTACGGCATCGCCGCGTTCGGGGCGGTTCTGACGCTTATCCTGGCGAATTATTTCGTGACGCAACGGCAGCGGCGGCGGCTGATCGAGGAAAAGGTCGCAGAGCGGACATCGGAACTTTCGGCGGCCAACAAGACGCTCGCAAAAGAGGTGCAGGAACGCAAACGCGTGGCCCGCGCGCTGCAGAGCGCCAAGGAAGAAGCCGAAATCGCCAATCATGCCAAATCCGGCTTCCTTGCGATGATCAGCCACGAGCTGCGAACCCCGCTGAACGCGATCATCGGCTTTTCCGAAATCCTCAACGAGGAGATGTTCGGACCGCTCGGTCACAAGAAATATTCCGGCTATGTCCGCGACATCAAGAGCAGCGGCCAGCACCTGCTGGGGCTGATCAACAATATCCTCGACCTCACCAAGGTCGAGGCGAACGAGTTCAGCCTGCGGCGGCAGACGATAAATCTGGCCGAGTCGATCGACGAGGTCCTGCGCCTGTTCGACGGACAGGCGCGTGCCGCCGCGCAACTGATCGAACTTGATCTCGAGGAGCCGTTGCCGGGCCTGCACGCCGATCCCGGCGCCATACGGCAGATCCTCATCAATCTGGTGTCCAATGCCCTGAAGTTTACGCCGGATGGCGGGCTGATCGTGGTGGCGGCGAAGCTGGACGGCAGCGGTCGGATGACCGTCTCGGTGTCCGACAACGGTATCGGCATTGCAAAGGAACACATCGATGGCGTCTTCCAGCCGTTCAGTCAGGTCGACAGCTCGCTGGCGCGCAAGTACGAGGGGACCGGACTTGGGTTGCCGCTCACCAAGAGCCTCGTTCAGTTGCACGGCGGGACAATCCACATCGAAAGCGTGCCGCGGCATGGCACGACGGTCTACGTGACGTTCGAGAAGGACATGGTTGTCAAACAGGGCGATGATGAGCAGCGCCCGCGGACGGCAAAGCTCGATCATCGGATGGATCTGCACTAAATAACTGTCAACGATAGTCTTCTGACTTCGATTTCTGACCTCGTTGCGGTAATCGTTTTTAAATCAATTCCTTGTTAGCTATTCTTCGATCTGCGGTGACGGAAGAGCAGCGAATGATGTCAACCAATGGGATGACACGAGACGGGGCCGGCCGCATAGCGTCGCCTGGCCGCGTCCGGTACATCCTGCAGGCCGTTGGTCGCTGTGCCCTCGCTATTGCGGCGCTCGGCCTGGTCGGCTGCGAGCAGCTTGCCGAATGGAGCGGCGGTGGCGCAAATTCCGCGACCGCCCCCGCGGCCCGAACCGTGAAGCCCGACGAGACCGTCCGCGAGGCACAGACGCTTCTCGGCAAGCTTGGCTACGATCCGGGACCGGCGGACGGCCTGCTCGGCCGGCGCACGGTGACGGCGGTCCGTGAATACCAGAAAGACGCCGGGCTGCCCGTCGACGGAAAGGTCAACACGCGGCTCCTCAAGAGCCTTCGATCCGGCGAGCACAAGAAACAGCACGCGAAGGTCGCGCCGGGCTCGGTCGCGCCCGTCGCCCCGGCCGGTGACGCGAAACGGCCGATGCCCATGAACGGCACCTTCAGCGCGGACTTCGGCGATATCGAACCGCTCTATACCCTGGGCGATGCGTTCGTCTGGTCCAGCGGCCATGTCGACAGGGTCGTCCGCGTCGGTGCCGACAACGTGGTCTGGCGCTCGACCGACGGCACCGGCCGCACCGCGCATCGCAACTTCGCTGCGCCGGCGCTCGAATGGCAAACCGAGTCCGCTGAGGGGTCGTCGAAGTTCGGAATCAATCCGCTGGAGGCCTGGCCGCTCGAGACCGGTGCCGAGATCGAATTCGAGGTCTTGAGCACGCGCCGTGAACTGAATCAGGAATCGGTCCGCGAGGAGGCGGAAACCTGGCGTTGCGAGCGCGGCCAGGACCGGATGATCGACGTCCCCGCCGGGCGGTTCGCAACCCATGTGGTCACGTGCACTCGTACGCCCGCCCCGAACGGCAGCTGGAAGACGCGCACATGGTACTACGCGCCGGCGGTTCGCCATTACGTCCGGCGTGACAGTTTCGATGCCGGCGGCCGGCGCCTGCGCATCCGGCTGGTGAGCCTGCGCCCGGCGTGGCGGGATTGGCCACCGGCGGCCCGCGCCGGGCTGGACTGGGCGGTTCAGGATACCCTCAGCAACGGGGAAACGGGAGTCGGCGTCGAATGGGGAAGCTCCGGCGTCAGCACCAAGCTGATGATCGTGCCCGGCATGGAATTCACGGCGAAAGGCGACAGGCGCTGTCGCAAGTATGCCTTGATCCAGGGCCAGCCCATGGCGCCGCGGGTCTACCCCGCCATCGCCTGCTGGGATCCGGCGAAGTCGAAGTGGCTCGTGCCGGGCCTCGACGAGCTGGCGGCGCCGGTTTCGGCCGTGCGCTGACCTCTGGCGGCAGGTGACCATGCATCGGTACAGCGCGGGCGCACTTCCAAGACTTTGCCGCCGCGCCGTCGGCGTAGCAGCGGTGCTGGCGATGTTTTTCCTGGGCGCTTGCGTCGGTCCGTCAATCGACGACGCGAGAGGGCCGCGGGGCGGGGCCGCAACCACGGGGCAACCCGCCGTAAGCCAGGCGCCGACCCGCGCGGAGACCGCCGAGATTCAGCGCCTGCTCGTCGAGCAGGGCTACGATCCGGGTCCGGTGGACGGGCTTCTGGGCCCGCGGACCACGACGGCGATCGGGCAATACCAGCGCGACAAGGGACTGGCGCGCACGGGGATGGCATCGCGCGAGCTTCTGGCGCACCTCCGCAACCAGCCCAGGGCCGCGCCCACCGTCCTCGCCGTCGAACCGGCGGCGGCCTTGGGCGGCTACGAAGTCGGCGAGCGCTATGTCTTCGCCGGGGGCGTCACGCACGACGTGGTCGAGGCCAGGGCAGGCCGGATCAAGTGGCAGACCTCGGACGGCGAAAGCTACCGGGCGCTGCAGCCCGTCGGGCTGCCGGTGCTGGAATGGGAATACGGGTCGTGGCGCGGACGCAACGAAGCGTTGCGCGATACGGAAGCGTCGTGGCCGCCGTCGCGCGGCATCGCCGCCGGCTTCGACGTGCGCGCCGAGGAGTGGAACGTCGAGGACGGCGACCGGGGGTCGCGGCAGAAGACTGAGCTTCGCTGGTCGTGCTTGAACGAGGGGCCGCGCGAGGTCGAGGTGCCGGCCGGCCGGTTCACGGTCGATGTCATCGCCTGCGAGCGCTGGCCGGTGCCGGCCGGGGAGTGGCACCGGCGAATCTGGTATTTCGCGCCTTCGGTCGGCCACTACGTCCGGCGGGACGATCTCGACACCGCCGGGCTACAGGTCGAATCGCTGAGTCTGGTGGCCGCCCTGCCCGGCGGCGGCCGGGCCGTGCAGACGGGGCTGCGCGGCGTGCTGCGGGACACGTTGTCGAACCGCGCGCCCAACGACCCGGCGGTGTGGAACGAGCCGGCCGGCGCCCGCCGGTTCGTGATCCGGGTGACCCGCGACTACAAGGATCCCGACGGCAAGGCCTGTCGCGCCTATACGATCACGCGCGCGGGGCCGGATCGGCGCCGCGACTTCCCCGGCGTGTCCTGCTACGACAAGTCGAAGAAGCAGTGGCGGGTGCCGGGACTCTGAGGTTCGGCCCGGATCGGGAGGCGCCGCCGTTCAGCCGGCCGGCGGGCGCTGCCCATATTTCGGCAGGCCGTCGGTGATCTCGTAGTAGTCGCCCTTGTCGGCGACGAAGATGTGGTCGACGAGCCGAAGTCCGGTCGGCGTGTCCAGCGTGCCCGCCAATATGTCGATTTCGTCGCGCGCGCTGTCATCCCAGAACAGGCTGGCGCCGCAGCGCGAACAGAAGCCGCGCCGGATGCCGGGCGAGGACTCGTACCAGGCGAGCGTGGCGTCGGACTCGAAGCTCAGATCGGCCTTGGCGCAGGTCGTCGCGGCGAAGTAATGACCCGTCGTCCTACGGCACTGCGAGCAGTGGCAGGCGCCGACATCGGACAGCGGCCCGTCGACGCGAAACCGCACGCCGCCGCACAGGCAACCGCCGCTGCCGCCGTTTTCGTTGGGCATGGCTCCGTCCTCCTTACCCCCGCAACCTCTCATTCTGCGGATCGTACGGGCTCTCCTCGATGACCGTGGCCTTCAGCATGTCGCCGAGCACGTCGATCTCGACCTCGGTGCCGACCGCCGCATGCTCAGGGCGCAGGAAGCCGAGGGCGAGGCTCTTGCCGACCCGCCAGCCATAGCCGCCGGCGGTGGCGCGGCCGACCATCTCGCCGCCGAGGAACAGCGGCTCATTGCCCAACGCGTCGGCGTCCGTTACGCCGTGCACCTCCAGCGTCACGAACTGGTTGGAAAAGCCCTTCTCGCGCCAGGCGACGAGAGCGTCGCGGCCGATGAAGTCGCCCTTGTTCGGATGCACGAAGCGGTCGAGGCCCGACTCGTAGGCGGCGTACTCGATCGACAGCTCGGTGCCGACGAGCCGGTACGATTTCTCCAGCCGCATCGAGTTCATCGCCCTTATACCGAAGGGCTTGACGCCGAGATCGGCGCCGGCCGCGAACAGCGCATCGAAGATGTAATTCTGCATCTCTATCGGGTGGTGGATCTCCCAGCCGAGCTCGCCGACGAAATTGACCCGCGCCAGCCGGCAGGTGGCCACGCCGACATCGGTGAACCGGCTGGTCAGCCATGGGAAGGCGTCGTTCGAGAGATCGCAGTCGGTCACCCGACCCATGAGCTCGCGCGACTTCGGCCCGGCGACCACGAGTACGCCGCGCTGCGTCGTGATCTTCTCCAGTCGCACCGAGCCGTCCCCGGGCACCTGCTTGGACAGGTAATCCCAGTCGAAGCGCTCCAGCGCGCCGGCCGAAACGAGATAGAAATCGTTCCGCCCGTCCCGGGTGATGGTAAACTCCGAGCGCACGCCGCCTTCCTTGTTCAAGGCATGGCACAGGCCGATGCGGCCGATTGTCCGCGGCAGCCGGTTGGCCACCAGATGGTCGAGCCACGCCTCGGCGCCGGGGCCGGAGACGCGAAACTTGGCGAAGGCCGACATGTCGAGCACGCCGACATTTTCGGCGACGTTCCTGCACTCGTTGCCGACATGCTCGAAATAGTTGGTGCGGCGGAACGACCACACGTCCTTCGGCGCGACGCCTTCCGGCGCGAACCAGTTGGGCCGCTCCCAGCCAAAGATCTGGCCAAACACCGCGCCCTTCTCCTTCATCCGGTCGTAGCACGGCGTGGTGCGCAACGGGCGGCAGCCGGGCCGCTCCTCGTCATGGTAGTGAATGGTGAAGACGTTCTCGTAGGCCTCCTCATTCTTGGCCCGAATGTACGCCCGCGAGGCGTGTTCGCCGAAGCGCCGCGGGTCGACGCCGAGCATGTCGATGGTCGGCCGGCCCTCGACGATCCACTCGGCGAGCTGCCAGCCGGCGCCGCCGGCCGCGGTGATGCCGAAGCTGTGACCCTCGTTGAGCCAGAAGTTCCGCAGGCCCGGCGCCGGGCCGACGATCGGGCTGCCGTCCGGCGTATAGGCGATCGGCCCGTTGATGACCTCCTTGACGCCGACCTCGCCGAAGATCGGCACGCGGTTGATGGCGGCCTCGATATGCGGCTCCAGCCGCTCGAGATCGCCGGGGAAAAGGTCCTTCTCGAAGCCCGGGGTGACGCCGTCCAGGAACACGGCCGGCGCCCCCTTCTCGTACGGACCCAGGATCATGCCCTGGCGCTCCTCGCGCAGATAGTACGATGCGTCGGACTCTCTGAATACCGGCATTTCCGGCAGCCCCTTCTGCTTGCGCTCCTGCAGCAGGGGATGCGCCTCGGTGACGATATACTGGTGCTGCACCGGCACGACCGGGATATCCAGCCCGACCATGCGGCCGGTCTGGCGTGCGTAGTTGCCGGTGGCGCTGACCACGTGCTCGCAGCTTATGTCGCCCTTCTCGGTCTTGACCAGCCACTCGCCCGACGCCTTGCGCTCGATCGCGGTCACCGGGGTCTGCTGGTGGATCGTCGCCCCCATGTCGCGCGCGCCCTTGGCCATCGCCATGGTGACATCCGCCGACTGGATATAACCGTCCTCGGGGTGGTAGATCGCCCCGACCAGCCCGTCGATATTGGCGAAAGGCACCATCGCCTCGATCTCCTCGGGCGTCTTGAACTCCACCTTGACGCCGATGGTGCGCGCCGTGCCGGCATAGTGGTGGTATTCGTCCATGCGGTCCCGGTTCGTCGCAAGGCGCAGATTGCCGACCTGGGCGAAGCCGACCGGCTGGCCGGTCTCTGCCTCCAGCGTCTGGTACAGCTTGACCGAGTATTTGTGGATCTGGCCGACGGAATACGACATGTTGAACAGCGGCAGCAGCCCCGCCGCATGCCAGGTGGACCCCGCGGTCAGCTCGGTCCGCTCCAAAAGGATCGAGTCCGTCCAGCCCTTCTTCGCCAGGTGATAGAGCGTCGCGACGCCGACGACGCCGCCCCCGATCACCACAACCCGCGCCGTGTCCTTCATCGCCCAGGCCTCCTCGATCCGTTGTATCCGCTTGCCCGTTGGGCATCAGCCGCCCATCCAGCGGACCGTCATTTCCGCCGAATTATCCACAGCATCGCAGGCGAGTCGAGGCTAGCGAAGCCGCGACGGCGAGTGTCGGGATTGCGGCGCGGGAAATCCATGCGTAACCCGGTTGATGCGGCAGCGCACGCTGCAATAGTGTAGCTTCGGTCCGCTGTGTTTTCATCCAGAGCCGTGTTGTCGCAACCGCCCCGCGCGATGCGGGCCAGCCTGACGCCGGAGGGATTCGAGCTGGTTCGGATGCAAACTTGGAAGGAAGGCGAAATGAATGCGCTCCGTGTGATCCATCCCTACCGACACGAGGGCATGTGGGTGTTCGATGATGCGAAGGTCGGGCTGGTCCAGGAACCGTTCGTCTCGGGTGCCGACGCGGTGATCGACCGGATGGTCGAGGCGATCCCGGGCGCGGCGGACGGTTTTACGCTGATCTTCTCCGACCGGCCGTTTCCCGGGCATCAGCTGGCGCTGGAATGGCAGCGCGAGGAGCATGACGGGAACTGGTACTACGCCGCCGATCTCGGCATGGAAGGCTGGCTCTGCCCCGCGCTCTTCAAGTACTTCGACGCCGCCCCTTCCCGCATCTATGCGCAATTCAGGCAGAAGGGACGCTGAGCGGCCCGGTCCGTCGACCGCGCGCGATCTCTGGTGACCAGGCGGGTGCGCGGGATCGCGCGGCGTGAGGGCCTGCGGATCAAATTGCAATGAGGAACGGGTGGGCGTAGGCTTTGCCGGCCGGGCGCCCCGTTCGAAGCAGCGGGCCTTTGCAGCCGGATTTCTTCCAGGAGATCAGAACCGGCCATTCGAGGGAGCCCGTCCTGTGCATGGCGAATGCGTCGGCGTCCGGCACCCGGTTTGCTATGACGGAGAGGACCCGGACCATGGCCTTTGGACGCAGGAAGCGCATCGTGCCCGAATGCTATGTCGGCCTGCTGTATGAGAAGGGCGCCTTCAAGACGCTCCTCGCCCCCGGCGAATACGTCCTCAAGCGGCACTGGTTCGACCGCATCGTGCGGGCCATCGCCGCCATCGACATGCGTGAGCGTTCGCTGACCATCAAGGGGCAGGAAATCCTGACCCGCGACAAGGTGGCGATCCGCGTCAGCCTCCTGGTCTATTTCCGCATCCGCGACGCCGTCGCGGCGGCGCACAACGTTGCGTCCTACGAGGAGCGCATCTACGAGGACGTGCAGCTCTCGGCGCGCCGCTTCCTAGCCGGCCGCACGCTGGACGACATCCTGTCCGACCGCAACGAGATCTCCGATGCGGTGCGCGAGGACGTCAGCGATTCGGCGGCCAACTATGGCGTCGAGATCATCCGCGCCGACGTCAAGGACCTCGTGTTTCCCGGCAATCTGCGCGAGATCATGAACCAGGTGCTGGAGACCGAGAGGCGCGCCGAGGCGAGCCTGATCGCGGCCCGCAAGGACGCAGAGGAGATGCGCATCCGCGCCGCCGCCGAGCGCGAGGCCGAAAAGGGCCGCCTTGAGGCCGAGAAGGAGAAGGTACGCATCCAGGCCGAGGCCGAGCAGGAGCGCGTGCGGCTGCGGCTGCAATCGGCGATCGACGAGGCCGAGGCGCTGAAGGCGCATCCCGAGCTCGCGGTGCTGCGCCGGATCGCGGCGCTGCAGGCGATGGCGGACGGCGGCGGCCGCTTCGTCGTCGGGCTGAAGGCGGACGGGCTCGACCGGCTGTTCGCCGAGGACGGCTGACGCCAGGCGGCGCCGTCGGGCGCGCCTTCATATTCGCCGGATTATCGCATTTCTGGCACGCCGGGGACCGGCGAGACCGCGACGGCGCGCATCGGGACCTTGGCGCGGGGCCGATGTTTGGAGTGGACGTCCGTTGCACGTTGCGCGGCGTCGTGAATTCTATCCAATTCGGGTTATTGCCGGCCGGAATGCGCGCATTACTTCTCTCGAAATTTGCGAGAAGATCTCCCTGGCGCCACTATTTTAACGAATTTGCCACGAATCGGCGTGATAGTCGAAATCGTGCTTTTCGCCGGCACGCGGCCCGGGTCCCAAATACCCGTAATTGACGCAACTATAACGAGAATCTCTAAAGTAATGCAAAAACAGTTAGTTGCGCCAGCGATGCCGACGCTTCACGATATTGGCCGGTTTGCTTGGATGCGGAGCACATGACCGAAACAGCAGCACTGCCCTCTGTGGCCTGGCGCCGGGCGGACATTTTGCGCCTTGCCGTATTCGCCGTTCTTTACTCGGTCGCCGCGCACGGCGCCCTCCTGTTTCTTGTCCTGCCGAGCGGCGCCGCGCTGATCTGGCCGGCGAACGGGGTGTTCGTCGCCGCCTTTCTGATGTCGCCGCGCTCGCAGTGGTGGGCGGTGGCGGCCCTGCTCGGTGTCCTTGATCTCGTCGCGGAGCTGACGACCGGCGCGCTGCCGCTGGTGCCCGCCCTGGTCTTTACCCTCGCCCTGACCGCCGAAGCCGCGGTTGCCGCCTGGCTTATCTCACACTTCCGCAATGGATCGCCGACCTGCAACCGGCGTGCCGACGTCCACGCCCTGCTGTTGTGGGGCTGCATCGTCGTGCCGGCCGGCGCGGCCGTGCTGCCGGCCCTGACCATGCACGCCTGGTTCGGCAGCGAGATCCTGCGGGCGTGGTGGTGGTGGACCGTCGCGGACGGCTTGGGCGTGCTCGTGGTCACGCCACTGCTGCTGGTGTGGGGGCGCAGGCTGAAGGACTTCGTGGCACCGATGCCGCCGTCGAAATGGGCGGAGCTGATTGGATTCTTCGTCGCGCTCGTGCTGGTGACGCGGTTCGTCTTCATCCACGCAAATCCTGAAGGTGCGCCGCTTGCCACCTATAGCTATTTGCCGTTCCTGCTGCTGCTGTGGATCACCATGCGCTTCGGCCTGCGCGCGGCAACCCTCGCATCCTTTGCGCTGGCGGCGGTCGCCCTGTGGTACGAAGGGCAGGCGGGCGGCGGTATTGACAGCGTTGGCGAAGGCTTGGTCGCTTTGCAGGCCTTCTTGCTCGTACTGGCCGGGGCGAACTTGCTGCTGGCGGCGACCCTGGCCGAGCGCGAGGAGGCCGGGCGGCTTCTGGACGAAAGCCGTAAGCGCATGGAACTGGCGCTCGAAGGCGCCGATCTTGGACTGTGGGACTGGGAGTGCGACACCGGCCTGGCGGCCTTCAACCCGCGCTGGGCCGAGATGCTGGGCTACGACCTTGCTGAGCTCGATCCTGGTGCACGGACCTGGGAGGATTTGCTGCACCCCGACGACACCGCGCAGACGATGGCAAGCCTTCAAGAGCATCTGGAGGGCAAGACACCGTTCTATGAGGCGGAATTCCGGATGCGGGCCAAGAACGGCGAATGGCGCTGGATCCTCGGCCGCGGCAAGGTCGTCGAACGGGACGAATCCGGCCGCCCGCTGCGGGTCACCGGAACCAATCTCGACATCCACGAGCGCAAGCGCGCCGAGGCCGCCAACAGCCAGCTCGGCCGCATCATCGAGGGTGCGGCCAACGAGATCTATCTGTTCGACGCCGAGACCCTGCAGTTCGTGGATGCCAACCGGGGCGCCCGCGAGAATCTCGGCTATACGCTCGACGAGCTGAAACAGAAGACCCCGCTCGACATCAAGACCGAGATGACCCGGGATTCGTTCGAGGCGTTGCTGGCGCCGCTGCGCACCGGCAGCAGTCCGGAGGTGCGCTTCAGCACGACCCATCGCCGCAAGGACGGGTCGGATTATTCCGTCGATGTATTGCTGCAGCTGGTCAAGGGCGAGGACGCGCCGCTGTTCTTTGCCGACGTGCACGACATTACCGAACGGCTGATAATGGAGCAGCAACTCCGGCAGGCCCAGAAGATGGAGGCCATCGGCCAACTCACCGGCGGCGTCGCGCACGATTTCAACAACCTGCTTGCGGTCATCATCGGGAACCTCGAATTCCTCATCAACGAGCTGCCGGACGACGATGAGCGCGAGGCGCGGGCGACCACGGTGATGCGCGCGGCGGAGCGCGGCGCCGAGCTTACGCAGCGTCTTCTCGCGTTCTCGCGCCAGCAGCCGCTCGCCCCCCAGGCCGTCGATTTCAACGGCCTGGTATCCGACATGATGGAATTGCTGGGCCGCACGCTCGGCGAGACGATCGAGGTCGACACCGTCCTCGTGGACGACCTCTGGAAGTCCTGCGCCGATCCCGGTCAGCTCGAGGCGGCGCTTTTGAACCTTGCGGTGAATGCCCAGGACGCCATGCCCAACGGCGGCCGCTTGACCATCGAGACCGCGAATGTGGAGCTGGGTGATCTCGATTCGCCGGTGCGCACGGGCAACGTCGCCGCCGGGCAATACGTCATGCTCGCGGTGACCGATACCGGCGCCGGCATGCCGGACGATGTCCGCGAACGCGCGTTCGAGCCGTTCTTCACCACCAAGGAAATCGGCAAGGGAACCGGTTTGGGCCTGTCGATGATCTTCGGGTTCTGCAAGCAGTCGGGCGGCTATGCCGAGATCGACAGCGAGGCGGACCGCGGGACGACCGTCAGGCTCTACCTGCCGCGCATCGACGAGGCCGTATCCGCACATCCGGCGCCGTCGGCCAACGGTGCCGATGCAAGGGGCGACGGCGAAACGGTCCTCGTCGTCGAGGACGATCCCGATGTCCGCGAGGTTACGGTCACGCTGCTCAAGGGCCTGGGCTATTCGGTGCTGGCGGCGCCGGACGGCGAGACCGCGCTGGAGCTGTCGGATACGGCCGGCCCCATCGCCCTGCTGGTCACCGACGTGGTGCTGAAGGGCGAGATGAGCGGGCGCGAGACGGCCGAGGCGCTGACGGCACGGCGGCCGGAGCTCCGGGTCCTTTACATGTCGGGCTACACGCTCAATTCCATCCTGCACCACGGGCGCCTCGACGACGGCGTCGTGCTGCTGCAGAAGCCGTTCCGCAAGGCCGATCTTGCCACCAAGGTCGGGCAGGCGATGGCGAACAAGCGCGCCGCAGCGGGAGCCTGATCTCCGCGCTGCGGGCGAGGCGGAATCGCGCCACAGGCGGATCGGCCCGCCGCGCCGTCCGTCAGACGGCACGGCAACCGATTGTCCCGGGACGCCGGTTCGTGCTAGTCAGAAGGTCAATCAGAAATATCGGGCGCCGCCGAACGGCGCCCGCGCGCTTGGCGGGCCATGTGAGAGGGTCGCGGCGAGGGGCCCATGGCGCGCATGGAGTGGAAGGACGCGTACGGCGTCGGCAACGAGTTGCTGGACGACCAGCACCGGCAGCTGATCGAACTGGTCAACCAGCTTGGCGGCGATGGCGATCTGGCCGAGGTGCTGGACGGACTCGGCCGCTATGCCGAGACTCATTTCGAGACTGAGGAAGGTCTGCTCGAGGCGGCCGGCTATCCCGACCTCGAAGAGCACCGGAAATATCACGCGGCGTTCCGCAACTGGCTCGACGACGTCGTGGCGACGCACCGTGCCGGCGGCGATGCCGCGGTCGCGCGGCGGGACGTCTATCACTATCTCTGCGTCTGGCTGGCCAACCACCTGCTCGTGCAGGATCAGGCCTTCGCGTCCTGGCTCGCAGAAACCGCGCGCCGCCGCGTTCAGTAAGCCATTTCGGGCATCGGTGGGGCGGCCTCCTCTTTCTTCGGGTGCTCCGCCACCATCGCCTCGGTGGTGATCAGCAGGCCGGCGACCGACGCCGCGTCCTGCAGGGCGATGCGGACGACCTTGGTCGGGTCGATGATCCCCGCCTCCAGCATGTTGACGTATGTCCCTGTCTGGGCGTCGAACCCTGCGTCGCTGTCATTCCGGTCAAGCAGCTTGCCGAGGGTGATCGAGGCATCCAGCCCCGCGTTCTCGACGATCAGGCGCGCCGGCATGGCCAGCGCGCGGCGCACGATGTCGACGCCCACCTTCTGGTCGCCGTTCGCGGGGTTCAGCTGGTCGAGCGCCGCGGCGGCATAGAGCAGGGCGACGCCGCCGCCCGGCAGGATGCCCTCCTCGACCGCGGCCCGGGTCGCATGCATCGCATCCTCGACGCGGTCCTTGCGCTCCTTCACGTCGATCTCGGTGGCGCCGCCGACCCGGATCACCGCAACGCCGCCGGCCAGCTTGGCCAGCCGCTCCTGCAGCTTCTCCTTGTCGTAGTCGGAGGTCGTGTCCTCGATCTGGTGGCGGATCTGGGTGCAGCGCGCCTCGATGCCGGCCCGGTCCCCCGCCCCTTCGACCAGCGTCGTCTCGTCCTTGTTGAGGATCACGCGCTTGGCCCGGCCGAGCAT
>JBFGQV010000064.1:0-15283 GCA_041563955.1 Alphaproteobacteria bacterium | reverse complement strand
GTTGCTGACCGCATAGGCGACGGCGCGCAGCACCTGGAAGGCCTCGACGGCGCCGGCAAGGTCCGGGCCGGCCTCGACGATCTCGAACCCGACCGCATCGAGCCCGGCGACGGCGCGGCGGACGACCGCCTCGACCGCGGGATCGACCGGGGTCACGCCGAGATCGAGGCTGAAGGCGAGGCGGCCCGGTCGGCGCGGCGCGCGCGCCGCGGCCAGGAAGGCGCCGCCGGAATCGGCCGTGGCGAAGGGGACGGTTCCGTCGCACCCGGTCATGGCGTCGAGCGCCAGCGCCGCGTCGGTCACGTTGCGCGCCATCGGCCCCTCGACGGCCATCAGGCCATAGGGATAGCCGTCCGGCCCCGACGGCACGCGCCCGGGGGCGGGCCGCAGCCCGACGACGCCGCAGAAGCTGGCCGGGATGCGCAAGGAGCCGCCGAGGTCGGAACCATGGCCCAGCCAGGCGCAGCCGCTGGCCAGCGCGGCGGCCGCGCCGCCCGACGAGCCGCCGGCCGAGCGGCCCGGGCTCCACGGATTGGCGGTGGTGCCGAAGACCTCGTTGAAGGTGTGGCCGCCGGCCCCGAATTCCGGCGTGTTGGATTTCGCGTAGACGGTGCCGCCGCGCCCCTCGAGCCGCGTGACGATGCTTTCCGACTGCTCCGGCACGAAGTCCGCGAAGATCGGCGAGCCGAAGGTGGTGCGCACGCCCGCCACAGGCACCAGGTCCTTGATCGGGATCGGCAGCCCGGCCAGCATCCCGCGGTCGCCCGGCGCCATTTCCATGAGTCGCCGCGCATGGTCCCTGGCGCGGTCGAGACAGAGCGTCGGCAGCGCGTTGATGGCCGGCTCGACAATGGCCAGGCGCTGCTCCAGCGTATCGAGCAGATCGAGCGGCGAGACGGCGCCGCGCTGCAGCAGATCGACGATCTCGACCGCGCTCTTCGCGATCAGCGTTGCGTCCGCGGCCATGTCCGTTATCCCCATCCCCGTGACGGTCGGCAGGCGCATGATTCCTCGAATCATGCGGCCCTGCAAGCCGCGGCCCTTGCCCGCCGGCGGGGCGCCCCCTAATCTTCCCCGTCATGGCGGACTGGAGGACATCGGACGTCACCGCGGCCCCGCCGGCGCCGGAGGCGCTGGAGCGGATCAAGTCGATCGTCGGGCCGAAGGGCTGGAGCGAGGATCCGGCGGTGCTGGAGCCGTTGCTGCTGGACCGGCGCGGGCTGTTCGTCGGCAGGACGGCGCTGCTGGTGCGGCCCGCTTCGGCGCAGGAGGTCGCCGAGGTTGTCCGGGTGTGCGCCGGGCACGGCATCGCGATCGTGCCGCAGGGCGGCAACACGGGGCTGGTCGCCGGCGGCGTGCCGCACGAGCACGGCGCCGAGATTCTGCTCAACCTGTCGCGCATGAACCGGGTCCGCGTGGTCGACGCGGCGGACTATACGATGACGGTGGAGGCCGGTTGCGTGCTGGCCGATGTCCAGGCGGCGGCGGAGGCGGTCGACCGGCTGTTCCCTTTGAGCCTGGGCGCCGAGGGCTCGTGCCAGATCGGCGGCAATATCTCCACCAATGCCGGCGGCGTGGCGGTCCTCCACTACGGCAACATGCGCGACCTCGTGCTGGGCCTCGAGGTCGTGCTGCCGGACGGCCAGATGTGGGACGGGCTGCGCGGCCTGCGCAAGGACAACACCGGCTACGACCTCAAACAGCTGTTCATCGGCGGCGAGGGTACGCTGGGCATCATCACGGCCGCGGTGCTCAAGCTGTTCCCGCTGCCGAAGGACGTGCAGACGGCGATCGTCGCGCTGAGCGACCTCGACGCCGCGATCCCGCTGCTGGCCGCGGCGCGCACCGCCAGCGGCGATGCGGTGACCTCTCTCGAGCTGATGCCGCGCCCGGCGCTGGAATTCGCCATCAAGCACATCCACGGTGTAAACGACCCGCTGTCCGAGCCCCATGATTTCTACGTGCTCGTCGAGTTCTCCGGCGCGCGGCCGGATGGCGGCATGGCCGAGAACATGACCGCCTTCCTCGAGGCGGCGTTCGAGAATGGCATGATCAAGGATGCGGTCGTCGCGCAGTCGGAGGCGCAGCGCGCCGCCTTCTGGCGCATCCGCGAGGCGATCGTCGAGGCGCAACTCCACGAGGGCGGCAGCATCAAACACGACGTCTCGGTGCCGGCCGACCGCTCGCCCGAATTCATCCGCCGCGCCGTGGCCGCGGTGACGGCGGCGATGCCCGGCATCCGGCCGCTGCCCTTCGGCCATATCGGCGACGGCAACATCCACCTCAACCTCACCCAACCGGAAGGCATGGACCGCGACGCATACATCGCCGAGTGGCCGCGGATGAACCGTATCGTGCACGACATCGTCGCCGATCTCGGCGGCTCGATCAGCGCCGAGCACGGGGTCGGCCGGCTGAAGCGCGAGGAGATCACCCGCTACAAGAGCAGGGTCGAGATCGACCTGATGCGCCAGATCAAGGCGGTGCTGGATCCGAAGGGGATCATGAACCCCGGCAAGGTGGTGTGAGAGTAAGGGGTATCAGCCGGTGTACCGGCGCTGGTGCCGCGCCAAGCCCCCGTCGGCGGAATCTGCTTCGACCTGCGCCTCGCCGTTGCCGAGCCTGGCCGGCAGTCGCACCGTAAACGTGCTGCCCCGTCCGGGCTCGCTGTCGACGGCGATGTTGCCGCCCATCATGGCGCAGTAGTGGCGGCACAGTGGCAGCCCGAGGCCGGTGCCGGCCTGCGGCGAGTCGCGCGAGGAATCGGTCTGCTCGAAGGCGCTAAAGGCCGCCTCGATCTGGTCCGGGGCGATGCCGGCCCCGGTATCGGCCACCACGAAGACCATGTTTCCGCCGCGGTGCGTCCCCTCCTCGTCGTCGGAATGGTAGACACGCACGTGGATGGTTCCGTTCATGGTGAATTTGGCGGCGTTGGACAACAGGTTGTACAGGACCTGCCGCAACTTCCTCGGATCCGACCGCATGCGGCCGAAATCGCTCGAGCAATCGACGGTCAGCCGGTTTTCGTTGTGCTCGACGAGCGGCGTTACGGTCGACACGACCTCCTCGACCAGCGGCTCGATCTCGAAGTCCTCGATCGCCAGCTCGGCCTTGCCCGCTTCGATCTTCGACAGGTCGAGCACGTCGTTGACCAGCGACAGCAGATGCCGGCCGGCGGTGTTGATGCGGTCCAGATCCTCCAGCACCGACGTGTCCCCCTTGTCGCTGGCATCCTCGCTCAACAGCTCGCTGTAGCCGATGATGGCGTTCAGTGGCGTCCGCAGCTCGTGGCTCATATTGGCCAGGAACTGGGATTTGGCGCGGTTCGCCGTTTCCGCCGCCAGCGTCGCGGCGCGCAGGTTCTCCTCTATCCTGCTGCGCTCGGTGACGTCGAGCATGGCGCCACTCATCATCGCCGGCATGCCGTCGGCATCAACGCTGAGTTCGACCTGTTGCTGAAGGACGCGCACCTCACGACCCGGCAGCATGATGCGGTGTTCGAATTTCTCCGGTCGTCTTGCGTCGATCGCGGACCGCAGCACATGGCCGACCCGGTCGCGATCCGCCGGGTGCACGACGGCAAGCAGCGCGGCGAAGCTTATGCGATCGTGATCCTTCTCAAAGCCCAAAATCCGGCGGGCCTCATCGGATATCACGAACTCGTTGCTCGCAAGATCCCAGTCCCAGCTGCCGAGCCGCGCGATGCGTTGCGCCCGCGCCAGCGCATTCTGCTTCTGCTGCAGATCCCGGTTCAATTGCTCGGAGCGGCGCCACAACTCGTCCGAACGCATCTTTTCGGAGGACAGGAGCTTCGTCTGCATGAACTTGGTGCGGATGAAGAACTCCTGCAGGTAGTTGGTCATCGCCCCGACCGCGACCGACATCGTCAGAAAGAACGTGTTGCTGACATAGACGTCGTTGGGCAGCGGATTCACGACCAGCGCCGACACATGGTAGAGCCCGACAAGCAGGATCGATATGCCCAGCGAATAGGTATGGTGAAGCCGTATGATGCTGGACGCATAGATCACCACCATGATCAGGCCCGCATAGTACCAGTGGCTGACCGGCGGCGGCGCGACGGCCGTCATCGCGACGATGCCGAAGCCGGAGATGAATACGGCGAAGCCGAGCAGGAACTGGGAGAGCCGCAGGAAGACATCGGTATAGGTCAGAATGACGATTGCGGTCATGAGCGGGACGACGAGACCGAACCGGATAAACCAGAGTCGCTCCGTCGCCGCTCCGCCGACATAGGCGTCGAGAATGCCGAAAATGGCGTAGAGGACGGTGCCGCAGAACAGGCCCAGGCGGATCACCCAGAGGGATCCGACCAGATGCAGCCGCAGGAACCGGCGCTCGAGGTGCTCGTCGGCGAAACGCAGGCTCACCAGATTCAGCGGCGCCGAATCCTGAGCAGCATTCATGAATACGACCACGGCGCCTCGTGACCTTTCCAGGAAGGTGCTCTGACCGTCTGCAATTGTCGGGCCAATTCGTTAATTTTTCTCATATATTGCGCCCCCGGGCACGGCGCGGCGCGCCGCGGTCCCCTCGGCCGGCGTGACGGGATCGGCCATGACGCTATCCCACCATCCGCGCCTGAGCGGGCCGCACCGGCTCCTGCGGGCCGATCTCCGCGGGCAGCTGGACGGTAAACGTGCTGCCGCCGCCAACCTCGCTCTCCAGCGCGATCGTCCCGCCCATCAGGGCACAGTAGTGCCGGCAGATCGGCAAACCCAGCCCGGTGCCTCCCAGGCTCGCCTCGCTCGAGGAATCGGTCTGCTCGAACGGCGTGAAGGCGGCCTCGATCTGTTCGGGCGCGATGCCCCGCCCGGTGTCCGAAACCTGGAACACATACCGTTTCGTGCTCCCGGTCTCCGGGTTGCCGTCCTTGTGCGAGACGGCAATGCGAATTTCGCCGCTGGACGTGAACTTCGCCGAATTGGACAGGAGATTGAACAGCACCTGGCGCAGCTTGGTCGCATCGGACTGCATCGTCCCGACGTCGTCCGGGCATTCCACGACGATCCGGTTGCCGTTTGCGCCGATCAGCGGCCTGACCGTATCGACGACCTCGCTGACCAGCACCGAGATGTCGAATCGGTCCACGTTCAGCAGGGTCTTGCCGGCCTCGATCTTGGACAGGTCGAGCACCTCGTTGACCAGCGACAGCAGGTGCTTTCCGGCCTTGGCGATCCGGTCCAGGTCGGGCACCGTTTCGGTATCACCGCGGTCCTCGGCCTCTTCGCGAAGCAGCTCACTGTACCCGATGATGGCGTTCAGCGGGGTCCTCAGCTCATGGCTCATATTCGCCAGGAACTGCGATTTCGCGCGGCTGGCCGCCGCGGCCGCATAGGTCACGTTGTGAAGTTCCTCCTCCATCCGGTGGCGTTCGGTGATGTCGTGCGTCACCCCGATCATCTTGTACGGCGCGCCCTGGGAGTCGCACTTCAGTTCGCCCTGCTCCAGCAGGACGCGCTCTTCGCCATCCGCGCGGATCAGGCGGTGCTCGATGCTGAGCGGTGTGCCCTGATCGACGGACCCGCGGATCGAGTCGGAAACGAGGTCGCGGTCTTCGGGATGCACGGCATCCAGAAACTGCGCAAAGGTGATGAATGGCGCCGGGCGATCGTCGCCGAAGATGCGGTAGGCCTCCTCGGAGCCCCGGATTTCGTCCCTGACGATGTCCCACTCCCAGCTTCCGACGCGGGCGATGCGCTGTGCCTGAGAGAGCGTCTTCTCCTTGCGCGTCAACTCGGCGTTGAGCCGCTCGGCCCGCTCCTTCGACTCGGTCAGGTCGGCAACCAGCTTCGCATTGTCGAACGCAAGCCGGACAGAGCGGATCAGCACGACATGCTGACGGCGGCTGAGAACCAGGCCGAACACCAGCAGGACAGCGCACAGCAGCGAGATGATGGTCCCGGTCTCGCCGCCCAGAACGGCGCTGTATAGCGTGATCGGGGCCAGGGTCAGGACGATGAAGATCACGCATGCGGGAAAGCTCGCGGCCAGGATCGTCGTGCTGCCGGCGGCGATCGCGGCCAGCAGGAACGCGGTCAGGAACTGCTGGGCAACCGAATCGGTGGGCAGGAACAGGACGCCTGCCATACCCCACCCCGCCCCGATCGCCGCGACCGTGATCAGATACAGGAGGTTCCAGCCCGCCGGCCGATCGATGTGCCGCGTGCCGGCCACGTTGAAGCGCCAGGTCAGCGCAAGCCACATGCCCAGCACGACCGCCATATATGCCGCCCAGCCCTTGAGTGCCGGCGCATGTTCGCTGCCGCCCTGTCCGAAAATAAGCAGTGCCGTTGCGGAGAGCGTGACAAGCGTCGCGTACAGAACGCCGGAATAGACCAGGCGAATCTGTTCGACAAAGACCTTATCGGACTCTTGCGCGCTCATCTGTTTTCGTCCAGGCGCCAACCCGCACAGGTACCCCTAGCTGTTGCGACAACAGAGCCGGCCCGCATCGTCACAACGCGGACGCGGGGCTGCTCAGCGGGATCCTAGCCTAAAGGCGTCAATTTCATGTTAACGGCGCGTATTCGGTCGGATCGATGCCATCAGGCGTTGCGGCCGACCGGTTTCCCCATGCGCCGCGCCGACCGGCTGTGGGAGGCGGCCGCAACGGCCCGGACTATTCGGCGGTCATGACGTCGGCTGGCTGTTCGTCCGGCGTGACGGCGGGCAGTCGGACAGTGAATGCCGAGCCCCTGCCCTCTCCGCTCTCGACGGAGATCACGCCGCCCATCATTTCGCAATAATGCCGGCAGATCGCCAGGCCCAGGCCCGTACCGTCATACCGCGAGGCACGGCCCGCTTCGCTGCGTTCAAAGGCCATGAAGACCGAATCCTGGTCCTCCGGCGCAATGCCGATGCCGGTATCCGAGACGACGAAGCGGATCCACTCCGCCCCACCCGCCTTGGCCTCGTCGGCGAAACGCGAGACCCGCAGCCCGATGTCCCCGCTCTCGGTGAATTTCGACGCATTCGACAGGAGGTTGAAGAGGATCTGCCGGAGCTTCGTGACGTCGGTGTACATTTCCCCGATATCGTCCGGGCAGTCGAGCGCAAACCTGTTGTTGTTCAACGACACCAGTGGCTGGACCGTCTCCGCCACCTCGTTCACGACGGGGAGCAGGTCGACGGTTTCGAGCACGAGCTCGGCGCGACCCGCTTCGATGCGCGACAGGTCGAGTACGTCGTTGATGAGTTCCAGCAGGTGGCGGCCCGCGACATTGATCTTCTCGAGATCCGGGATGAACGATGACGCGCCGCGCTCCAGCGCGTCCTCCTTGAGAATTTCGCTGTAGCCGATGATCGCGTTCAGGGGTGTCCGCAGCTCGTGGCTCATGTTCGCCAGGAACTGGGATTTCGCCTCGCTCGCCGCCTCGGCCTCGTGCATCGCGCCGCGCAATCGCTCCTGGGCGCGGTAGCGGTCGGTGATGTCGAGGTTGATGCCGGTGACGAGTATGGCGCGGCCGGCCTGGTCGCAGGTGACATCGGCCTGCTCGAAGATCACGCGTTCGCTGCCGTCGGGCATGAGGATCCGGTAATCGCAGCTGTAGGCCGTGCCTTCGTCCACGGCCCGTCGCTTGACCTCTTCGATTCGCTTGCGATCGTCGGGGTGGACCGCCTGCAGCGCCGCGTCGAAACTGTGTGGCGGCGCGTCGTCGTGGCGCCCGAACAGCCTGTTGTCCTCCGGCGACGACGTGATCTGATCGTTTTCGACGTCCCATTCCCAGCTGCCCATCTGCGCAATCCGCTGGGCCCGCGCCAGCGTGTGTTCGCGACGGCGCAACCGGGATTCGACCTGTTCGCGTTCGGCGATTTCGCGGCGAAGGTCCTGCACGAGATTGCGGTTTTCCTTGGCCACCCACATCGAGCTGACGATGTTGGTCTCCTGCCGCCGGCCCATCGCCAAAAGGAACGACAGCAGCAAAATGCCCATCACCGCAACGGAGAGGTCGAGTTCGGTTCCCTGCAAGGCGAAATAAAGGATGGCCGGCAGCAGCAGCGGAACGACGAACACGACATAGGCCGAGAAGATCCGCGATAGGCTCGGCATGCCGCCCGCCGCCATGCCGCCGAGCACGAACGCGATCAGCACCTGATAGATCGGCGGCGCCAGAAACATCATGACGACCCCGCCAATGCCCCACCCCGCGCCGGTCAGCGCCAGGACGAACATGAGGCGGTGAACCCAGATGGGGGCGTTTTCCTCGGTCACCGTCGCATTGCGGTACCAGAGGTAGAGCCCGACACGCAAGCCGACGACGAAGATGATGAACAGGAACCAGATGACGGGGACGTGCGCCGGCAGGACATCGCGATGCACCAGTGCCACGATCCCGGCATTGATCGCATTGATCGGCAGACTCGCCCAGGAATCGCTGAAGATCAGCTGGACGCGATCCGCCACGAAGGCGCTATTGCCGGCCGCCATTACATTGGACCCGTCAAGCGCAGACCTGCGCGGAATCGGCCTCCGCCGGTTCGACCACGGTCGGAAGCCGAAGCGTGAAGGTGCTGCCCTTGCCCGGTTCGCTCGTTACCAATATCGCGCCACCCATCATCTCGCAGTAATGCTTTGTTATTGCCAATCCCAAACCGGTCCCGCCGTGCCGTCGCGTCGTCGATGGATCCAGCTGGCCGAACGCCTCGAATGCGCGGTCGACCTGATCCTGCGGCATACCGATCCCCGTATCGGATACCGCGATCACGATCCAGCCTTCCGGCGCCACCCGGCCCCGTTCGCCGATCCGCGTTACCGTCACCCGAACCTCGCCGTGCTCCGTGAATTTCCCCGCATTTGATAGCAGGTTATAGAGCATTTGCCGGACTCGTAAAGCGTCCGCGGACATGCGGCCGAGCCGCGGCTGGCAATGCAGCGTGAGCCGGTTGTCGTTCGCTTCCACGAGCTCGCGGACCGTCGCCACGGCGTCTTCGACCATGTCCTTGACGTCGAACGATTCGATGAACAGTTCCGTCTTGCCGGCCTCGATCTTCGACAGGTCGAGCACCTCGTTGACGAGCGCCAGCAGGTGCCGGCCGGCGGACCTGATCCGTTCCAGGTCGGTCACGCTGGACGTCTGCCCCTGCTCGATCGCGTCTTCCTTCAGGATCTCGCTGTACCCGATGATCGCGTTCAGAGGGGTGCGGAATTCGTGGCTCATATTGGCGAGGAACCGTGACTTGGCACGGCTGGCCTCTTCCGCGCGCATCGTCGCCGCGCGCAGCTCTTCTCGCGTGCGGTGCTGCTCGGTGATGTCATGGGTCGTACCGGCCATGCGGATCGCGTTGCCGGCGTCGTCGAACACGGCCTCGCCCTGCTGGTGCACCACCCGTGCGGTCCCGTCCGCCGCGATCGCGCGGTGCTCGACGCTGTAGATCTCTTTGTTGTCCAGCGACCGCTGGACCGCCTGGCTCACCGCATCGCGGTCATCCGGATGCACCATCTCCATGAACTCCTCGAAGGAGATGCTCTCGACCGTGCGATCGATCGCGAAGATACGGTACGCCTCTTCCGAGCCGCGGATCCTGTTCGTCCGCAGATCCCACTCCCAACTGGCCAGGCCGGCGATCCGCTGTGCGTTGGCGAGACTGGCCTCGCGTTCGCGCAAGTGGACGGCGATATTCTCGCGCTCCGCGACCTGCCGCCGCAGTTCCGCGTTGAGCCGCTCCGCGACCTCCTTCTGCCGGGTCAGGTCCACGACCAGGCTTTCCTTCTCGATCGCCAGCCGCTGCGTGCGCTCGAGATCTTCGCCCTGCGACAGGCCGACCTTCAAAAGATACGCCAGGAACAACGCATACATGGCGGCCATGCCGTAGCCGGTCTCGCCGCCCATCAGCAGGAACTGGACGGCGACCGGGACCAGCGTCGGCACCACATAGGCCACGTAGGCGGCGAAGACCGGCGACAGGCTGGTGACGGCGCCGGCGGCGACGCCGCCAAGCACGAAGGCCGTGACGATCTGGTGCGTGGGCGGTGCGCCCGGCAGCAGGAACACGCCGGCGAGGCCCCATGCGACGCCGGTCCACGCCGTGGCCACTACGTATCTCCTGGCCCACACCGGCATCGCCGCGTCCTCCGGATCCGCGGCCGTGAACCGACGGGTCAGGATGGCCCGCCAGACCATGCTGAGAAGAAGGAAACCGAGCCAACCGAGCAAAATGCCCGGCTCGACCACATTGCGATGAACGGCGGCTAGAATGGCGGCGTTGGCCAGATTGCCGACGACAAGCAGGCGCAGACCAGAGTACAGCAGGCGAACCCGCGCCGCATGAACCCGCTGCGCGATGCTATGTGGCGCGGATTCGACGGACCCCGCCGACGCCGGCCTGCCCGCCGTTCGAGCTTGCTCCGGCGTTTTGGCCCCGGCACCCATCCCCTGTTCGCATCCTCGATTTCGTGTCTGAAGGCAACGATAGATGACCACGGGGCCACAGTCACGCGTTCGCTTGCCACGGCTGCCGCGCCGGTCCGGCAACGGGGCTTGCACTCGCCGGCCCGGTCCGCAATAACCATACCTTTTGCGGGAGACCACGGCATGACATCGTATGACGCCCCGCTCGGGGATATGCGGTTCCTTCTGCGGGAGATGGGCGCTCTCGAGACCGTCAACCGGTTGCAGGGGCTGGAAGATGCGACAGCAGATCTGGTCGATGCAATTCTGGAAGAGGCCGGCAAACTGGCGCGCGAACGGCTGGCGCCGTTCAACCATGCGGCGGATCAGGCGGGCGGCGCGACCTATGAGAACGGCGTGGTGCATACTCCGCAGGGCTGGACGGAAGCCTATGATGCGTTTGTCGGGGGCGGCTGGAACGCGGTGCCCTTCGATCCCGATCACGGCGGCCAGGGACTGCCGTGGCTGGTGGCCATCGCGCTGCAGGAGATCTGGCAATCGGCCAACATGTCCTGGGCGTTGTGCCCGCTGTTGACGCAGAGCGCCGTCGAACTGCTCACCGCGCATGGCTCCGACTCTCAGAAGGCGACATGGCTGCCGAAGCTGGTCTCGGGCGAATGGACCGGCACGATGAACCTGACCGAGCCGGGAGCCGGATCCGATGTCGGCGCGCTGAAATGCAAGGCGGAGCCCGCGGGCGAGCATTACCTGGTCCGCGGCCAGAAGATCTTCATCACCTATGGCGAGCACGATCTGTCCGAGAACATCGTGCACATGGTGCTGGCGCGCACCGCCGGCGCACCGGAGGGAACCAAGGGCATATCGCTGTTTATCGTCCCGAAGTTCCTGGTCAACGCCGACGGAACGCGGGGGGGCCGCAACGACGTGCGATGCGTTTCGCTGGAGGAGAAGCTCGGCATTCACGGCAGTCCCACCTGCGTGATGGCCTATGGCGACAACGAGGGCGCGGTCGGCTACCTCGTGGGCGAGGAAAACCGCGGCATGGAGTACATGTTCACGATGATGAACAACGCCCGGCTCAGCGTCGGCCTGCAGGGGGTCGCGATCGCCGAACGGGCCTATCAGCAGGCCCGCGCCTATGCCCGCGAACGCGTGCAAGGCAAGCCGCCGGCAGGTGGCAGCGGCACGATCATCGGCCACCCCGATGTGCGCCGCATGCTGCTCACGATGCGCGCGCAGACCGAGGCCATGCGCGCCGTCACCTACGATCTGGCGGCAATGCTCGACATCGCGAAACGTCATGAGGAGGAGGGCTGGCGCGCCTATGCCGAACGACGGGTCGGCCTGCTGACGCCGGTGGTCAAGGCCTGGTGCACCGATGTTGGCGTCGAGGTCGCGTCGATCGGCGTGCAGGTGCACGGCGGCATGGGTTACATCGAGGAAAGCGGCGCCGCACAGCATTACCGCGACGCCCGGATCGCCCCGATCTACGAGGGCACCAACGGTATCCAGGCGATCGATCTGGTGCTCCGCAAAATCTTGCGCGACGACGGCGCGGCCGCCCTTGAATACATCGAGGAGCTTCAAGCCCTGATCAACGGCATGAATGCGCGCTCGGAAGACGATATCGCCATCATCCGGCGCCACTTCGCCACCGCCGTGGACGCGCTGGACAGCGCGACCCAGTGGCTGCTCGACGCGGGGCCGAAACGCACGGTCGATGCGCTGGCCTGCGCCACCCATTATCTTCGGCTGTTCGGCGTCGTCGCCGGCGGCGCCATGCTCGCCCGCGCCGGGCTGCATTGCGCGGAAATCCTCGAAGGCGGGGGCGGCGACGGCGTCCGCCTGACGGACAAGATCACCGTCGCGCGCTTCTATGCGGAACAGATGCTGCCGCAGACCGCGGGCCTTGCGACCACCGTCACGGCCGGTGGCGAGGCCGTCATGGCGCTGCCGGAAGACAGGTTCTGAATCAGGGGGACTCTGCGCCGCGGCCGTGAAACCGGCCGCGGGCTTCACGCGGCGGCCGCGGTGCCGGTTTCGCCGTAATAGTGAACGCAGTTCTTGGTGAATTCCTTGCGATCCATCCCGAAGGCGCGCGCATACGCGGCATAGACGAATGCCGGCGGGCGAATCTCACCCCTCTCAATCCACTCGATGATGGCCGGATCGGGTATTCCCGCCTGCTCGGCCAGTTCCGCCTGGGTGAGTTGCCAATAGCACCGCAGGTCGCGCAGCCACCTTCCGGCGGCGCCGTAATCCGTGGTGGTTGCGGGCCCCTCCGGAGCCCTTTCTCTGGAAGCCATGTCCAGTCCTCTAGCTCAAGTACACATCAATTTTGTTGCAGTGCACAAACCTACCGAAGAATTTGCTGCACTGCAACAACTTCAGCCGGATCTCGGGCCGGACCGCCGCCGTACGCCAGTCGCACCAACACCGAAATTCAGGCATCTGTGAGTAAAATAAAGTATAAAGTTTAACAAAAATTTAATTACAGCGGCTCGAATCCCGCGCCATACAAGGCGCGGGCGCATGATCGAGAAGCCCGCCCATATTTTTTCAATCACATTTCCGTGAAATCGATGACCGAAACCGCAGAACATGCACACCGGACCAACTAGACAGCAAATATTCCGTCGCCATTTCTGTTTCTCTTGGCACGGGACATCTCGCAATATGCTGCTTGGCGACACAATGCCGGCTGGCGCCGGGTCGGTCAGGCGACCGAATCGCACCCGCCGCGTATCGCGCCCGTGCCGGCATCGAGCCGGCCCAGCATGTCCAGAACGGACTCGCCCGTGCCCGGATGGGTCAGGGCAGGCGCGATGTCGGCCAGCGGCTTCAGCACGAAGGCCCGCTCTGCGAGCCGCGGATGCGGGATGACGAGTCCCGGGGACTGGACGATCCGGCTGCCGAAGAAGACGATGTCGAGGTCGATGAGCCGCGGTCCGTACCGGCGGCCGCGCGTCCGCCCGAGATCGCGCTCGATCCGTTTGAGGTGCTGCAGCAGGTCTTGCGGCCCGAGCTCGGTTTCGCCGCACAGCACCATGTTGAGGAACGCCGGCTGATCGGTGACGTAGGCCGGGTCGGTCTCGTAGACCGGCGACCGGCGGGTCACCGCCACGGCCGGCGGCAGGGCCGCGATCGCGGCCTCGAGGTTGGCGGCGCGGTCGCCGAGATTGCTGCCGAGCGCGATGTAGACGACGGTCATGGCGTCGCGTCGTCCGGCCGGGCGCGCAGCAGCGCATCGGTCATGCGGGCCACGCGGACCATGGATCTGGTGTCGTGCACCCGCACGATATCGGCGCCGCGAACGATCGACAGGGCGACCGTCGCCGCGGTCCCCTCGAGCCGCTCATCGACCGGCAGGTCGAGGACGCGGCCGATGAAACTCTTGCGGCTCGGCCCCGAGAGAAGCGGGTAGCCCAGCGCCTTGAAGCGGTCGAGGCGATTGACCAGGGTCATGTTCTGCGCCACGGTCTTGCCGAAGCCGATGCCGGGATCGAGGATGATCTGGTCGCGCGGTATGCCGGCGGCCAGCGCGCCCTGCGCAAGGCCGATCAGTTCCGAGGCGACGTCCTCGAGGAAATCGTCGTATTCGGCGCCAAGGTAACTGCCGCCGAGCCGGTCCACGACGACCGCGCTCGGCCGGCTGCGGTTGTGCATCAGGATCACCGGCGCGCCGCGGGCGGTGGCCAGCGGTCCGAGCGCGGGATCGGCGCGCAGGCCCCAGACATCGTTGACGATATGGGCGCCGCAGTCGAGCGCCGCGGCCGCGACCTCGGCCTTGAAGGTATCGATCGAGACGACGGCATCGGGCAGGTCCCGGGCGATCGCCTCGATCACCGGCAGCACCCGCCGCTTTTCGTCCTCCGCGCTGAGCGGCGTTGCGCCGGGCCGTGTGCTCTCGCCGCCGATATCGAGAATATCGGCGCCGGCCTCCGCGAAATCCGCCGCTTGCGCCAGCGCCCGGTCGACGGTCCCCGCATCGTCGAGACGCAGCCCGTCGCCGGAGAACGAGTCCGGCGTGATGTTCAGGATGCCCATGACGTAGGTCCGGGCCCCCCAATCGAAGCGGTCTGCAAGACGCATGTAACGGATCTCCAGTGGGCCGTCGCCGTCGCCTTATCCCCCACCCGCTTTCCGTAGGCAAGCCCGATGCGCCGCGGGTCAGGCCGTCGGCAGCCGGTAATCGCGGAACCGCTCCCGAAGCTGGCGCTTGGAGACCTTTCCCGTCGCGGTCATCGGCATCGACTCGACATATGCGACATCGTCGGGTAGCCACCAGGTCGCGACCTTGTCCCGCAGGAAGTCGAGGATCTCCTCGCGCGTGGGCTGCTGGCCTCCCGCCGGCACGACGACCAGCAGCGGCCGCTCGTCCCATTTCGGGTGGGGGATCGCGATCGCCGCGGCGGCCGCGATGCCTGGGTGGCCGAGCGCTGCGTTCTCCAGGTCGATCGAGCTGATCCATTCGCCGCCCGACTTGATCAGGTCCTTGGCCCGGTCGGTGAGCTGCAGCGCGCCGTGCTCGTCCATGGTGCCGATGTCGCCGGTGCGGAACCAGCCGTCGGCGTCGAACGCCTCGCGGCCAGCCTCGGGATCGCCGAAATAGCCGCTGACCACGGTATTGCCGCGCAGCAGCACTTCGCCGCCGGCGGCGCCGTCATGTGGCGCCTCCCTGCCGTCGTCGCCGGCCAGCCGCATCTCGACCCCGAACAGCGGCCGCCCCTGCTTCAGCTTGTAGCGCTGCCGCTCCTCCGTCCCGAGCGCGGCCGGCACGGAGCTGGTCAGGCAGGTCGTCGCCACCGGGCTGGTCTCGGTCAGCCCCCAGCCGTGCAGGAACTCGACGCCATGCGATTCGATCTCGCGGATGAGCGACAGGGAGGCCGCCGCGCCGCCGCGCACCACGC
>JBFGQV010000063.1:0-15374 GCA_041563955.1 Alphaproteobacteria bacterium | reverse complement strand
TCGATATCCTCGTGTCCGAGCCCGTTGGTGCCGAGCGCGTGTTCGACGCATTCGGCCATACGAATCACCGCCTGCTTGTAGACCTCACGCCCGGCCATGCGGACGACGCCGGCCGTGCCCGTGCTGCCCGGGCCGCCATTGACGTAAAGCGCTTCGTAGTTGGCGCCGTCGGAGTGGATGTGCGTCGACAGGACACCCCTGTCGCGGTTCGTGCCCTCCCCTTCGCCGGCCCGCAACACGACCGCGCCGGCGCCGTCGCCGAACAGCACGCAGGTCGTGCGGTCGTTCCAGTCGAGTATCCGGCTGAACACCTCGGCGCCGATCACCAGGGCGGTATTCGCCTGGCCCAGCCGGATCATGTTGTCCGCCATGGTGAGCGCATAGATGAAGCCCGTGCACACCGCCTGCACGTCGAACGCCGCGCCGGCGGTGTTGCCGAGCCCGGCCTGCACCCTTGTGGCAGTGGCGGGGAAGGTGTTGTCCGGTGTCGCCGTGGCCAGCACGATGACGTCGAGATCGCTGCCCGTCATTCCAGCGCGGGCAAGCGCCGAACGCGAAGCCGCGAGCGCCAGATCCGAGGTCAGCTCGCCGTCGGCCGCGATGTGCCGCTGGCGGATCCCGGTGCGCTGGGAGATCCACTCGTCCGAGGTGTCGACGCGCGCAGCCAGCTCGTCATTCGTGACGATCCGCTCCGGCAGATAGGCGCCACATCCGGCAACGATCGATCGTCTCATCTACGCGACCGGCTCCTGATCGCTCACCGGCACGGCGCTGTTCTTCAGCCGTTCGAAATCGTCGCGTATCTTGTCCACGAATCCGTTGATCGCCATCTCGGCCGCGACGCCGATCGCGTTGGAGAACCCGAGCGCGTCGGTCCCGCCATGCGCCTTGACCACGATCCCGTTGAGGCCGCCGAGAATGGCACCGTCGTAATAGCGCGGGTCGGTGCGTTCGCGCATCACGGCAAGCGCCGGCCGCGCCAACAGATAGCCGAGCCGGGCGCGCCAGCTGCTGCGGAACGCATCGCGCAGGAAGCTCGCCATCAGCTTGGCCGTTCCCTCGGCGATCTTGAGCCCGACATTGCCGGTAAAGCCGTCCGTCACGGCGACGTCGACCCGGCCCGAGGAGATATCGTTGCCCTCGATGAAGCCGGTAAAGGTGATCGGCAGCGGGGTTTCGCGCAACATCGCCGCGGCCTCCCGCACTTCTTCATGGCCCTTGATTTCCTCGATCCCGATATTGATCAGCCCGATGGTCGGCCGGTCGACGCCGAGGACGGTGCGCGCGAACACCTCTCCCATGACGGCGAACTGAACCAGGTGGTCCGGGCTGCATTGCACGTTGGCGCCCAGATCGAGCACGCAGCATTGCCCGTTGACCGTCGGCACGGACCGTACGATCGCCGGCCGGTCGATGCCCTCGATCGTCTTCAACACGAATTTCGACATGGCCATCAGGGCGCCCGTGTTGCCGGCCGAAACGGCGGCCACCGCCTCGCCCTCCTTGACGGCGTCGATCGCCTTGCGCATGCTCGATTCGCGGGCACCGCGCAGCGCCACCGACGGCTTGTCGTCACCCTTGACGACCTGGTCGGTATGGCGGATTTCGACCGCGCCGGACAGCGACTTGCGGCGCCGGACCAGCGGCTCGAGGCGCTGTTCATCGCCGAACAGCAAAAACTCGATTTCGGGCATATTGCGGCGCGCACGCGCGGCGCCGCCCACTACCATTTCGGGTGCGGAATCGCCGCCCATGCCGTCGAGCGCGATGACGATCCTGTCCGTCACGGTGCGCCCCCCAGTGCCGCCGCCGAACGCAAAGGGTCAGACCGATTCCGGCTCGACAACCTCGCGCCCGTCGTAGGAACCGCAGGCCGAACAGACGTGGTGCGGGCGCTTCAGCTCGCCACAATTGGGGCATTCGGCGTATGCGGCGTTGCTCAAGGCATCATGTGCGCGTCGCATATTGCGGCGGGACGGCGTGACTTTTCGCTTCGGAACGGCCATGAACCAAACCTAGTCGTTGTTGCCAATTCGGGGCTCTGAAAAATCGCCGGGTTACATAATCATATTCCGCGCCGACGGCAAGCGACAACCCGGTTATTTTCGTCGTTTCTGCATCATTTCGCCGAGGCCGGCGAACGGTCGGGCCCGATCGCCGACGCCCTCAGGTCCGGCCTGTTGCATCGCCTCGGCGCCGGGCGCGCGCGGGTACGGGTTCAGCGACAGCAGCAGCAGCTGTGCCGCAAGCTCGCCGAGATCGATGCTGTCATCGTCGAACACCTCGGGCAGGTCCGCATCGGTTTCCTGCTCCGGCGATCGATATCCCGGCGGCCCAAAGGTCTCGACGAAGTCCTCCTCGATATGCACCGGAACCGGCGCCAGCGTCACGACGCAGCGCTGCACCACATCGGCGGTCAGTCGGCCCGCGACCCGCACGAGCGGACCGCCGGGAATGCGCCGCAGGCGGACGTCTGCGCCAAGCGTGTCGATCGCGATCAGGTCGAACCGGCCGGCAAGCGCCGCTCGCTCGTCTTCGTCTGCCTCGACGGTGCGGCGCACTTCCCCTGCTTCCAGCTCATCGAGCGAGACGCGGCGCGGAAACTCGGGCTGGACCCCTGCCTTCATCGGCCCTGCAGCTGCGGTGGCCCGGGAAAGTGGATCCGACCGTCCGAGATATCTTCGCCGGCCTGGTCGGCAAGGTCTGCAACGCAGGCCCGAAGATACGCGGTCATCGCCGTCAAGACGGATTGCGGCGGGGCTTCGCCGCCGTACAGGAAGTCGCTCAAAACCGTGCCCAACACCGCGTCGCCGCGGTCCAACCCGTCGCGACATGCCGCCGCCATGGCATAGAAATGCCCCATTAGCGCCTTGACGCGCTTGCCGACGCTGAGGTCGCCGACGCCCATCTCGCGCAGGTTGCGATCGAGGTCGTCGACCATGACATCGACCAGGGCCTGCGATGCTTTGCCCTGCCCGTCGGCACGCCCGAGCCGGTCCATGACGACGAAGACATGCAGCGCAACCATGGCATAGCGGCCGGTCACGGTATCGGGCACGCCGAGTTGCTCGTAGAACCCGGGGCTGCGCGCATGGTCGACGATCGCCCCGTAAAGCCGCCGCGCGCCGTGCTTGTGCGACGCCCACGCGAAAACGGGTTTGAGGGAAATCGGCATCGGCGGTCTCATCCGGCTCCCGCACAACGCATCGCGCGGCACCCTGCCGGCGGCATTGACTTGGCGTTCCATTCGGTGATTATCTCAGTCCCGAAAATGGGGTGAAACAGCCCCCGAATCAACAGATTTGCGGTGCCGTCCGGCGGGCCGCCGGAGCGAAGGTGGTTTGAATTTGTCCACAACCCGTGCCACGAGAACCGCATGTGTACTGCTGGCCGGCACGCTGGCCGTGCTTGCCGCGACCGCCTGCGAGCCGAGATACGCGACCCGCGGCAACATCCCCTCGCAAGAGTTGATCTCTGTCGTCGTCCCCGGCGTCCACGGGCGTGAAGACGTGCGCAGCGTCCTGGGGTCGCCGTCGGTCGTCAGCACGTTCGATGACGACGTCTGGTACTATATCGGGCGTCGCACCGAGCAATACGCCTTCTTCCGGCGCAAGACCGTCGAACAGCAGGTGCTGATCATTCGCTACGGCGCCGACGGTCGCGTCGACAAGATCTCCCGGCTCGACAAGTCGCACGGTCGCGAGATCGCCCTGGTCGAGCGCGAGACGCCATCCGCCGGACGCAAGCTCGGGCTGTTCGAGCAACTGTTCGGCAATATCGGACGCTTCAGCGGCCAAGGCTCTGAGGAATAGAAGGTTTTCGGCGCATGCCGGGCGGAATACGCCGCCCAACAAGAAAAACCCCGGCGGTTGGCACCGCCGGGGAAGATTTTCGAAGACCGCTCGCCTAGTGCGCAAGCGCCACGAGCAGCAGCAGCGCAACGATATTGGTGATCTTGATCATCGGGTTGACGGCCGGGCCGGCGGTGTCCTTGTAGGGATCGCCGACCGTATCGCCGGTCACGGCGGCCTTGTGGGCCTCGGATCCCTTGCCGCCGTAATTGCCGTCCTCGATGAACTTCTTGGCGTTGTCCCAGGCGCCGCCGCCGGACGTCATCGAGATCGCAACGAACAGGCCGGTGACGATCACGCCCAGCAGCATTGCCCCAAGCGCCGCGAAGGCCGCGGACTTGCCGGCGACCAGATAAACCACGGCGTAAAGGACGATGGGGGCAAACACCGGCAGCATGGAGGGGATGATCATCTCCTTGATGGCCGCCTTGGTCAGCAGGTCGACCGCCCGGCTGTAATCGGGCTTCGCGGTGCCCTCCATGATACCGGCGATTTCCTTGAACTGGCGGCGCACCTCCAGCACCACGGAGCCGGCGGCGCGGCCGACCGCCATCATGCCCATCGAACCGAACAGATAGGGCAGCAGGCCGCCGACGAACAGGCCGACGACCACATACGGGTTGGACAGCGAGAAATCGAGCGACACGCCCTGGAAGAAGGGGAACTCCGATGGTTTGGTCATGAAGTATTTCAGGTCCTGCGTGTAGGCCGCGAACAGGACCAGTGCGCCGAGACCGGCGGACCCGATGGCGTAGCCCTTGGTCACCGCCTTGGTCGTGTTGCCGACGGCGTCCAGCGCGTCGGTCGTCTTGCGCACGTCCTCGTCGAGCTCGGCCATCTCGGCGATCCCGCCGGCATTGTCGGTGACCGGCCCATAGGCGTCGAGGGCGACCACCATGCCGGCCAGCGCCAGCATCGCCGTGACCGCGATGGCGATGCCGAACAGCCCCGCCAGCATGTGGGTGACGACGATCGCCGTGCAGATGATCAGCGCCGGCACCGCTGTCGCCTCCATCGAGACGGCAAGGCCCTGGATGACGTTGGTCGCATGGCCGGTGATCGATGCCTTGGCGACGCTCTGAACGGGGCGGTAATGGGTCCCCGTATAATATTCGGTGATCCAGACGAGCAGGCCCGTCGTCGCCAGGCCGACGAGCGCGCACCAGTACAGATCAAGGCTGGTGAACGTCACGCCGGCCGCCGTGAACTCGACGTCGAGGCCGCCCAGGACCAGCCAGGTCACGCCGTAGATGAGCAGGGCGGAGATGATCGCGGAGCCGATGAAGCCCTTATAGAGCGCGCCCATGATGCTCTGGCTCGCGCCCAGCTTGACGAAGAAGGTCGAGATCACCGAGGCGACGATGCAGGCGGCGCCGATGGCCAAGGGATACAGCATCACATCGGAGAGGTAGGCGGCGTTCATGAAAAAGATCGACGCCAGCACCATCGTTGCCACGACGGTGACCACGTAGGTCTCGAACAGATCGGCGGCCATGCCGGCGCAGTCACCGACATTGTCGCCGACATTGTCTGCGATCACCGCGGGATTGCGCGGATCGTCCTCGGGGATGCCGGCCTCCACCTTGCCGACGAGGTCGGCGCCGACATCGGCGCCCTTGGTGAAGATGCCGCCGCCGAGACGGGCGAAGATCGAGATCAGCGATGCGCCGAAGCCGAGCCCGACCAGCGGATCGATCAGATCGCGCCCCGTGGCCCCCAGGACATCGCGCAGGACCATGTAGTAGATGGTGATCGCAAGCAGCGCCAGGCCGGCCACCAGCATGCCCGTCACGGCGCCTGCCCTGAAGGCGATCTCGAGACCGCGCGCCAAGCCCTGCCGTGCTCCTTCCGCGACCCGCACATTCGATCGCACGGAGATGTTCATGCCGATATAGCCGGCCGCTCCGGACAGCACCGCGCCGATCACGAAACCGGCCGCAACCGTGCCACTCAGAACAAAATACAGTATGACTGCGACAACGACGCCGACGGCACCGATCGTCTTGTACTGCCGGTTCAGATAGGCCCGAGCGCCTTCCTGCACGGCCGCCGAAATCTGCTGCATACGTTCGGTACCGGCGCTGGCCGATAGCACAGAGCGACTGGCCCAAACGCCATAGACGAGCGCGAGAGCGCCGCATGCGATGACTGCATAGAGCATCTCGAATTATCCCGATATCTGGTTGGCCCGGCGGGACAGAGCTATCCCCCTTGCTGATAGGAATCCCGGTGCATCGGGGCCCGTACCACGGCCCGGATGCACCGGAAATCGGCCGGACCATGCCAGACTTGCCGTCCAAACGCAACCGGACTTTAGGCCGTCGGGGCGGCCTCCGCGCGCTGTGCCGCGCGCCGTCTCAGCCGCAACCACAGGGCGGTGGCAAAGACCGTCAGCAGCGGCAGGATCACAGCATAGCTCACCGCCTGCCAGCCGAAGCGATCGTAGATCACGCCCGATGACAGGCTGGCCACCGCGTTCGCGCCGAACACGAGGAAGTCGTTGATGCCCTGCACCTTGGCCTTCTCGGGCAGCGTATAGACCTCGGTCAGCAGGGTGCTGCCGCCGATGAACATGAAGTTCCAGCCGATCCCGAGCAGGACCAGCGCCGACCAGTATTCGAGCATCCCGGCGCCGGTCATGTTGATGGCGATCATCGCGAACATCGCCACCGTGCCCGCGAGCACGATCCGCACCGCGCCGAAATACCGGATCAGATGACCGGTGAAGAAGCTGGGCACGAACATGCCCAGCGCATGCCACTGGATCACAAAGGCTGTGTCGGGAAAGCTGTGCCCATGCCCCTGCATCGCCAGCGGCGTCGCCGTCATTACGAGGGCCATGCTGCCGTAGCCGATCAACGCCGCGAGCACCGCGATCAGGAAGGTCGGCTGGCGCGCGATCACGGCCATCGGCCGGCCGCCAGCGCCGCGCTCCTCCTCGCCGGGCGGCGGAATGGCGATGAACTGGACCAGCACCATCGCCACCGCGGCGAGCCCCGCCATCGTCAGATAGCTGCCGGCGAACCGCGCGCTGGAAATGAATCCGGCGCTCGCCTTGGCGAGCTCCGGGCCGATGACGGCCGCGACGACGCCGCCCAGCAGAACATACGAGATCGCCCGGCTCTTGTAGTCCTCGTGCACCGCATCGGCCGCGGCGAAGCGGTAATACTGCCAGTACGCGTTGTAGCAACCCTGGATGAGACCACCCAGGGCGAAAATCGCGAAACTGCCGGTCAGCAGACCCCACGCGCCGATCAGCGCGGCGCCGACGCCGAAGGCCGCGCCGACCGTGAACCCCGCGCGCCTGCCGACGCGCTTCATCAGCAGCGAAGCCGGGATCGTCATCGCCATGTTGCCGACGAACATCAGCGAGACCGGCAAGGTCGCCAGCGACTTGTCCACCGCAAGCATCTTGCCGGCGAGCGCCGAGACGACGATCACCATGGTCGCGCCGGTCATGGCAAGCACCTGGCACAACGCCAGCACCATGACCGTCAGCCTTGGATGGGCCGGCAGTTCCGGTCCGGGAGCCGGCGGGGCGGGCGACGCGGTCATGCCTTTCGACCTAGAATATCCACGAGGATTGCGACCCTCGCATCTGCATATTACGGATCCCGGGAGGAGTCATCCGCGGCGGTCAACCTCCGTGTACCCAGCCCCTGCGCGGAAGGCGCATCTCGGTCCCGTCGGGACCGGTGATGCGCAGCCCGGAACCCGCAACGATCCGCCCGATCGGCGTCAACGGCAGCGAGAGGTCGGCCGCGATCTTCACGACCCGCGCCGCGTAGCCCGGCGCCGCCGTGAACAGCAACTCATAGTCGTCACCGCCGCTCAGCACCGTCGTCAGCAAATCGGGCTCCGTGTCGAGGATCGCGCGGACCCCGTCCGAGAGCGGCACCGACGCGGCGTTGATCTCGGCGCCGACCCCCGAGGCATCGAGGATATGCACCAGATCCGCCGCAAGTCCGTCCGAGACGTCGACCGCCGCGTTGGCCAGCCCCACGAGGCGCAGGCCGAGCCCGATCCGGGGTCGCGGCAGGCGGTAGCGGCCGATCAACTCGTCGCGCCGGTCCGGCGACACGCCGGCCATCTCATCGTGCAGGAGCCGCAGGCCGATGGCGGCGTCACCGATCGTCCCGCTGACGTACACGATGTCTCCGGCCCGGGCGCCGGAGCGGCGGATCGCCTGGCCGCTCTCGACCGATCCGAACGCGGTGACGCTCAGCGTCAACGGTCCGGGCGTGGCGACGCTGTCACCGCCCGCCAGCGTGATGCCGAAGGCGGCCTGGTCCGCGGCCAGGCCCTCAACGAACGCCTGCACCCAGTCGTCGTCGATATGATCCGGCAGGGCGATGTTCAGCACGTAGGCAAGCGGCGTCGCACCCATCGCAGCAAGGTCGGACAGGTTGACGCGCAGCAGCTTTGCCGCGATCAGGTCCGGTCGCTCATCGCCGATGAAATGCACGCCGGATATCATGGTATCGGTCGTCAAGACGATATCGCGATCAACCATCGGCGAGAGCACCGCGGCATCGTCCGTCAGGCCGAACGCACCCGGGAATCCTTCCGTCAGCGGCGCGAAATACCTTGCGATGCGAACGAATTCGTCGCTCTTACGGGGCATGGCCATCATCCGGAAGCGCCGTTTCACCCGTGTCCCGCAAGGTCGCTGCCAGCCGGTCCAGCACACCGTTGACCAGCTTCGGCTCGCCGCCATCGAAGAACGCTTCGGCAATGCGTACGTATTCGGAGATCACGACCGCGGCGTCGATATCGGGGCGCGACAGCAATTCCCATGTCCCGGCCCTCAAGATAGCCCGCAAAACCGCTTCGAGGCGCTCCAGCGGCCAGCTCTCGGACAGGGCGGCGCTCACCATCTGGTCGACGTCCTCCCGGCGCTCGTCGAAACCTTGGACGATCTCGCCGAGAAACCGCCGGTCGGGCTCGGCGGGCGTCGCATCGTCGGACTCGGGATCACTCGCCCGTCGCGCCTGCTCCTGAAGTGCGGCATCCGGGCTCGCGCCGGACATTTCCATCTGATACAGCGCCTGGACCGCGGCCAGCCGCGCGGCGCTTCGTCTTCGATACCCGCTCGCCGCCGTCTTCATGCGGGTTCCGGCGCGAGGCCGCGGCGCAGCGCGATCATGTGCAGGCACGCCCGTGCCGCATCGCCCCCCTTGTTCGTCCCGTCGACCGCCGCGCGGGCCCAGGCCTGGTCCTGGTCCTCGACCGTCAGGATTCCGTAGCCGATCGCCAAGCCCCGCTGCACCGCGAGGTCCTGCAGCCCGCGGGCGCTTTCGCCGCAGACATAGTCGTAATGGCTGGTCTCGCCCCGGATCACGCAGCCGAGCGCGACATAGCCGTCATACCGTGTCCTGTCGCTCCCGTGCGCCATCGCGATCGCGCCGGGGATTTCGAAGGCGCCGGGCACCGTGACCCGCTCATGCGTCGCACCCGCAGCATCGAGGACACTCACGGCGCCGCGACACAGCTCGTCGGCGAGTTCCTCATAGAAGCGCGCCTCGACGATCAGGACGTGCGGCGGTCTTGCATCGGCCATTGTTTCCCCTCGGCTGTCCGGCGCGCGGCTATTTCTCGATCGGACGGTGTCCGACGACCTTCAGGCCGTAGCCTTCGATGCCGATGATGGTTTTCGGCGAGTTGGACAGGAGAATCATGTCACGAACTCCCAGATCCAGAAGGATTTGCGCACCAACGCCGTAGTCCCGCAATTCGCCGCCCCGGGCCGGGGCACCGCCGCGTTTCATCGCCGCCTGGGCAGCAACCAGATCCGAGAGCGCGGTGGGTTGCGGTTCGCGGATCAGGACCACCACGCCGCGCCCGGCCCGGCCGATCATCTCCATCGACGCCTGGAGGTCGCCACCCTTGCCGCTGCGTGTACAGCCGAGTACGTCGTCGAGGACGTTCAGCGCGTGCATGCGCACCAACACCGGCCCGTCCGTCTCGATGTCCCCCTTGACCAGCGCCACATGCTCAGCGTGGTGAATGCGGTTGGTGTAGACATACATCCGGAACGCGCCGCCGTACTGGCTCTCCAGTTCCGCCTCGGCGCCGCGTTCGACGATCCGGTCGTGGCGCAGCCGGTAGGCGATCAGGTCGGCGATGGTGCCGATCTTCAGGCCGTGCCTCTGGGCAAAGGCGATGAGGTCGTCGCGCCGCGCCATCGATCCGTCCTCGTTCATGATCTCGCAGATCACGCCCGAGGGGTTGAGCCCGGCAAGCCGCGCGATATCGACCGCCGCCTCGGTGTGGCCGGTGCGCACGAGGACCCCGCCGTCGCGGGCGACCAGGGGGAACACATGGCCCGGCGTCTGGATATCGTCGGCACCCGTGGCGGGATCGATGGCGACCGAGACGGTGCGCGCCCGGTCCGGCGCCGAGATCCCGGTGGTCACGCCCTCCTTGGCCTCGATCGAGACGGTGAAAGCGGTCTCGAGCCGGCTGGTGTTGCGCTGCTCCATCAGGTTCAGCCCGAGCTGCTCGACCCGTTCATGGGTCAGCGCAAGGCAGATCAGCCCGCGGCCGTGCTTGGCCATGAAATTGATCGCGTCCGGTGTCGCCATCTGCGCCGGGATTACGAGATCGCCCTCGTTTTCGCGCTGCTCGTCGTCGACCAGGACGAACATGCGCCCGTTGCGGGCCTCGTCGATGATCTCCTCGGCGGAGGATGCGACCTCGCTGAACGTGATGCGCCACGGCTCTTCGATCGGTTTGGCCATTCAGTCGTCCCTATCAAGCAGGCGCGCAACATATCGGGCCAGCATGTCGATCTCAAGGTTCACGCGCACGCCGGGCTCGACATCGCCGAGGGTCGTCATCTCCGCCGTATGCGGGATGATGCAGACGCCGAACTCCGAGGCATCGACCTCGTTGACCGTCAAAGACACGCCGTCGAGGGCGACCGAGCCCTTGGACGCGATGTAGCGCGCCAGCGCGCGGGGTGGCCGGACCGACAGGCGCGTCGCCTCGCCGTCCCTGCGGCGCGCCGTGATCTCGGCAACGCCATCGACATGTCCCGAGACGATGTGCCCGCCGAGTTCGTCGCCCAGTCGCAACGCCCGTTCGAGATTGATGTGGCGTCCGGGCTGCCAATCGTCCAGCGTGGTCATGGCGAGGGTTTCGGCGGAGACATCGACGGCGAACCAGGCGGTGCCCTTGCTGACCACCGTCAGGCAGGCACCGGAACAGGCGATCGAGGCGCCGATCGCAATCTCGGCCATCGGATATGCCGTTTCAATCTCCATGCGGGCTCCCGTTTCCAGCGGCCGGCGCGAGCGCAAGGTTCCGATGTCCGTGATCAGTCCGGTGAACATGCCCGCCCCTCAGTCATGGCGCACGTAACTCTCGAGTAGGTCTTCGCCGACATTTTGCACCGCGACCCGCCGATAGCGGCGTATCAGCGACAGTTTGTCGATGCCGTACGCCGCGACCGCCGCCACCCCGTCGCCTCCCATGACCCCGGCGGCGCGGAACCATCGCAGACGGTCGACCAGATCCGCCCGCATCAGGCCGGCGGCGAGGTGCCCACCGCCCTCGACCAACACGCGGGTCAGCCCCGCACCGCCCAGGGCCGCAAGCATGGCGGCCGGTGCCGGGTAGCCATCGGGTCCCGACTTCACTTCGATAAGCCGCACGCCGCTGTCCTCGAACGCGTGGCGCCTGTCGCGATCCGCGCCGGGGACCGTTACGAGCCAGGTCGGCGTCCTGGCGGCCGTGACCACCAGCCTGCTGGTCAAGGGGAGATGCAGCCGCGCGTCGACGACGATGCGGACCGGCGCGCGATCCTCGAGGCCCGGCAAGCGGCAGGTCAGATCCGGATCGTCGGTCAGCGCCGTGCCGATCCCGACCATGACCGCATCGTGCCGGGCACGCATCAGATGGGCGCGCTGGCGCGCCGCGCCCCCCGTGATCCAGCGGCTCTGGCCGCTATGCGTTGCGATCCGGCCGTCGAGCGTGGTCGCGAGTTTCAGGGTGACCAATGGCCGTCCCGACCGCACGCGCAACAGATAGCCGGCGTTGATCGCCTCCGCCTCCTCGCGCAGAACGCCGCACTGCACCGCGATGCCGGCGTCGCGGAGTCGCCGGAGCCCGCCGCCATTCACGCGAGAGTCGGGATCCTCTGTTGCCGCCACCACGCGGGCCACGCCCGCCTCGATCAGCGCCTTGGCGCATGGCGGCGTCCGCCCCCGATGCGCACAGGGCTCGAGCGTGACGAAGGCGGTCGCGCCGTTCGCGGCGGCGCCGGCGCGCCCCAGCGCCTCGGTTTCGGCGTGCGGCCGGCCGCCCTTCTGGGTCCAGCCGCGCCCGACAATCGTCGGCGCCGTCCCCTCTGTCACCAGGACGCAGCCAACCGCCGGATTCGGCCACACCTGGCCGAGTCCGCGGCCGGCGAGCGAGAGCGCCGCACGCATGTGGGCGGCGTCGGATGACTCAGCTTTGCTCGACACCGAGTTCGTCAGTGATAAAGGTCTCGAAATCCTTGGCCTCTCGGAAATTCCGGTACACCGACGCGAATCGCACATAGGCGACCTGATCGAGCGCGGAGAGGGCTTCCATCACCAACTCGCCGATGACTTCGCCGCGGATCTCGCTTTCGCCGGCGCTTTCCAGCCGTCGGACGATGCCGTTGATGACCCGATCGACACGGTCCGGGTCGACCGGGCGCTTGCGCAACGCGATCATCATCGAGCGACTCAACTTGTCGCGATCGAAGACCTCGCGGTGTCCGTTCTTCTTCAGGACCGTCAGCTCGCGCAGCTGGACCCGCTCGAAGGTCGTGAACCGGGCACCGCATCCGGTGCAAAAGCGCCGTCGCCGGATCGCCGAATTGTCCTCCGTGGGCCGCGAGTCCTTCACCTGGGTATCGTCGTGACCGCAAAACGGGCACCGCATCCGTTTACCCTCCGCTCAATGTCAGTTCAACCCCGCATAGATCGGGAAACGACTGCACAATTCGCCCACCCGTGCCCACACGGCCCGCTCGACGGCGCCGTTGTCATCCCGACTTGCCGCCAGGCCGTCCAGCGTCTCGACGATCATCTCACCGACCTGACGGAATTCCGCCTCGCCGAATCCGCGGGTCGTCGCAGCAGGCGTGCCGAGGCGCACGCCCGACGTGACGGTCGGTTTTTCAGGGTCGAAGGGCACGCCATTCTTGTTGCAGGTCATCCCGGCCCGCTCGAGACTGGCCTCCGAAATATTCCCGGTCAGGCCCTTCGGTCGCAGATCGACCAGCATGAGATGTGTATCGGTCCCGCCGGAGACAATATCCAGGCCGCCGGCGACAAGGGTTTCGGCGAGCGTCCTCGCGTTGTCGGCTACCGCTTGCGAATAGGCCTTGAATTCCGGGCGCAGCGCCTCGGCGAACGCCACCGCCTTGCCGGCGATGACATGCATCAGCGGCCCACCCTGCAGGCCCGGGAACACCGCCGAATTGATCTTCTTGCCGAGATCCTCGTCGTTCGAGAGGATCATGCCGCCACGGGGGCCGCGCAGCGTCTTGTGGGTTGTCGTGGTGACCACGTGGGCGTGGGGCAACGGGCTGGGGTGCACGCCGGCCGCGACCAGCCCGGCGAAATGCGCCATATCGACCAGCAGGAGGGCGCCGACGCCATCGGCGATCGCGCGGAACCGCGCGAAATCGATGATGCGCGGATAAGCGGAACCGCCGGCAATGATCAGTTTCGGCTTGTGTTCCTCGGCCAGGCGCTCGACCTCGTCGAAGTCGATCAGCGCATCCTCCCTGCGCACGCCGTATTGCACGGCGTTGAACCATTTTCCGGACTGCGCCGGCGGCGCGCCATGGGTCAGATGGCCGCCCGCAGCCAGCGAAAGTCCCATGATCGTGGCGCCGGGCCTGAGCAGGGCCATCATCACCGCCCCGTTCGCCTGGCATCCCGAATGCGGCTGCACATTGACGTAGGAACAGCCGAACAGCTCCCTTGCACGCTCCATCGCCAGGCGTTCGGCGATGTCGACATACTCGCAGCCGCCGTAGTAGCGCCGTCCCGGGTAACCTTCGGCGTATTTGTTGGTCAGCACCGAGCCGGTCGCCTGCAAGACCGCCTTGCTGACGATGTTCTCCGACGCGATCAGCTCAATCTGATCCTGCTGACGCGTCAACTCGCTACTGATCGCCGCAAAGATCTCGGGGTCCCGGTCCGCCAGATCCTCATCGAAAAAGCGCGCCAGATCGGTCCCCGCGGCGGTTGCCGTCATGTCATTCATCTTCCTGAAAATTCCCTTCGAAACTGGTGATCTGTCCAATTCCCGTGGACGCGTGCCCGCCGCCGAAGCGGTTCCCCTGTCCCTTACGACATCTTGTCGACGCGACGCTGATGGCGCCCTCCTGCAAATGCGGTGTCGAGAAACATGTGAACACAATCCCTTGCGGTTTCGGAGCCACTGGTCCGGGAGCCCAGCACCAGAACGTTGGCGTCGTTGTGTTCGCGCGCGAGGCGCGCGTCAGTGGCATCGCAACAGCGCGCCGCGCGCACGTGGCGATGCCGGTTCGCCGCAATCGAAATGCCGATGCCGGTGCCGCAGATCAGCACGCCGCGTGACGCACGACCGTCGGCCAGCGCCGCGGCGATGAGATCGGCATAATCGGGATAGTCAACCGACCCGGGCCCGTCCGTTCCAAGATCGACGATGTCGTAGCCCGACTCGACGAGCAGCGTCTTGATTTCCTCCTTGACCTCGAATCCCGCGTGATCCGAAGCGACCGCAATGGCTTCCCGCGACATGGATATCCTGCTTTGCCTGCTGCCCGTTTCTGGTGACCGCCGCCGAACGGCACAACCACCTGTAACTCGAACTGACACGCATACCATATGTCGCGGCCCCATGCCAGCGTGCGGCGACCGCCCGTGGCAGTCGCCGGCGCCGATTGTCGCAACGCGCCGCCCGCAGGAGTTTCGTTGCGTCCGCGCCGCTCGCACTGCGCCCGCAACACAGCATCTGGCGACGATTCATTCGGCAGTAACAATATATCGAAATATCATGGTTAACGTGCGCAAAGAAAGCTAAAAACTTATAAATAAGTTAAGATGTATGGTTAATATTCATCAATGATTAGTTGACGTAAGTACTTAAAATTAGTATTAATTAGACAAAGAAAATTACCTTGGATCGGGAAACATGTCGGAAAATGCTGTTAATGCCGCCTCGCGCGGCGATATTCTACGTATGACGACCGATGTCGTGGCGGCGTATGTCGGGAACAATATGTTGCCGGCTGGTCAGGTGGGCGACGTCATCAGCACCGTGTTCGGTTCGCTGCGGGAGTTGGGTGAGCATGGCGGCAGGACACCGCCCCCGGTCCCGGCGGTGCCGATCCGCAGATCGGTGACACCGGACCACATCGTCTGCCTCGAGGACGGCAAGAAGCTGAAGATGCTCAAGCGCCATCTGCGCTCGACCTACGATATGACGCCGGAGGAATATCGGGCGAAATGGAACCTGCCGCTCGACTATCCGATGGTCGCCCCGTCCTATGCCAAG
>JBFGQV010000062.1:0-15471 GCA_041563955.1 Alphaproteobacteria bacterium | reverse complement strand
GGGGCTCGTCGCCGGATCGGTGCTGTCGGTCCCGCTCGGCTGGACCGTGGCCATTCCGGTCTGTCAGACCGGCATGGGCGACGCGATCGGCTACGTCCTGGCGCCGGCGCCGGCGCCCCCCTGAGCGCACGGCGGCGCCCCGGCCGCAAGAAGACGGGCCCGGCATCGCGGCCGGGCCCGAAGGCGCTCATATGACTTGTCGCCTAAAGCGCGCCCTTGCCCAGCTCCCCGGCGATGTGGTCGGCCTGGCGGATCGCCAGCGCCACGATCGTCAGGGTCGGGTTCTCGGCCGCGCCGGTGGTGAACTGGCTGCCGTCGGAGATGAACAGGTTGCCGACGTCGTGGGCCTGGCCCCACCTGTTGCAGACGCCGTCCTTCGCCTCGGCGCTCATCCGGCAGGTGCCGAGATTGTGCGTCGACGGATAGGGCGGTGTGCGGATCGTGCGCGTCGCGCCGACCGCCTCGTAGACCGCCGACCCCCGCTGGTAGGCGTGCTCGCGCATGGCGATGTCGTTCGGATGGTCGTCGAAATGGACGTTCGGCGCGGGCAGGCCGTACTGGTCCTTCTCGGTCGGATGCACGGTGACGCTGTTGCGCTCCTTCGGCATGTCCTCGCCCACCAGCCACATGCCCGCCATGTGGTTGTAGGCGTCCATCGCCGAGGCGAACTCCGGCCCCCAGCCGCCCGGATCCAGGAACGCCGCCATGAACGGCACGCCCAGCGACAGGGTCTCCATCTCGTACCCGCCGACGAAACCACGCGACGGCTTGTTCACCGATTCGTCGGAGATGATGCCGGCCATGGTGGTGCCGCGGTGCATGTTCACCGGCTTCTCGAAGGTGGCATAGACCGAGCCGGTCATGTGCCGCATGTAATTGCGCCCGACCTGGCCCGAGCTGTTGGCCAGCCCGTCCGGGAACATCGACGAGGCGGAATTCAGGAGCAGCCGCGGCGTCTCGATGGAGTTGCCGGCGACGCAGACGACACGCGCCTTCTGGACATGCTGGTTGCCGTCCTTGTCGGCGTAGAGGACGCCGCTGACCTTGCCGGCCCGGTCGTGCTGTAATTGCAGCGCCTGGCTTTCGGGGCGCAGGTCCAGCTTGCCCGTGGCCTCGGCCTTGGGAATGTCCGAATACAGTGTCGACCATTTCGCACCCAGCTTGCAGCCCTGGAAGCAGAAGCCGATCTGCTGGCAGCCGGGACGCCCGTCGCGCGGGCGGCTGTTGATCGCCATCCGGCCGGTGTGGACGTTCTTGTAGCCGAGCTTCATGGCCCCGGCATGCATGACCTTGAAGTTGTTGTTTCCGGGCAGGCCGGGGATGCCGTGGGTGCGGGTCACGCCCATCTTGTCCTCGGCCCTGGCGTAGTACGGCTCCAGGTCCTTCAGTGTGATCGGCCAGTCGAGCAGGCTGGCGCCGGCAATCGCGCCGTATTCCGTCAGCACGCGGAATTCGTGCTCCTGGAAGCGCAGCGACGCGCCGGCCCAGTGAACCGTCGAGCCGCCGACCGTTTTGCAGATCCACGCCGGCAGGCCGGAGAAGTCCCTGGACACGCGCCAGGTGCCCGACGTGGTCCGCTTGTCGAGCCATGCGGTCTGCCCGAATGCGGGCCATTCGTCATTGACGAAGTCGTCGATGGTACGGCGCTTGCCGGCCTCCAGCAGGACCACCTTGACGCCCTTCTGGCAGAGCTCGTTGGCGAGCGTCCCGCCGCCCGCGCCGGAGCCGATGACGACGACGACCGATGCGTCGTTCTTGTCGTATACAGGCATTGTCTGTCCTCCCTGGCGATCCGGTCATTCGGGCTTCGGACTCGCCGCTTCCGGCGGGTCCGGCAGCCACGACAAATCGTTGAAGCCGCGGTGGAGATAGCCGCCCAACTCGTACGACGACCCCTCGTAGCCGAACAGCGGCCACAGCTCCTTGTTGTTGTAGAGCGCGGTGACCGAGGTGCCGCGCACCGCCTGGAAGAATCCGTCCTTCGTCATGCCCTTGAGCACCGCAAGCTGCTGTTCCGGCGTGGCATCCTTGAACGGTTTGCCGAGCGCCCGGTTGATCCGGGCGACGCCGTGCGAGAGAACCTTCGCGGCCGCGCCGTCGCCGGCTGCCTTGTCGTCGAGCGCGGTGACCACGCCCATATAGAACTTGTCCGCGAGGCGCTCGTGCGGATAGGTCCTGCGGGCGACGACGAGGATCGTCGCCACCTCCTCCCGGCTCAGCACCTTCATGTTGGCGGCGGCGGCCAGCGCATCGGCCCAGGGACCGAGCATGCCGAGGCTGGCCCCGGCGGCCACCGCGGCGCCGCCCTGCAGGAATCGCCTGCGGGCAACGTTGCTCTGTTTCATTCGGATGTCCTCCTCTGTCTACCTTTTGTTATCGCCGGGGTTACCGGTAGCGGCCATGCCGCTCCAGCACCTCGATCTTGTATCCGTCCGGGTCCTGCACGAAGAAGAAACGCGCCATCAGCGCGCCGTCGCGGTGGAACTCCTTGACGTCGTTGGGGGCCAGCCCGGCGGCCGCAAACCGTGCATGCTCCGCCTTCACGTCGTCGACGCAGACGGCGACATGTCCGTAGCCGGTGCCGTGGGTGTAGGATTCTTCCTGGCCCTCGTTCCAGGTCAGCTCGATTTCGAAGTCGTTCTCGTCATTGCGCAGATAGACCAGCGTGAACCCTTCGAAATCGAACCGGTCGGCGACCTTCAGGCCGAACGCCCGGTCGTAGAAATCGATCGAACCATCCAGGTCCCGCACCCGGATCATGGTGTGAATGGCTTTGGCCATTGCGGCGCTCCCTGCCCGTTGCGTTGCCAACCCAACAGAAGATTACGCTCGCACAGCCCACGGGTGGTGTTAGTCCAATACTACATGTCAGGCCCGGGCGTCGGCCGGCCGGCGCTCCAGCGGGCGCAACGGCGCGGTGCGCCGCCGCAGTGACGGATCCTTGCGCGCAGCGGCGAGCGTCCGCTCCCGATTCTCGACGTACTTGGTGCAGGATACCCGCAGCAGCGAGGCGAAGTTGCGCACCTCGCCCTGGAGCTCCAGGACCTCGTCGTACAGCACGCCGAGGAATCGCGGCGTCGTCATGTCCTGGGCGACGGCGATCTCGTCCAGGATCTCCCAGTACGCGGTCTCGAGCCGGATCGACGTGGAATGTCCGCCCAGGCGAACCGAGCGCGTGACGGGCCGGTAGGCCGCGGGATCCTGTCCAGCGAAAATCTGGCACATCGGTCACCTCCCCGTAAGCTCCCGCCGGGTTGCTCCGGCAGGTTGCGAACGGACCGAGTATCGATGCTTGCAGGCTGAATGACAAGGGACTCCTGTCCTCCGTCCGGCCGCCGGCCGGGACGGCAGCGCGGGACGGTGCGGCACCGGCAGGTCGCGCCGCACCTGAAGCCTGTGACGCGACGGCATCGCCCGACAGCATGCGCTGCGCGTCCGGGCGATCGCCCAAACGGGGTATCTGGATTGATTTCTGGATGCGAATAAGAGAGGCGGGCCCGGTTTCCAGGGGCTTGCGGTGACGGAAACCGAGCCTGCCTCCACTCCCTGACAACAACTCGATATCAAAACACTGCGCCCAGGCAGGGTATGCGTTCGAACGCAATGCCGCCGATATCTTCAGCGATGTATTTGTAACGCCTGAATGTTGCGCTACGATTTCTGCATATGGGAAAATTGTTTCAATTGTTTCCGCAAGTATTGGCGCTAGACACGCAAGGCGTTATGTTCGCGACCGATGATTGCGCGATCGGAGATCCTTCAGGGCCCCTGCCACCTATGTCCGCCTCGCAGCACATAGCCATAGTCGACGACGAGGAGCAAATCCGCGCCGCGGTAGGCGAATATCTGGAGCTGCACGGATTCCGCGTAAGCCTTGCGGATGGGGGCGCGGCGCTGCGGCGGATCATGGCCGACGCGCCTCCGGTCGATCTCGTCGTCCTCGATCTCAACATGCCGGGCGAGGACGGGTTGACGATCGCGCGCTACCTTCGTGAACACTCGGAGGTCGGCATCGTCATCCTGACGGCCGCCGGCCAGACACTCGACCGCATCGTCGGGCTGGAGGTCGGCGCCGACGATTACATGGTCAAGCCGTTCGACCTGCGCGAGCTGCTGGCCCGCGTAAAGAGCGTGCTGCGCCGGCTTCGTGCGGCACGAGCGCCGAAACCGGCTGGGAAATCGGAACACGTCATCCGGTTCAGTGGCTTTACGCTGCACACCGATTCGCATTCGTTGTCGGATGCCGGCGGCAACGACATCCCGCTGACCAGCATGGAGTACGACCTCCTGCGCGCGTTCGCGGAATCGCCGAACAGGGTGCTGACCCGCGAGCAGCTGCTCGACAAGGCGCATCGACGCGACACCGATCCGTTTGACCGCAGCATCGACGTGCGCATCGCGCGATTGCGGCGCAAGATCGAGAAGAACCCCTCGAAACCGCAGCTGATAAAGACGATCCGCGGGGCCGGCTACCTCTTCGTGCCCGACCCGGAACCCTGACGCATCCGGAGCATTGTCCGTTTCGTTCGTGCCATCCCGCTCCCCCACCCGGCCACCCAACGGTATCGTACGCTGTGGGTGGCCGGGTGGGGGAGCGCGCCGGTGCCGACTCCACGCAACTGGATGATGTACTAGGCGGCAGGCTTGGTCAGCGCCTCGGACACGAGACGCAGGACCTCTGCGGGATCGAACGGTTTCTCGATGATCCGCAGGCCCGTCCGCCTGAGGAAATCGCTGGCTCCGACATGCAGCGTGTCCCCGCTCATCATGATGACGCGGTCGCACAGGTGCGGATGATGCTCTTCCAGCATGCGGTAGAGGCTGGGGCCGTCCATGCGCGGCATGCGCAGGTCGGTCAGGATGAGATCGTAGTCCGATCCGGCAATGCAATCGAGGGCCGCGGGGCCGCTGTCCGCCACATCCACGTTCAGTCCGTCGAGCGCCAGGATCTCGGCCAGGGCGGAGGCGATCTCGATCTCGTCGTCGACGACCAGAATGCGCCGCCCGTCGCCGTTTGCCGGGACTTTCGCCGGGACCGGTTCGGGCGGCGCGCCTTGATGTCCGCCGGGCGGCAGCGTGACGGTGAAGCGGGCGCCGCCGTCCGGCGCATCCTCGATGCCGATCGTCCCGCCATGGGATTCGATGACCCCGTGGCAGACGGCAAGCCCGATCCCCGTCCCGATCCCGATCGGCTTCGTTGTGAAGAACGGATCGAAGATCCGCGCACGCATGTCGGATGGCACGCCGGGCCCGGTATCGTCGAACGTCAGGCGGATGGTGCCGCTGTCGGGATCGAATGCCGTGGTTACCGTGAGACGTCGCGGCTCGGGGCCGTCCATCATCGCCTGCTGGGCGTTGATGGCCAGATTGGCGACCACCTGGTGCAGTTGATCCGCATCGCCCCAGATTTCCGGAAGCGCGGGATCGAGATGCTTGACGACCTCGATGCCGGTGGTGCGCAGCGCATAGGCCATGAGACCGATGCCGTTCTCGACCAGGCGGTTGAGGTCCACCGCCCCCTGCTCGGGCGTCTGCTGGCGCGCCATCGACAGGAACGTCTTGACGATCCGGGCGCAGCGCTCGGCCGCCGAGCGGATCTCCTTCGCGCGGCCGATGACGCGCTTGTCGCGGGCCGTCTCCTCCATCAGCATCGTCTGCGCAACAACCACGGACAGCGGGTTGTTGAGTTCGTGCGCGACGCCGGCCAGCAGCGAACCGAGAGCGGTGAGCTTCTCGCTCTGGTAGAGGGCTTCGCGCTGTCGCTCGATCTCCATCTGCGCCCGCCGCGTTTCGGTCAGGTCCCGCAGGAACGCCGTGAACAGTCGGCGCCCTTCGACGGTGACCGGCGTGACGGTCAATTCCACCGGGAAGACCTCGCCGTCGACGCGGACCGCCTCGAGTTCGCTCCTTCCGCCGTCCCACCCCTTCGCCGGGGCATTCGCAACCTTGCGCAGGCCGCGCTTGTAAACGAGGCGATCGTGCGGCGCGATCAGCGTCGCCGCCATGGCCCTGCCCAGCACCGCGTCGCGCGGCTGGCCAAAGATCTGTTCGGCGGACCGGTTGAAATCCACGATCCGATCCTCGGCATCGAGCATGACGATCGCGTCCACCGCAGCCTCGACGATGGCACGGACGTGACCCTCGCTCTCGCGCAAGCGCGATTCCGTCAGCTTTCTGTCGGTGACGTCGCGGAAGACCGCCAAGCCCAGTCGCGCGGACCCGCGGCGGAACGGCACGGCAGCAATCTCGATGATGATTTCGCGGCCGCGATAGGTGCGCATCTTCCGCTCGGTCATCGGATTGCTGCGCCCGAATTCGAGGGTCTCATAGATCCGGATGTCCGCCTTCGCTTTCTCGGACTCATCGACGAAATCGCGGTAGTGCATCTCCTCGATCGCGGCGTCCTCGGGGATCTCGAGGATCGCCCGCCCCGCCGAGTTGAGGAACCGCATGGCCTGGTTGTCGTGCAGCAGCACGCCGTCGGGGAGCGTGTCGACGAGCAGGCGGTATCGCTCCTCGCTATCCACCAACGCATGCTCACGGCGCTTCAGGTCGGAAATGTCGGAACACACGGAAACGACGCCACCGTCCTCGGTGGGCGAATCGGCGGTCAGGAACCAGGTCCCGTTTGCCATGCGCGTGGTCACCGGCTCGGCGGATGCCCGCAGCCGGCGCATGCGCTCGGCAACGTAGGTGTCGACGCGCCCGACGGCCTCGGCGATCGCGCCCGATTCGGCGTGGTGGCGCAGAAACGCCTCGAAGCGCGCCCCCGGATAGAGCAGATGCGCCGACTTCACGTGGATATCCCGATACCGCGTGTTGAAGACCACGATGCGGTCGTCGGCATCGATCAGAATGAAGCCGTCCGGGATCGCCTCGATCGCCTCGGCCAGCCGCCGTCGTACTTCCTCGGCCTTGGCCTGTTTCTGCAGATCCGCCGCGTCCCGCGCCGAGGTGACGAGCTTGTCCCGGAACACGACAAGGGCGCGTGCGATATCGCCGATCTCGTCGCCGCGCTCGACCGAGGGAATCGCGCTTACACGATCGCCGGCGCTCAACCGCAGGACCGCGTCGGTCACGCGCATCAGGGGTACCACCACGGTTGACCGGGTCAGCAGGTATCCGACGACGGCGACGGTGAGGGCGAGCAGCAGGCCATTCAGCATGGCGGTATTGCGGATGCGCTCGACCGGCGCATTGACCTCGGCAAGGCTGGTCTGGGCCACGATCGCCCAGCGCGCCCCGAGAAAATCGATGGGTGCATAGGCGGAAAGGAACGGCTGCTTCGTGTCGCTGCTGCCGGCCCCGGGGCTCAACATGACGCCGGAGCGGCCGTCCAGCGCGGCCTTGACCGGCTCGAAGTCGACGATGCGCGCGAGAATCGTCGATTCGAGGGAGAACCGGGAATCGCTGCGCATCAGCAGGTCAGGCCCGGCGATGAAGGTCTCGCCGGTCTCGCCCATGCCCGAATCGACATTCATCACCCGGTTGATGCGATCGATCGGCATTTCAAGTGCGAGGATGCCGATCATCGACCCGGTCTCGCTGAGCAGCGGCCGTGCGACGAATCCCGTCGGCCGCCCGCCCGCCGGCGCGTAGAAGCTGAAATCGACGAATATCTCGGCGCCGTGCGGCGGGCCCGAGGCGACGGTCCGGTAGGCCCCCGCCAGGCCGCCGCCGGACGCGTCGACGCGGGTGAGTTGCGCGGCGAAATCGGCCTGCTTCATCACCGAATAGATGACGTTGCCCGACATGTCGATGAACAGAAGGTCGCGATAGCCGTACTGTTCCACGAAGTCGCGCAGCCGCGGATGGAACCGGTCATGGGCCAGACTGTAGAACGAGGGATCGTTGGGCCGGGTCAGCTGCTTGCGCGCCGCCGCCGGGAACGGGTTTTCGGCGACATACAGCCGCGTCAGCAGGGCCGGCGCGTCGTCCCCGAGCTCCTCCCAGCCCTGCTTGAAATCGCCGAACGCCTCGATCACGAAGGGGTTGGCCGCCTGCATCTTCAGGTCCCGGCGGATCGACGCGAGGTATTCGACGATCGCGAACCGGCGGGCATCCAGGTGGGCGATCAGGTTCGTTTCGGCCGAGCGGCTCAATTCCGCGGCCGCCTGCTGGTAATCGGCGACGGCCACGACCGCGCCGGACACCAGCGCCGCCATCACGACCAGAATCGGAATCTTCTGCGACAGGTTCAGGCGCAACCGTGGTCGCCGCGGAGCGGCCCCCTCGGCGAATTCAACTGGAGATCCCTCGGGACGGATGTCGTTTGCATCGTTCATTGTCAGGTAAGCGACTGAACCACAATCGTTTCGACCGCCGGCCCGGCCACCGCGCCATCGCCAATCCCGCGCTCGCATAGCTCCGGCCGACCCCTCGTAAGGGTAACATGTGCGCCCGCCCTCCACAATCCGCGGGCCAGCGGCCTCGCGACATAGAGACCGTTGATCGCGATGCGAATTGCCGTATTGTCATGCGGCGGCGACGTAGCGCGGCCGTGGACCACCAGGTCAGGGAGGGTAACGTGCTTGTACACAGCATCGATTTGGAGACCGCCGACAAGATCGTCGACGCCGCCATCACCAAGGGCCGAGAGTTGAACTTCGCGCCGTTGACCGTGGCGGTACTGGATGACAGCGGCACCGTCAAGGCCATGAAGCGGGAGGACGGATCGAGCCTGATGCGACCGGACATCGCCCTTGGCAAGGCCTGGGGGTGCCTTGGATTCGGCTTCGGCGGTCGCGTCGTCGTGGCCCGGGCCCAGTCGCACCCGATGTTCATCAACGCGCTGACGGACATGTCGGGCGGCCGCATCGTGCCGTCGCCGGGCGGCGTTCTGATCAAGAATGCCGAGGGCCGCACCATCGGCGCCATCGGGATCTCGGGCGATACCGGCGAGAACGATGAGATCTGTGCCGTGGCGGGCATCGAGGCGGCGGGCCTGGCCGCGGAAACGGGCGCCTGAGCGACGCTGCCGCCGAAGGATCCGGCGTCACCTGGAAAGAAGGGCCGGGACGCCCGACGCGTCCCGGCCCCGAGAGCTGCGGGTGCAGGCGCCCGGATCAGTAGATGTTCTGGGCCGACACCATCGCGAACAGCATGGGGACGGACAGCAACGTGTTGGTCCGCGAAAACAGCATCGCCGTGCGGGCCGCCGCGGCTTTGGCGTCGGCGTCCGCCTCGACGATGCCGAGCGCCTTCTTCTGGTTCGGCCAGATCACGAACCAGACGTTGAACCACATGATTGCGCCGAGCCACATGCCGATGCCGATCGCCGTGTGCTTGGGCACGCCATCGGTGAAGCCGAATGCGATCGCATCGATGAGATAGCCGTTCATCCAGGCCAGGATCAGGCCGGTGACGATCGTCGCCATCGCGCCCCAGCGGAACCAGAACAGCGCCGCCGGCGCGATGACCTTGCCGATCGCCGGCTTCTGCTCGTCGGGGATCTTCGGCATGTTGGGGATCTGCACGAAATTGAAATACCACAGCAGGCCGATCCACATCACGCCGCTGAGCACGTGCAGCCAGCGGAAAAAGAACGCCCCGAACAGGTCGCTCGAATAGCCCTGCGTTACGTAGTAAATGATGAAAAGGACCACCGCGAGCACGAATCCGGCGATCACGGTGTTTCTCAGGCTGGTCAGTAAGCCACTCATCGTTAAGCCCCTCTATGCGGTCTCAGGATATGTCCGAAGCGGCGGGCGCCGCTCCGCGGGTGTTGCAGTCCGATTCGCCGGCGCCCGTGCGGGCATCACGGCCGACTGAGTTTCGATCCAAACAACGGTACCGGCGGACCGCGGCACGCCGGTCTTCGGCAGCGATGCCGCGGGAAGAGTCATGAAAATACCCCACCAAATTACCATGTTATGCGGCCGCATTATAGAGTCGGGATTTGGCCCCCGCAATTATACGTAAGGGAAATTCGCGGTTTTTTGCTGCGGCTCCGTCCGACGTCGAGGCGCCGCGGCCGGGCGGCCGGGTGGAACTGCCCCGCGCAACCCCGGCGCGGCCGGCGCATCAGGCGAATTGCGTGTCGACACAGATGCATTTTTGATGCGTTTTCATGCATAATTTCTTTTTCAATGCATTTTCTGGATTTTGCGCATGAGAAACGCATATCTTATCGGGTGTTTCGACGGGAGGAAGGATGCAGGATTTCGGCGCGGCCTTCGGCGACGCATTCCATCTGTTGGTGGGACTGGATCCCGCCCTGATGGAAATCATCGGGCTGTCGCTGCGCGTCAGCCTCACCGCGGTGTGCATATCCGGCCTCATCGGCCTGCCGCTGGGAGCACTCCTCGGCGTCAGCAGGTTTCGCGGCCGGGCCGCGGTTCTCGTGTTGCTCAATACGCTGATGGGCCTGCCGCCGGTGGTGGTCGGCCTGGTGGTCTATCTGATGCTGTCCAACGCCGGGCCGCTCGGGCCGCTGGCGCTGCTCTATACGCCCGCCGCCATGATCATTGCCCAGTCGATCCTGGTCGTCCCCATCGTCGCCGCCCTCGCGCGCCAGACGATCGAGGACATGCATGCCGAATACGACGAGCAGCTGCGGATCCTCGGCGTTGGCCGCTGGGGCATGGTGGCGACTCTGCTGTGGGACGCGCGCTACAGCCTGCTGACGGCGATGCTGGCGGGGTTCGGCCGCGCCATCGCGGAGGTCGGCGCGGTACTGATCGTCGGCGGCAACATCAACCATGTCACCCGGGTGATGACCACGGCGATCGCGCTCGAGACCTCCAGGGGCAACCTTGCGCTCGCCCTTGGCCTCGGCCTGGTCCTGCTGCTGCTGGCGGTCGTCATCAACGCGGCGGTGATGGGCCTCAAAGCCACCGCCGCCCGCTGGGCGCATGCCTGAGGCCGCCATGCCGTTCGACGTGCCGACCGCCGACCGGAAGGAGCGACGCGTGCTGCCGATCGCTGCGGACGGCCTGGTCATGGAACGCGCCGGCCGGCGCATCATCGACAATATCGGCCTCGTCATCGAAGGCCACGGCATCTCGGTCGTCATGGGGCCGAACGGCGCCGGCAAGAGCGTCCTGTTGCGGCTGCTGACCGGACTCGTGAGCCCCGATGCCGGGCGGGTGACATGGGCCGGCCGGCGGCCCGACCGGGCGCGCGCCCCGTCGGTCGGCCTGGTGTTCCAGAAGCCGGTACTGCTGCGCCGCTCGTCGCTGGCCAATGTCCGCTATGCGCTGCGCAGCGGCGGGCGGGCGGACCGCGCGCGGCGTGCCGGGCAGGCGCTGGCGCGCGCCGGGCTGACCCATCTGGCCGCAACGCCGGCACGCATGCTGTCGGGCGGCGAGCAGCAGCGCCTTGCGCTGGCACGGGCGCTGGCGCCCGACCCGGAGGTGCTGCTGCTGGACGAGCCCTGCGCCAATCTCGACCCGGCGGCGACGGCGGCCATCGAGGCGCTGATCCGCGACGCCAAGGCCCGCGGCACCCGGATCGTCCTGGTCACCCACGACATCGCCCAGGCCAAGCGGCTCGCCGACGACGTGACGTTCCTGCACGACGGCCGCATCGTGGAGCAGGCGCCGGCCGCGGACTTCTTCGAACAACCGGCAAGCTCCGCCGGCCGCGCCTATCTCGACGGGCGTCTCCTCATCGACTGACAAGGCAGGGGGAATCCATGGAACACCGTCGTCGATTGCTGCTGGGCGCGCTGGCCGCGGCGGCCGTTCTCGTCGCGGGGCCGGCGCCTGCGGCCGAGACGTTCATCATCGTCCAGTCCACGACGTCGACCCAGAATTCGGGGCTGCTCGACTATCTTTTGCCGAAGTTCACCGCGATGACCGGGATCGAGGTGCGCGTGGTCGCCGTCGGCACCGGCCAGGCGATCAAGAACGCCCGCAACGGCGACGGCGACATTCTCCTGGTCCACGCCAGGGCGGCGGAAGAAAAGTTCGTTGCCGACGGCTTCGGCGTCGAGCGTTTCGACCTCATGTTCAACGACTTCGTCATCGTCGGCCCGGCGGCGGACCCGGCCGGCGTCGCCGGCATGACCGAGGCGGTCGCGGCGCTGAAGAAGATCGCCGCGGCCAAGGCCGTCTTCGCCTCGCGCGGCGACGATTCCGGCACCCACAAGAAGGAGCTGAGCCTGTGGCGGGCGGCCGGCATCGACGTCGCCGCGGCCTCCGGCACCTGGTACCGCGAGACCGGCTCCGGCATGGGCGCGACCCTGAACACCGGGGTCGGCATGGGCGGCTACGTGCTGACCGACCGCGCGACCTGGATCGCGTTCCGGAACAAGGGCGATTTCGGGATCCGGGTCGAGGGCGACGAGCAGCTGTTCAACCAGTACGGCATCATCATGGTGCGCCCGGACCGGCTGCGAAACCCCAAGATCGCCTGGAGCCGCGCCTTCATGGACTGGATGCTGGGCAGCGAGGGCCAGGCCGCCATCGCCGCCTATCGGGTGGACGGCCAGCAACTGTTCTTCCCCAACGCCAAGACGCGGAGTTGAGACCGTCTCACGGCCCGTTGTAGCGCACGGTGCCGAGGCCGGTGACGTCGTAGCCGGCGAGCTCTCTGGCGCGGTCGGCGAAGGCGGGCGAGCGGGCGAAGGTGACGAGACGCTGCAGCGGCGGCTCGAACCAGTCGTGGCGCCACACCGCGAGGTCGTATCGTTCGCGAAACAGCGGCACGAAGTCGAGCCGGTGCTGGCGCGCCACCGTCTCGACGGCGAGTCCCGCCTCGGCCTTGCCGTCGGCGACGGCGAGCGCGACGTCCGCCTCGCTGCGCGCCGGCGGGTCGAGCAGCGTGATCGCGTCGCCGGCGATGCCGTCGCGCCGCATCAGGTAGTCGAGCAGCAGCCGGCTGCCGGCCGCCCGCTGGCGCGGTATCAGGCGCCGCCCCGCAAGATCCCCCAGCGCCCGGACGTTGCCCGGATTGCCCGGCGGCAGGACCAGACCCTGGGTGCGAAACGCCCATTCGACCAGCACCACCGGCAGGCCCGGCATGGCCTCGGCGAGATGGCGCCGGTTCCAGTCCTCGTCCTCGCCCTCGGCCTCGTAGACATGCATGCCGGCGGCGACCGCCCCGCCGTCCGCCAGCCTTTTGAGGCCGCTGAGGCTGCCGTCGAAGAAGGTGGCGAGGCCGCTGCCGGATTCGCGCAGCGCCCAGTCGAGCAGCGGATCGTGGCTGCCGGCGACGACCGCCGGCCGCGGCACGAGCCCCTCGGTGCCCTCGCGGAACGCCACGTGCCGGCGCACCCAGGCCTCGACCATGTCGCGCGGGAACAGCAGCTTGCCGGTCACCCGACTCACCGGGATCGCGTTGTCATGGACCAGCTCGTAGACCTTGCGCTCCTTGATACGCAAGAGCGCGGCAACATCCTTGGTGGTCAGGAATTCCGCCACTGCCCTGCCCCGGCGGTTGTTTCGGTGATGTCTCGTCCTGCTGTCATGCCCCAACCGGCATCGCCCTGGCAAGCACGGGTGGCGATTCGCGGGACGGCAACTAGATATGTTGCGGTGGCAAAGGAGGCATGACGATGAACGACGGCCAGGCCGGGGTCCGCCCCGGCGATTCCATCGAGACCGTTATCCTGCCGCGCACGCGCGATATCGGTGGCTTCGAGGTGCGGCGCGTGCTGCCGTCCTCGCGGCGCCGCATGGTCGGGCCGTTCGTGTTCTTCGACCAGATGGGCCCGGCCGTGCTTCGGCCCGGACAGGGGATCGACGTGCGGGTGCACCCGCATATCGGGCTCGCCACCGTCACCTACCTGTTCGAGGGCACCATCATCCATCGCGACAGCCTCGGCAGCCACCAGGCGATCCGCCCGGGCGAGCTCAACTGGATGACGGCGGGCCGCGGCATCACCCATTCCGAACGCTCCGACGACGAAATCCGCAAGGGCGCGGAAACGGTCTCCGGGCTGCAGATCTGGGTGGCGCTGCCGCAGAAGCATGAGGAGACCGATCCGGGCTTCGTCCATCACGGCGCCGGCGCGCTGCCCGTCGTCGAGGGCGACGGCAAGCGGATCCGCGTGATCGTCGGGGAGTCGTACGGCGCGCGGGCGCCGGTCGAGACGCTGTCCGAGATGTTCTATGTCGATGCGAGCCTCGATGCCGGCGCCGCGCTGCCGGTCGATGCGGTGCACGAGGAGCGTGCCGCCTATCTCGTCGAGGGTAATGTCACCGTCGACCGCGCCGCCTACGAGCCGGGACAGCTGCTGGTGCTGGCGCCGGGCGCGACGCCGACGATCCGGGCCGAGAGCGACGCCCGGCTGGTGCTGCTGGGCGGCGAGCCGATGGACGCGCCGCGCCACATCTGGTGGAACTTCGTCTCGAGCCGGCGCGAGCGCATCGAGCAGGCCAAGGAGGACTGGCGCCGGGGCCGCTTCGACCCGGTCCCCGGCGACGACGAGATCATCCCCTTACCCGAGGACGCCTGACCTGCGTGCGGTATCCGCTGTCTTCAGCTCGGATGCGCCGGCGCGACGTCATGCTTTGAGACGCGGGCTCATTTGCGCGGCTCGCACACGCCGCCTGCCGGCGGCTGCTCGGTGCGACGCCGCTCCTCAGCATGGAGACCTTTGCACGGAACGCGAGATCATAGGTCGCCCCCTCCCCAACCCCTCCCTCCATGGGAGATTTGGCAAAACTGAAAGATACCGGCGCGAGGGAGAGGGGCATTATTGGCGCAGGCCGGACGACCGAGCCCCTCTCCCTCGCTCGAATGGTTGCGAGTACACCAGGCCGTAACAAGGGGGGAGGGGTTGGGGAGGGGGCAGTCCGACCGGCAAAACCGCGAAAAGGCATCCGTGCGAAGGTTTCCAGCATGAGGAGGGCCGCTGCGTCGAGCAGCCGCCGCCCGGCGGCGTGTGCGAGCCGCGAAATGCGGGCCGTCTCGAAGGATGAGGTCGCGCCGCCCTCTGGATCCGACTCCTTCCGGACGGACAGCGCCCGCCCTCAGCCACCCCGCCGCGAAAAAACACGACCCCAACCCTCGCGCGGAGGGCCGGGGTCCAGGGGGAGGAAATCCCGTTCGAACGCTCAGGCGGCGAGCGCCTGCTCCGGTGCCGTAAACGCGTAGCCCAGGGCCTCGGCGACGGCGGCGTAGGTGACCTTGCCGGCATAGACGTTGAGCCCGGCCCGCAGGTGCGGGTCGGCGGCCAGCGCGTCCTTCCAGCCCTTGTCGGCCAGCGCCAGGGTGAATGGCAGGGTCGCGTTGTTGAGGGCGAAGGTCGAGGTGCGCGCCACCGCGCCCGGCATGTTGGCAACGCAGTAATGCACCACCTCGTCGACCACGTAGGTCGGCTCCGCATGGGTCGTCGGGTGCGAGGTTTCGAAGCAGCCGCCCTGGTCGATCGCGACGTCGACGACGACGGCGCCCGGCTTCATCCGGCGCACCATCTCGGCCGTCACCAGCTTCGGCGCCGCGGCCCCGGGGATCAGCACGCCGCCGATCACGAGGTCGGCGGCCAGCACCTCCTCCTCGACCGCGGCCCGGGTCGAATGGACG
>JBFGQV010000061.1:0-15646 GCA_041563955.1 Alphaproteobacteria bacterium | reverse complement strand
GCAGCTGCCGCTCCAGCAGCGCCGCCAGCTCCGCGTGGCCGCGGGCGCGGGCAATCGACAGCGCGGTTCGACCGTCCTTCGCGGTCGCCCCGGGATCGGCGCCGGCCGACAGCAGGTCTGTTGCCAGCTGCACGCGGTTGCGGAACGCCGCGAACATCAGCGGCGTCATGCCGTCGTCGTTGGCAACGTCGGGATCCGCCCCTCCCGCCAGGAACGCCCGCAGGGTCTCGAGCAGCGCGCCTTCGTCCGCGTTCATCAGGACGAGGTAGTGCAGGGCCGTCATGCCGTTGCGGTCGGCCCGCGCGACATCGGCCCCGCGGCCGAGCAGCAGCTCGGCGATGCGCAGCTTGCGCAGCTGCCGGGCGGTGAACGCCCGCAGCGCGTCGGGGTCCGGGCCGCTGGTCGTCGGCGGCTCGATCACGGGTTGAAACGACCACATCAGCGGCGTCAATCCGTCCGAGACTTCGTTCACGTCGGCGCCTTCGCCGAGCAGCCGCTCGGCGGAGTCGATATCGCCGTAGAAGGCCGCCTCGCCGATCGTCGTGACGGACGGCGCCTGTGCGACGGTTTCGGCGGCGATCACGACCGTCGGCGTTGCCGCCATCTCGGCCGGCTGGCCGGCGCAGGCGGCGCCGGCGAATGCAGCGCCGATCAAAGCGAACATGAGCGCCAGTGCGCGCTTGCGGTCAGCGCGATGCCGCCGGCCGGTATTCGTCATAATGTCCTCGGTCAGGCGTCAGTCGATGCTGCAGGGCGCCGGACGGCCAGCGTCCGACCTGGCTCCTGTAACGCGTGGAGCTGACCCAGGCCCCGCGATGCAGCACTTCGATGTGGGAGCCCGCCGATGCGCCATAGGTCTTGAGACCGAAATAGTCCGAGAAGGCCTGGGCGATGCTCGGCTTCGGCACGTTCTGCTCGTTGAGGGCGCGCCAGTAATAGGGCGTCCGCGTGTCGGCCGGGTCGGTCACGCCGTTGTCGCTGTAGACCCATCCGGTGATGGCGGCGTTGCAGCCCCACAGCTTGATGAACGCGTCCGCTTCCAAATTGCCGCGAATGGCGGTCTTCATCCCCCGGAACGGCGGGCGCATGAAGTCGTCGACCAGGATCGCCCCGACCTCCGCATCGAGGGCCTCGCGATAGGTGATGTTCCGCCCGGCGCGACCGGCCCTTTGCACCGCCTGCGTGCGAAGCCGGGCGACCGCGGCATCGCCGTAGGACAGGAACAGCCCGGCCCCGATCGAATGGGAAAACACGTGCAGTTCCTTGATCTTCATGCGGCCCTTGAAGGGCGGGTCCTTCAGATAGTCGAAGAAGCGGGCGCGCCGCTCGATATTGACCTGGACGATGCGGTCGCGCGTGAAGCGGCCGGACGGCGCGGCCGCGCGCCCGGTTGTGAGCCGGCCGGCGAGATCCCTTGAGAAGACCTCGAAATTTCCCAGCGTGTCGCCACGCCCGTAGATGATAAGAGCACAGGAAACCAGGGCGATCCCTCCTTGTCCGCCTCCCGCACGGGGCACGTCTTGTGCGCGCAATGGTATCAGCAGGCGCGCCACGGCGCCACGCCCGATCGCGGGCCGGGCGACCCGGCGCCCCCGTGGCCGTGGCGTCGCCGCGTGCGCCGCCCCAAACACGCGGAAAACCCTAACGCATGGGCTCGTTCCACCGGTTCGGGGCGCGGCGGCGGGCCCGCGTTCGCCGGGCTTGTCGGTTGCAGAGGCGGATGATAGGGTCCGCGCCTGTAACGAAGCTTCGACGAAACCAGCCCGGAACGAGCCTCCATGTCGCTTGACGAAGCCACGGTGGCGAAGATCGCGCATCTCGCCCGCATCCACGTACCGCAGCAGGACCTCAAGCCGCTGTCCGCCGAGCTCTCGAAGATTCTCGACTGGGTCGAGCAGCTGAACGAGGTCGACACCGAGGGTGTCGCGCCGATGACCTCGGTGGTCGAGATGCAACTGCGCCGGCGCAAGGACGAGGTCACCGACGGCGGCTACCCGGACGACGTGCTGGCCAACGCGCCGGAGGCCGAGCACGGCTTCTACACTGTGCCCAAGGTGGTGGAATGAGCGGCCTGACCGCGCTGACGCTGGCCGAGGCCCGCGAGGGGCTGAAGAAGGGCGATTTCACGTCGGTCGAGCTGACACAGGCGCACATCGCGGCCGTGGAGGCGGCGCGGCCGCTCAACGCCTATACCTGCGAGACGCCCGACAAGGCGCTGGCGATGGCGGCGGAGTCGGACAAGCGGATCGCCGCCGGCTCGGCCGGCGCCATGGAGGGACTGCCGGTCGCCATCAAGGATTTGTTCTGTACCGAAGGCGTGCTGTCGACCGCCGGCAGCCATATCCTCGACGGCTTCAAGCCGCACTACGAATCGACGGTCACGAAGAACCTGTGGGACGCCGGGACGGTGATGCTGGGCAAGGCCAACATGGACGAGTTCGCCATGGGCTCGTCCAACATGACCAGCTATTACGGCGCGGTGGAGAACCCATGGAAGCGCAAGGACGACAAGAGTGCCAGGCTGGTGCCCGGCGGCTCCTCCGGCGGCTCGGCGGCGGCGGTGGCGGCACGCGCGGCGCTGGCCGCGACCGGCACCGATACCGGCGGCTCGATCCGCCAGCCGGCGTCGTTCACCGGCATCGTCGGCCTGAAGCCGACCTACGGGCGCTGCTCGCGCTGGGGCATCATCGCCTTCGCCTCCTCGCTCGACCAGGCCGGACCGATGACCCGCTCGGTGCGCGATGCGGCGATCATGCTTGGCGCGATGGCCGGGTTCGATCCGAAGGACTCGACCAGCGTCGATACCCCGGTGCCCGACTACGAGGCCGCCGTCGGAGGCTCCGCCAAGGGGCTCAAGGTCGGCATTCCGAAGGAATACCGGATGGAGGGCATGCCCGACGAGATCGAGACGCTGTGGCGGAGCGGCGCCGACTGGCTGCGCGACGCCGGCGCCGAGATCGTCGAGGTCAGCCTTCCGCATACGAAATACGCGCTCCCGGTTTACTACATCGTCGCGCCGGCCGAGGCGTCGTCGAACCTCGCGCGCTACGACGGCGTGCGCTACGGCCTACGCGTGCCCGGCAACTCGCTGCAGGAGATGTACGAGAACACCCGCGCCGAGGGCTTCGGCGCCGAGGTGAAACGGCGCGTCCTGATCGGCACCTATGTGTTGTCCGCGGGTTACTATGACGCGTATTATCTGAAGGCGCAGAAGGTCCGGTCGCGCATTGCGGGCGACTTCCGGGATGCCTGGGAGCGGGTCGATGTCCTGCTTGCCCCGACGGCGCCCAACGCGGCGTTCGGCCAGGGCGAGAAGATGGACGATCCGATCGCCATGTATCTCAACGACGTCTTCACCGTGCCGGCGTCGCTCGCCGGGCTGCCGGCGATCTCCGTGCCGGCCGGGCTGTCGGCCGAGGGTCTGCCGCTCGGGTTGCAGCTGATCGGCCGGCCGTTCGACGAGGAGACCGTGCTGCGCGCCGCCCATGTCCTGGAGGGTGCGGCCGGGTTCGAGGCGATGCCGGATTTCGTTGCCGGGGGGTAAGGAGCGATGCGGTTTGTCGGCGTTCACTATGCGATTACGGCGGAACAGCGCGACGGGCTTCTGGCCCAGGCCGACGATGGCAAGAAGATGGAGTACTTCGGCGCCGAGATCGAGGAGAAGTGGGAGGAGGAGCACGGCCAGATCAGCGACACCGCCTGGGAGACCATCCATTGCTGCCTGACCGACAGCGCCAAGCCCGATCCGAAAGCCGGCGAACCGCCCTTGAATCTCGCGGTGCTCGGCGGCCAGCAGGTGCTGAAGAGCGAGAAGGCCTACATCATCCGGCTGGTCGAGGCGGAGCAGGCGAAGGAGGTGGCCGCGGCGCTGAAGGGGCTCGACAAGGCGTGGATGGAAGGGATGTTCAAGAAGCACAGCCCCGACGACGGCCAGGACGTGCTCGATGTGACCTGGGGCTGGTTCGAGAAGATGCAGGCGTTCTTCGAGCGCGCCGCCAAGAACGGCCGCGCCGTGCTGTTCACGGCGGACCAGTGACGGACCGATTTAGCGGGTAGGACGGCGATGAGCATGCTGGAAGGGCGCACCGGGCAGTGGGAGGTCGTCATCGGCCTCGAGATCCACGCCCAGGTGATCTCCAAAGCCAAGCTGTTCAGCGGCGCCTCGACCGAGTTCGGCGCGGCGCCGAACAGCCAGGTCAGCTTCGTCGATTCAGCGATGCCCGGCATGCTGCCGGTGCTCAACGGGCGCTGCGTCGAGCAGGCGGTGCGCAGCGGGCTCGCGCTCGGCGCGAAGATCAACCTGCAATCGGTGTTCGCCCGCAAGAACTACTTCTATCCGGACCTGCCGCAGGGCTACCAGATCTCGCAGTACGAGCAGCCGATCGTCGGCGAGGGCGAGGTCCTGATCGACCTCGAGGACGGCGAGACCAAGCCGGTCGGCATCGAGCGGCTGCATCTCGAGCAGGATGCCGGCAAGTCGCTGCACGACCAGAGCCCGAGCCAGAGCTTCATCGATCTCAACCGCTCCGGCGTCGCGCTGATGGAGATCGTCTCCAAGCCCGACATGCGCTCGGCCGAGGAGGCGTCGGCGTACGTTACCAAGCTGCGCTCGATCCTTCGCTACATCGGCGCCTGCGACGGCAACATGCAGGAGGGCTCGCTGCGCTGCGACGCCAACGTCTCGGTGCGCAAGCCGGGCGGGGAGCTTGGCACCCGCTGCGAGATTAAGAACGTCAACTCTTTGCGCTTCCTGCGCCAGGCCATCGAGTTCGAGGCGATGCGCCAGATCGAGATCCTCGAGGACGGCGGCGAGATCGACCAGGAGACCCGCCTGTTCGACGCGGGCAAGGGCGAAACGCGCTCCATGCGCTCCAAGGAGGAGGCGCACGACTACCGTTATTTCCCCGATCCGGACCTGCTGCCGCTGGAGCTGACGCCGGAATTCGTCGAGGCGCAGGGCAAAACGCTGCCCGAGCTGCCGGACGAGAAGAAGGCCCGCTTCATGGCCGATTATGGCCTGTCGCCCTACGACGCCGGCGTGCTGGTCGCCGAGCGCGAGACCGCGGATTTCTTCGAGGCGGTGGCCAAGGGGCGCGATGCCAAGCTCGCCGCCAACTGGGTCATCTCCGAGCTGTTCGGCCGCCTCAACAAGGCCGGAAAGGACGTCACCGACTCGCCGGTCTCGGCGGACTCGCTGGGCGGGCTGATCGACCTGATCGCCGATCAGACGATCTCCGGCTCGATCGCCAAGAAGGTCTTCGACGAGATGTTTGAGACCGGCCGCGAGGCCGCCGAAATCGTCGAGGCGCAGGGCCTCCGCCAAGTCACCGATACCGGCGCCATCGAGGGCATCATCGATCGGGTGCTGGCCGACAACGCCGACAAGGTCGCCGAGTACCGGGGCGGCAAGGACAAGCTGTTCGGCTTCTTCGTCGGCCAGGTGATGCGCGCGAGCCAGGGCAAGGCCAACCCGCAGCTGGTCAACGCGCTCTTGCGCAAGAAACTGGACGGGTAGGGGGCGACGACGCGACTCGCGCGTCGCCCGTCATGACGGGTGGGGCCGTCCCCGCGCCGGGCCCCGCCTTTATCAACAAAGAAATTCTGTGAAAAAAAATGTATGCGCACGAATTAATCGGCGCGTACTTCGGACGTGGTATTACACCTGTTTAACGAATCCTGAATCGAGGCCACATAAAAAGCGCGCCTTTCGCGTAGTTGCCATTTTTTATTTACCGAATCTCAACACAGCGCCCTCAAAATCTTTTGAGTGTGGTCCCGTTGACTGCGCGGGGACATGCGACAAGTTGTTATACGAATGGCCACTTCGGACGGGGGGAATATCGACGGATTTGGCGCAGGAGCCAATGCTGGACAACATTACGGAGCTCGGTAAGGCGCATGACCAGGAAACAGACTACCTTTGTGGACCTCATCGAAAAGGACCGCGCGAACCGCGGTGAAGCCCACTGGCAGGGATCGTTTCTCGAGTATCTCGAAAAGCTTCGCAAGAGCCCGGAGATTTGTCAGCTCGCGCCCGCACGTCTCTATGATGTCGTCTCCTCGCCGGGTGTCGAGGAGCTGGACGCCGGCGAGAACGGCCGCCTGCAGCGTCTGTTCGGGGACGAGCCGGTTCGCATTTACAATTTCTTCAAGGACGAGTTCTTCGGCGTCGAATCGGTGATCGCCAAGCTGGTCCGCTATCTGCACGCCGCGGCGCTGCAGGGCGAGGAGTCCCGCCAGGTGCTCTATCTCATGGGCCCGGTCGGCGCTGGCAAGAGCTCGCTGATCGAGATTCTGCGCCGCGGCCTCGAGGAGGCGCCGCCCGTTCATGCGATCGCCGGCTGCCCGATGCAGGAGGAGCCGCTGCACCTGATCCCGCGCAACCTGCGGCGCGAGTTCGAGAAGATGCTGGACGTGCGGATCGAGGGCGATCTCTGCCCGGTCTGCCGCTATCGGCTGGAGAACGACTACAAGGGCCGCTACGAGGAAGTGCCGGTCGAGACGGTCTCGTTCTCGAAGCAGGGCCGGATCGGCATCGCCATCGTGCCGCCGGTGGATCCCAACAACCAGGACACCTCGGTGCTGATCGGCTCCGAGGATATCTCGAAGCTCGACCGGTACTCGGAGGGCGATCCGCGGGTGCTCGACCTTAACGGCGCGTTCAACGCCGGCAACCGCGGCATGGTCGAGTTCATCGAGATCTTCAAGAATGAGACCGAGTACCTGCACACCATCATTACGGCGACCCAGGAGAAGTTCGTCCCGGCCCCCGGCCGGCACGGCACGGTCCATGTCGATACCGTCATCGTCGGGCATTCGAACGAGGCGGAGTGGCAGAAGTTCCGCGCCGATCCCACGAACGAGGCGATCCTCGACCGTATCGTGACGATCAAGGTGCCGTACAACCTGCGCCTGACCGACGAGGTCAAGATCTACGAGAAGATCCTCAAGAAATCCGGGTTCAAGGCACACATTGCGCCGCATACGCTGACCGTCGCGGCGATGTTCGCGATCCTCTCGCGGCTCGCGCCGACCCCGAAATGCGATCTGACCACGAAGATGCGCATCTATGACGGCGAGGAGGTCGTCGAGAAGGGCCGCACCAAGAAGGTCAACATCCGCGAGCTCGAGGAGGAGGCGCCGCTCGAGGGCATGTCCGGGATCTCGCCGCGCTTCATCGTCAAGGCGCTCGACAACGCGCTCTCGGAAAGCCCCGAAGGCATCACCCCGATCCATGTGCGCGAGGCGCTCGTGCAGATGGTCAAGGAAGCGCAGTTCGCCGACGATCGGCGCAAGCAGTACCTGGAATTCCTGCAGGACTCGATCCACAAGGCCTATCTCGAGATTCTCGAGCAGGAGATCACCAAGGCCTTCGTCTTCGCCTACGAGGAGCAGGCCGAGACGCTGTTCCACAATTACCTCGATCACGCCGAGGCCTACGTCAACAAGTCGAAGGTCAAGGACTGCGACACCAAGGAGGAGCTGGAGCCGGACGAGAGCTTCCTGAAGTCGATCGAGGAGCAGATCGCCATCGTCGGGCCCGCCGCCGACGGCTTCCGCCAGGAGGTCATCGCCTATCTGTGGTCGGCGACCCGTCGCGGCGAGACGGTGAGCTACGGCAGCTACGAGCCACTGCGCGAGGCGATCGAGAAGAAACTGACCAACTCGGTGCGGGACATCAGCCGGATCATCACCAAGGCGCGCACCCGCGACGAGGATCAGAGCGAGAAATACGACAGTCTGGTCAAGAACATGCTGGAGCGCGGCTACAACGAGTTCTCGGCCGAGGTGGTGATGAAGTACGCCGCCAACAACCTGTGGAAGGATTGACGGAGGAGCCGGCAGCCGCACGCAAGCTCACGGACCGAAAGACGCTGCGATGACCACGGTGTTCCGTCCCTATCCATCCTCCGACGCGCTGCGGTCGGACCGCAGCGCCGGCGACCGGCTGCGCCACCGCCGCAAGGTCCGCGACGCAATCCGCGAGAACATCGCCGACATCGTCGCCGAGGAATCGGTGATCGGGCAGAGCGGCGACCGCATCGTCAAGGTGCCGATCCGCGGCATCCGCGAGTACCGCTTCATCTATGGCGACAACTCCGGCGGCGTCGGCGCGGGCGACGGCGACGTCGAGGAAGGCCAGGTGATCGGGCGGCGCCCGGGCGAGGGCAACGGGCCGGGCGAAGCGGGCGACCAGCCCGGGGTCGATTACTACGAGACCGACATCACCCTCGACGAGCTGATCGACATCATGTTCGAGGATCTCGAGCTGCCGGATCTCGAACGCAAGGCGCTGCGGCAGATGCCGGTGGCCCGCGGCACCAAGCGCCGGGGATACCGGCGCAAGGGAATCCGCGTCCATCTCGACAAGCGGCGCACGGTCGTCAACCGCCTGCGCCGCAAGATCGCGACGGGCGGCAAGCCGGCCAAGTCGGTGGCGGACCCGGCCGACAAGGACCGGTTCCCGTTCGACAAGGACGATCTGCGGTACCGGCGACGGATGCCGGACGAGGAGATGGAGTCGAACGCGGTGGTGATCTGCATCATGGACACCTCGGGCTCGATGGACACCATGAAGAAGTACCTGGCGCGCAGTTTCTTCTTCCTGCTGTACCAGTTCGCCCGAACCCGCTACCGCAACGTCGAGCTCGTGTTCATCGCCCACCACAGCGAGGCGCGCGAGGTCACCGAGGAGGAATTCTTCCACAAGGGCGAATCCGGCGGCACGCGCATCTCCTCCGGCTACAACAAGGCGCTCGAGGCGATCCGCGAGCGCTATCACCCGGAGCTGTGGAACGTCTACGCCTTCCACTGTTCCGACGGCGACAATTTCTCGCACGACGACGAGGCGGCGCTGGCGGCGGCGCACGAGCTGTGCGCGGTGTGCAACCTGTTCGGCTACGGCGAGATCAAGCCGCCGGACTCGTATTTCGGCGGCTCGTCGATGCAGGAGAAGTTCGACAAGATCGAGGCCGCCAATTTCCAGACGGTCATGATCAAGGAGAAGAAGGACGTCTGGCCCGGTTTCCGGTCGCTGCTCGACCGCGAGCGCAAGCCCGGCGCGGCGCCGGCGGATGCCGGGACGGCGGAGGCATAAGGCCATGGGTGCGACCTGGACGATCGCCGATCTCGAGCACTGGGACGAGCGGATCCGCGAGAAGGTCGAGGCGTTCGGCCTGACCTGCTACGACCAGGAGTTCGAGATCTGCGACCACAACCAGATGCTGGGCGCGATGGCCTATCACGGCATGCCCGCGCATTACCCGCACTGGTCCTACGGCAAGGCCTTCGAGCGCCAGAAGACGCTGTACGATCACGGCGTCTCCGGCCTGCCCTACGAGATGGTGATCAACGCCGACCCGAGCATCGCCTACCTGATGCGCGAAAACACGCTGTGCCTGCAGGTCCTCACGATCGCCCACGTCTATGCGCACAACGACTTCTTCCGTAACAATTTCACCTTCGCGCACACCGAGGCGGACCGCGTGGTCGGCGCCTTCAAGACCCGCGCCGACCGGATCCGCGGCTATGTCGAGGATCCCTCGATCGGCATCGACCGCGTCGAGGCGGTGCTCGATGCCGCGCATGCGGTGTCGTTCCACACCCGGCGCAATTTCGGCATCCGCAAGCGCTCGCCGGCGGAGCAGCGGGAACGGGCGCTGGAGGCGGCCGCGCCCAAGCACGACCCGTGGCAGCAGATCCACCGCGCCGAGGACCCGCAGGAGCCGGAGCTCTCGCGCGTGCCGCTGGAGCCCGATCCCGACCTGCTGCTGTTCATCCGCGACCATAACCCGTCGCTCGAGGACTGGCAGCGCGACATCCTGACCATCGTGCACGATGAGGCCACCTACTTCATCCCGCAGATGGAAACCAAGATCATGAACGAGGGCTGGGCCACCTACTGGCACCACCAGATCATGAACAGCCTGGAGTTGCCGCAGGACCTGCACATGGAGTTTTTGGTGCGGCACAACCAGGTGGTGCGGCCGGTGCAGGGCGAGATCAACCCCTACCACATCGGATTTCGGCTGTGGCAGGACATCCGCCGCCGCCACGACGAGCCGACGGCCGAGGAGATCGAGGAGAATGGCGCGCCGACGACGGACGGGCGCGAGGCCATGTTCGCGATCCGCGAGACCGACCGCGACGCCTCGTTCCTGCGCCGCTTCCTCGGCCCGCGCATGATGCGCGAGCTCGGCCTGTTCGCCTACGAGCCGAAGGGCGAAGAACTGGTGGTCACGCGCGTCGCCGACGAGACCGGCTGGCGCGAGGTCAAGGAGGCGCTGCTGCGCTCGGTCGGGATGGGCGGTGTGCCGGTGATCACCGTGACCGACGCGGACCTCGGCGGCAACCGCACCCTCTTGCTGCAGCACGAGCACGACGGCCGCGACCTGCAGCTCGAATTCGCCGAGCGCACGCTCGGCCACCTGCGCACGCTGTGGGGCCGCGACGTGGCGCTCGACACCGTGCTGAAGGGCGACGCACGGCGCCTGTGCTGCACTGCCGATGGCCTGGCGATCGAAGGCGGCGGGTGAAACCGAAGCACGCGTCCGGTTGCCTCGTTCCTTGGCGCCGGCCGCGAGCCCGTCGGCCGACGCCGGCCGGCCGGGCGAGGGTATCCCGATGAAAGCTTGGATTGCGTTGCGACATGCGCTGCGGGTGCTCGTGCCGCCGCTGCTGCTCGCCGCCTGCGCGGCCGCTTCCATCGAGGAGACCGCGCCGGCCGCCGGCATGACGGCGGCACGCGTCGAGGCCGACCTGGTGCGCCTGATCAACGCCCAGCGCACCCGCAAGGGCCTGCCGCCGCTGGCGCCGGAGCCGAAGCTGTCGGCGGCGGCGCTGGCGCACGCCCGCATCATGGGGCGGACCGGCTGCATCGCGTTCGAATGCGCCGGCCAGTCGGTCGACCGGCGCATCGCCGGCAACGGCTACCGCTACGGCGAATCGCGTACCTATATCGGCGCCGGCTACGACAACGCCGGCGCCGCGCTGAACGCGATGATGGGCCGGGCCTGGGGCCGCGACATGGTGCTGGATCCCGCGTTCCGCCATATCGGTGTCGGCTACGTCCACGCCGGCGGCAGCGAATACCGGCACTACTGGACCGTCAGCTTCGCCAGCCCCGCCAATGGCGACGTCGCGGCGCTGGCCGCCGAAGTCATCCGCCTGACCAACGCCGAGCGCCGCAAGCGCGGCCTCAAAACCCTCACGCAGAACCGGAATCTTGCGAAATCGGCGCAGTTCCATGCCGACTTCATGGCCCGCAACGACTGCTTCGCGCACCGCTGCCCCAAGGAGCCGCCGCTGGCCCAGCGCGTGAGCCGTGCCGGCTATGTCTATCGGGGCGTCGCCGAGAATATCGCCGCCGGGGCGCCGACCCCTTCCGACGTCGTGCGCGGCTGGATGGACAGCCCCGGCCACCGCGCCAACATCCTCAATCCGCGGATGCGTGAGATCGGCATCGGCTATGCGCTGCTCAACGAGGACGGCGGCAGGGAGACCTACCGGCACTACTGGGTGCAGAACTTCGGCTTCCGCTAGCCCGGCGGCCCGCGCCGGGCTGGTCGGCGGGCGCCGTCGTGCTATCCTCATTGCGCACCAGCCACTGCCGCGCGGGGACCGCAGACGATGATCGACCTCTACACCTGGCCGACGCCGAACGGCCACAAGATCCACATCATGCTGGAGGAGACCGGCCTGTCCTACCGGGTGATCCCGATCGACATCGGCAAGGGCGACCAGTTCGACCCGGCCTTCCTGAAGATCAGCCCGAACAACAAGATGCCGGCGATCGTCGATCCCGACGGGCCCGACGGCAAGCCGATCGCGCTGTTCGAATCCGGCGCCATCCTCATCTACCTCGCCGAGAAGACTGGGCAGTTCCTGCCGGCCGAGCCGCGCGCCCGCTACACCGTGCTGCAGTGGTTGATGTTCCAGATGGGCGGCATCGGCCCGATGCTCGGCCAGGCGCACCATTTCCGCGTCTATGCGCCGGAGCCGCTCCCCTATGCCATCGACCGCTACACCAAGGAGGCCGGGCGCCTGTACCGCGTCGTCGACCGGCGCCTGGCCGAGGCCGAATGGCTCGGCGGCGACGCCTACTCGATCGCCGACATCGCGACCTTCCCGTGGCTGCGCGGCTACGAGCGGCAGGGCCAGAAGCTCGAGGATTTCCCGCGCCTGTCGCGTTGGTTCAGGATCATCGAATCCCGCCCCGCCGTGCAGCGCGGGCTGGAGGTCCTGGCCGAGCATCGGAGCAGCGGGCTGCTGAGCGACGAGGCCCGGGAAAACCTTTTTGGCGCAAGGCAGTTCGGCGAGAATTAACCAATCCTTAGCCGATCCCCGGTATCGTCGATGCTGGACATTAGCGAATCGGCCCCGGGCGGATCGATTGTGGCAGAAAAACAGGCACTCGTAGGGGGCGTCGTCACCGGCGCGTCCGCCGAAATGATCGAATACATGCGCCAGGACTTCCTCGACACCACGGGGGAGCGGGTGGCGCTGTTCGAGCAGTCCCTGTCCGACGGCGCCGACCTCGACGCGCTGCGCTACTTCGCCTTCGAGGTCAAGGGCCAGGCCCGCAATTTCGGCATGCCGCTGTTGTCGATCATCGCCGCCCGGCTCGAGGACTACCTCAACGCCCTCGACCAGGTCTCCGACTGGTCGGCGGCCGGCATCAACGCCTTCCTCGACACCATGCGCAGCGCCATCGACGGCGGCATCCCCGAGGACGCCGACACCAGCCTCGTGGTCCGCGGCCTGCCGTCCCGCCCGCGGCTGCTCGGCGTCGACGACAACGACGTGCTCGACGTCGAGGTCATGCTGGTCATGGAGCACGCCTCGCAGACCACCTACGTCGAGCGCGAGATGCAGGCCTGCGGCTACCGCACGACGATCGTCGCCTCGCCCTTCGAGGCCTTCGAGAGCGTGATCCGCACCCGCCCCGACATGGTCATCGTCTCGGCGGTGCTGCCGGGCCTGTCCGGCATCGACCTTGCGACCGCGCTGGCGACCATGCCGGACACCCGCAACACGCCGGTGGCGCTGCTGACGAGCCTCGACGACGACAACGCCGACCTCAACCTGCTGCCCAAATCGGTGCCCGTGATCCACAAGGGCGAAAGCTTCGGCGACGACCTCGCCAAGGCCCTGAGCCACCATTTCCTGCTCTAGATTGTGGCCCACTCGGCGCCGGCCGGCGGGCTGGCCCCGGGAGCGGGCGACGGATTTGCAATCCGGCGCCCCATGGCGCCGGCCGGCCCCTCGCCCCGTGGCGCCGCGCGGATGACCCTGGGGTAGCCGTCTCGCCGCCCGGCCCCCCATGATACGGATTGCAGGGAGCAACTCCAAACCGCCGCCGCGCCAACCGACATCGGGGAGAGTGCCGCGCGAAACGAGCCCATGCGTTAGGGTTTTCCGCGGGTTTCAGGAGGGGATGCTGGGACGAAAATGCGGTATCTCAATACCGCGAATGCAGACACACCGGATCGCGACGGCCGGCCACGATGTCCCCGGAGCGGGGGGTCACCGCGGCGCCGGTCTTCGGCCGGCGGCGCTTGCCGGGCGCGGACCTGAGCCACGGAAACGGGGTGAGCACGGTGTGCGCCGTCTGCCCACCACCGCCCCCTTGCGCTGGATCAAGGCGCGGGCGGCGCGGCGGGCGCATAGTGGCGGCCTGTCCGCAATTCCTGTCCAGAACCGAATGGAGGCCGGCCATGAGCGCAACAGGCCTGTCCGTGTTCGACGAGACCCTGCAGGTCACGCATCAGTGGCTCAACGAGCTCAAGGACGAGATGGGCTGGGAGGACCGCCACCGCGCCTATCTCGGCCTGCGGCTGGTGCTGCAGGCGATCCGCGACCACCTGTCGCCGGACGAGGCGGTGCATCTCGGCGCACAGCTGCCGATGCTGGTGCGCGGCTTCTACTACGAGGGCTGGCGCCCGTCGCGCACGCCGGACCGCAACCGCGGCGTCGATGATTTCCTGCGCCGCATCGAGGACGGCTTCCGCCAGGGGCCCGGCGACGAATACATCGACCCGGCGGAGCTGACGGCGGCGGTGTTCGCGGTGCTCGGCCGGCGCATCTCGCGCGGCGAGTTCGACCAGGTGCTGCACGCGTTGCCCAAGGCGATCCGCAAGCTGGCGCCGGAGCCGCGCACGCCGCGCGTCGTCGCCTGAGCGGCGACGCCGGCGGGATATCGCCACCCCGACCCTGCGCCGCGATGGCGGAGGGAGGGCCGGCGTGCCGTGCGCCGCGACGACTCCTTCACCTTGGACGGGATCTCCACTAAACGGCGGAGAGTTCCTTGCGCTTCGAGACGGCTGCTGTTGCGGCCTCCTCATTCCGGAGACCTTTGCGCGGGCTCGAACGATTCGACGACTTCCCCCTCCCCAACCCCTCCCCCATGGCGCGGCCATGCGTCCTCGTAGCCATCCGCGCAAGGGAGAGGGGCTCGCTCGTCCCGCCTGCTCCAACAGGGCCCCTCTCCCTCGCACCGGCGATTGGCGGCAAGACCGCACCCTGCCATGGGGGGAGGGGTTGGGGAGGGGGCGGATCGAGGTGCAGCACGGTGGATCGCGCGTCCCCCTGATGACACCGCGCCGCGGCTCGCGTAAGCTCGCGGCGCCATGTTGGTGCCGCTCAAGGACAGCAACCCGCTGCGCGTAATCCCGTACCAGGCGGTCACGGTGACGATCATCGCGCTGTGCGTCGGCGTGTTCGTCTGGCAGTCCCTGTTGCCCGAACAGGCGGCCAAGGCGGTGGTGTTGTCCTACGGCGTGATCCCGGTGGTGCTGTTCGATCTCGTGCAGCTGCCGCCGCACCTGGCGCGGCTGCCGGCCGAGCTGACCGTCATCACCTCGATGTTTCTGCACGCCGACTGGCTGCATCTCGGCGGCAACATGCTCTATCTGTGGGTGTTCGGCGACAACATCGAGGATTCGATGGGGCATGTCCGCTTCGTCGCCTTCTACCTTCTGTGCGGCACCGCCGCGGTGCTGGCGCACGGTCTGCTCGAGCCGTACTCGCCGACGCCGCTGATCGGCGCGAGCGGCGCGGTCTCCGGCGTGCTCGGGGCGTATCTCATGCTCCATCCCAAGGTCCGGGTGATCGTCCTGGTGCTGTTCAAGATCCCGCTGCCGCTGCCGCTGCCGGCCTATATCGTGCTCGGGGTGTGGATCCTGCTGCAAATCGTCAATGCCCATGTCGGCGGCGGGATCGCGGAGGGGGGCGGAACCGCCTGGTGGGCGCATATCGGCGGCTTCGTCACCGGTGCCCTGCTGGTTATCCCGATGCGGCGCAAGGACGTGAAGCTGTTCGACCGAGGCCGCTACTGAGGCGGTCTGGCGCCGGGCACGGTCGCGGCGATTTGCCCACGCATTCCTCATCCTGGAGACCTTTGCACGGATGCTTTTGCCCGGCTGCGCCGGTCGTCCCACCCCCTCCCCAACCCCTCCCCCGCCCGGGCGGGAGAGGGGCTAATGACTTGTCGCGCATGACAAGAAGCCCCTCTCCCTTGAGAGGGGGAGGGGTTGGGGAGGGGGGTGACGTTCGACGTCCCGTTTCGTGCAAAGGTCTCCAACCTGAGCCCGTCGAAGCACGGAGGCGCCTGCACGGCAGAGGATCTCGTCATCGCGAGGCTGCGAAG
>JBFGQV010000060.1:0-15760 GCA_041563955.1 Alphaproteobacteria bacterium | reverse complement strand
TGTCGTTGCCGTCGCTCATAGCCAACGTTCCGGTCCCGTCGCCGGCCCATCCGGTTCAAATTCCTGTGGGATCAGGGAAAATGCCCTTTTCCACCGGCTCGCGCAAGCCGGATATCCGGACGTGCGTGCCAAATGGGTCTCTTTGCCTGCTCTGCCCGGGCCGCCCCCCATTAAAGCATCCTTCACTATTGTGCCGTAATGCTGAACGCCGGTCCCCGGCGGCTTGCGCGGCCGGGAATGTTGAGCCCGGCACCGGACCGCGAGGCGAGGTGCCGTACCGCGGCGGAGAGGCAGACCCGTATGATGACTCCCAGGATTTACAGATCGGCCGGAACCGCTCTGATCTGCTTCGGCCTGCTCGTTTACGAGCTGTTCTGCGCGCGGCTGCTGAGCGTCGTCATCGAAGGCCAGATGGCGATCTTCGCCATCGCGTTCGCGATGCTCGGCATGGGCGCGGCGACCTCGATCATGAGCCTTGCGGAGTGGCCGCGACCCGCGACCGATCCGGACCGGTCGCTGAGCCGACTCGCCACGATTCTGGGTCTCGCCTACCCGCTGTGCCTGATGCTGGTGACGGCCGCCAGCGAGCAGACCAACACGATCCTCGAAGCGGCCATGACAACCGGTGGGTTTCACGGCCTCATCGCCTCGATCCGCGACAATTTCGTCACGCAGATGATGTGGGTCGGCGCGATCCTGTTCGTCCCGTATTTCGTGTTCGGGATTTTCATCGCGGCGCTGTTCAAGTCGTGCCGGCAGGCCGACTACCACGCGTTCTACGCGGCCGATCTCATCGGCGCCTCGCTCGGCTGCGTGTTCTTCGTCATCGTGCTGGATTTCCTGGGCTACGCGGGCGGTGTGTTCCTGGTCGTCATACCGACGCTGCTCGGCGCCGCGGCCTTCGCCCGGGCCCATGGCCGGCGCACCGCCCTGCTGCCCGCCGTCCTGGCCGGCGCGGCCGGCGCCGTCATCCTCATCCCGGGCGTCATGTCATTCCTCGAACCGCGACCGGCGCTCAACCAGCTTGCGCGCAACTACAACCAGAACTACGAGGTGGCGCAGAATTGGCATGTCTGGAACGCGCATTCCCGCATTGCCCAGCTGACGCTGTCGGACCGCGAAACCGGCAAGACGGGAGACGTCTACGCGCACGAGGCGGGCGCCGGCTGGGCGATCGTTCCGCCTGCGACGAGCGGCGTCCTCGACCTGCGGCGGGCCGATCTGTCCCGCTCCCTGCACGGCCCGGCGCAGCTGGCCCGGCTGGCAACGGTGTTCAAGCCGAAGCGCGTGCTGGTCCTGTTCGCCGGCGTCGGCGCCGACATGGCCACGATCCACGACGAATGCGGCGGCAGCTGCGAGATCGTCGGTGTCGAGATCAACGCGCATATGGTGGAACACGCCCTCTCGCAGGGGTTCCCCGGGGTCGACGGACTGCTCGGCAAGCCGGGAGTCACCCTCGTGACCGCCGAAGCCCGTGAATTTCTCGGGCGCGACGAGGGCAAATACGATGCCATCCTGCTGTCCTGGTGGGGGGCCGGCACATCCTACTATCTCGGCACCTCCGGCCAGCTGGCGCAGTACCTCTACACCGTCGAGGCGTTCGAGACCCTGCTCGACCACCTGACGCCCGACGGCATCATCGTGCTGTACAACGGCAACAAGGCGCAGATCCTCGTGAACTTCCGGCACATGTTTCGTCAGCGCGGTCAGGGCTCGCTGGATGGAAAGTTCGTCATCGTCACCCCCGCGTCGCAGCGGCCGGACGAGGCGAGCTACATGGAGCCGGTGGACACCAAGCAGATGATCATCAAGCCTTCGGGCTTCCGCGCGGGCGAGCTGGCGCAACTCACAGGGTTTGCCGAGTCGTTCGGGTTCCGCACGGTGTTCTCGCCGGAGGGCGTGGATCCGCCCTATCGCATCTACCAGGACATCGTCGACGGCAGGGACCTTGCGGACATCAACGCCGACCTCGTCCGCGAGCACGATGCAACCCTGTCAATCATCGAAGACAGCAGGCCGTTCCTCGCGCATTTCGTGCCCAATTCCTATTACCTCGACGCGTCCAAGTGGTTCCGCGCCGACATCGACTCGCCGCAGTGGATATTCGTTCAGCTTTACATGCTGTTCATCGTTTTGCTGGCGATCATCTCGGTGGTCATCGTCATCGGGCCGCTGCTCTTGAAGTCCGGCCCCGCGCTGACCGGCCGCAACGTCGTGAACCTGTTCTATTTCCTGTCGCTCGGCGCCGGCTTCATCCTCATAGAGATCGCCTTCGTCCGCAAATTCGGGCTCATCCTCGGCCACCCCTCCTATGCGATCGCAGTCGTCCTTGCAGCGCTGATCCTGTCCACCGGGCTCGGCTCGCTGAGCACGCAGCGGCTGTTTGGTGCGACGCGAATCACCGAGAAGCAGGTCGCGCTGGCGATCGTCCTCTACGCCGTCATCGGCGCCGCCGCCTACGATCAGCTCGTCGGCACGCTCATCGCCCTGCCGATCCCGCTCAAGGCGATGTTCGCCATCGTCGCGCTGTTCCCGATGGGCTTCCTGATGGGCCAGCTGTTTCCGCAGGGCCTGGTCCGGGTGTCGCGCGACGATGCCCGGCTGGTGCCCTGGGCGTGGGCGATCAACGCCACCGCCTCGACGGTCGGCGTCGGATTCGCGGACCTCATAAGCCGACCACTGGGTTACAACGCGGTCCTGTATATCGGGGCTGCGTTCTATGCCGGCATCCTTTTGCTGCCGCTCTACGCGCGGCAGTCCAGGCTGGCGACCGCATGATGCTCCGGCCTGTACGGCCGATGTTTCGCCGTTTCCGATATAATTGAGCAAAAAATATCGATTTACCAATATTTCGGTGAATCGGATAATGCCGCGCGTCGGGGGCGGCTGGCGTCTCTGGTCGTTGGGTTTTCAAGAGATGTTGTGGTTGAACTTGAACGAGCTGGTGGCGGGAGCCGCCCTTATTGCGGTCGCCGTGCTGTTCGGCCGGTTGCTGTACCGGACGGCGCGCCGCAATCCGAATTCGATCCTCGTGAACGCGGGGCTCGTGGCCGATTTGCTGTGCGTGTTCGAGGTATCCCTGATCGTGCTGGGGCCGATGCTGTTGCTGCACGCCTTGCTGGACATCTTCTGACGGATCCGGCCGTCACCGGGTTTTCGCTTTTTGCCGTGCCGTACCGATGCCCTGCTGTGCCGCGGCCGAGGCTGAAAGTGTCGATGCGGGTGTGACGCGTGTACGCTTCACGCCGGGGCACGTTAAGCTCCCGTTCAGGTTCGCCTGCATATGGTGCCGCCATCGATGGCTACAGTTTGAGGTTTGAAATGCCTTTGAAGCGACTGACCGCGGCCACCCTCGCCGGCGCCCTGGCAACCACCAGTTTTTCCGGCCAACTGATGGCCGGAACCGCGATTTCGCCCGGGATCGTGCGGCCGGCCCTCGAACGCATCGACGGGACCGATCGCAACGACGGCCTCCGGATCCATCGCGTGCACGACCGGAAGAAGAAACTCTACGGAGAGGGCGGCGAAGGCGGAGAAGGCGGCGAAGGCGGAGAAGGCGGCGAAGGCGCGGAAGGCGGCCTGATCATCTATCCGGCGGCGCCCGTGCCGGTGCCGACACCATATCCGACGCGGCGAGTCGCCTGCGATTCGCACCGTCCGGTCGGCATGATCCTGGGCGGGGTGACCGGGGCGGTCATCGGCGCCCAAGTCGGCGGCGGCAAGGGCCGGCAGGTCGCGACCGCGCTCGGGGCGCTGATGGGCGTGTTCGTCGGCAACGCGATCGGCGCGCATCTCGACGCGACCGACGCCGCCTGCGCGGAGGCTGCGGCCAGCAACGCGTTCGCGGAACCGGTCGGCACGACCATCAACTGGAACAATCCCGATACCGGAGCCGCCGGATCGGTGCGTTCGACCCGCGAGGGCACGAATGCGCAGAACGGCCAGTACTGCCGCGAATTCATCCAGACGGTCACGGTCGGCGGCCAGATGCAGGAGGCCTACGGGATCGCCTGCCGCCAGCCCGACGGCGACTGGAAGATCATCGGCTGATCACGGATCGTCCTCGGCGGGAAGCTCGGACACGAAATCCTGGTACTTGTCGGTCGCGCCCCTGGGGATCCGATCGAGGCGGACGATGTCCACCTCGAACGGATGGCCGAACCGGTCCCGGATAAAGGCACGCAGGTCACTCTCCTGCGCCTCGGAGGGCGGCTGGTCGGAGACGATGCGCAGCTCGATGCGCGACAGGGTTTTCTGCACGAACTGGTACTGCCGGATCGGCGCGATTCGTAGCAGCCCGGCAAGATCAGAAGAGGACAGCAGCGGCCAGACGCTGCGCCCGCCGGGCAAGCGCAGCATGTTCTGCTCGCGCCCAAGGATGCGCCGCAGCACCGGCAGGCCCCGGCCGCAGTTGCAGGGCGGCCCCGGCTCGGCGACATCGCCGATCTCGTAGCGGATCAGCGGCATGGCGAAATTGTGCAGCGGCGTGACTACGACGCGGCCTTCGGCGCCGACCGGCGCCGGCGCTCCGTCCGGCCCGATGACTTCGACCAGCACGCCCTCGCCCTGTACGTGGTAATGATCGTGCTCCGGGCACTGAAGAGCGAGATAGCCGGCCTCGCGCGCGCTGTAGATGTCGACCACGGGGACACCCCAGGCCTGTTCGCACAGGACGCGCGTGCCGGGCCGCAGGATCTCCGAGATCGTCTCAACCTGCCGGAGCCGCGGCAATGAGATGCCGCGGTCGAGGCAGAACGCCACCAGCCCATGGAGGACCGTCGGGTGGGTGAGCAGGTAGTCCGGGTCGACGCGCTGCAGCCAGTCGGCCTGTTGTTCGGTGCTGCACCGGATATTGAGGCTGGCGCAGGGCCCGGTGCGCACCACCGCGCCACTGGATGCGCCCCAGCCGTCCGACACCGAACCGTCGGGCCACGGGGCCTTGTCCTTGCCGGATTCGCGAATCACGGCGAGCGTGCCGGACAGATCGCGCCGGTGCCAGAGGTGGTCGCGCAGCGTGAAGGCACGCCAGAACAGCTCCCAGAGCCCGGTGCGCACCGCCCGGACCGGCCGTCCCGTGGATCCCGAGGTGTGGATTTCGGCGAGCCGGCCGTGACCGGCCGGGACCATCACGCTCAACAGGTCGTCGCCCGCAGCGACGACCTCGGCGCGGGTCAGGACCGGGATGCGGCTCCAGCTGTCCAGCGGAAACGCGGCGTCCGGCTGGAACCCGGCGTCGGCGAGCCGGTCGCGATACCAGGGCACCGTCCGCCACGTGTGATCGAGCAGCGCCGTCAACTGCAGATGCTGGGCCTCGCGTAGCCGTTCGGGCGGCCACCACTGGCTGTGCTCCAGCTGGAACAGGATCGCCAGGATCGCCGCGCCCGCCCCTTCCGGCACCGCCGGCCATTCGATGCCGTCGGCGGCAGAGTTCAACGCAAGCTGGTCCATCGCGGCGTCCGACCCATGCTCAATCCACCGTCCAACTGTATCTGCTGGCCTCAATCCTTCGCAACCGCGCCGCTCGGGAATTCCGGGAACGGACATGCCGGCGCCGCGCCGTCGTACGATCGCAGCTGCCCGGAAGACGGCTCCGGTGCGGCCTGCCTGCGAGCTTGCACATTGCGTATGGCGGGCTAACATCGCCGCTCTCCCCTGTACCGGAGGCTCGCGCATGTTCACCACCCGCCCGGAGATCCTCGGCACCTTCGGAGTCGTCGCCTCGACGCACTGGCTCGCCTCGGCGACCGGGATGGGCATGCTGGAGCGCGGCGGCAACGCCTTCGACGCCGCTGTCACCGCAGGCCTGGTGCTGCAGGTGGCGGAGCCCCACCTGAACGGCCCCGCCGGCGACATGCCGTCGATCATTTACGCGGCGAAGTCCGGCGAGACCAGGGTGATCTGCGGCCAGGGGCCGGCGCCGGCCGGCGCCACCATCGCTCATTACCGCGGGTTGGGGCTCGAGATCGTGCCGGGCACCGGTCTCCTCGCCGCCTGCGTTCCCGGCGTGTTCGATGCGTGGATGCTGATGTTGCGCGACCACGGGACGATGCGCCTCGAGGACGTGTTCGAGCCGGCGATTGACTATGCGACGAACGGCGTGCCGCTGGTGCCGCGGATCATCGAGACCATCGAGACGGTCAAGGAGCTGTTCGAAACCGAGTGGCCGACCTCCGCTGCGCAGTGGCTGCCCGGCGGCAACCTGCCAAAGGCCGGCTCGCTGCTCGCCAACACGACGCTTGCCGCAACCTGGCGGCGGCTCATCGAGGAGGCCGGGGCGGCATCGTCCGACCGCGTCGAACAGATCGAGGCGGCGCGGCGCATCTGGTCCGAGGGCTTTATCGCCGGGGCGATCGACCGGTTCTGCCGCGAGCAGGAGGTGATGGACGCCAGCGGCGCGCGCCATCGCGGCGTGTTGACGGGCGCCGATATGGCCGGCTGGCGGGCCGACTACGAGGACCCGCTGATCTACGACTATCACGGCTACGGCGTCTGCAAGTGCGGCCCCTGGAGCCAGGGGCCGGTACTGCTGCAGGGTCTGTCACTGTTGGCCGACATGGATGTATCGGCGCTGGATCCGCTGGGCCCGGACTTCGTCCACACGGTCGTCGAGTGCATGAAGCTGACCTACGCCGACCGCGAGGCGTGGTACGGCGACCCGGACTTCGTCAACGTCCCGATGGCGGACCTGCTGTCGCAGGCTTATGCCGACGAACGCCGCAGGCTGATCGGCGAGACCGCCTCGCTCGAGCTGCGTCCGGGCGCGCCGGGCGGGCGCGAGCCGAAGCTTGCCCGCTTCGTGGTCGAAGGCCGCATCGTCACCCCCGCCGTCGCCGGGGCCGGCGAGCCGACGGTGGCCCGCTACGACACGGATGAGGCCGAGATGGAAACGCGGGCGGATGGCAGCACCGCGGGCGATACCTGCCACCTCGACATCATCGACCGCTGGGGCAACATGGTGTCGGCCACGCCCAGCGGCGGCTGGCTGCAGAGCTCGCCGCTGATCCCGGAGCTGGGCTTTGCGCTCGGTTCGCGCGCGCAGATGTTCTGGCTCGAGGACGGGTTGCCGGCCAGTCTCGCCCCCGGCAAGCGGCCGCGCACCACGCTGACGCCGTCCTTCGTGCTGCGCGGTGGCGAGCCATGGATGCCGTTCGGCACGCCGGGCGGCGACCAGCAGGACCAGTGGCAGCTGATCATGCTGCTCCGCCACCTGCATCACGGCCTGAACCTGCAGGAGGCGATCGACATCCCCTCCTTCCATATCGAGCATTTCCCGAGCTCGTTCTATCCTCGCGCCTCGCGGCCCGGTGTCGTGGTCATGGAGGGCCGCTGGAACCACGAGGTCGTCACCGAGTTGCGCCGCCGTGGCCACGGGGTGGAAGTCGGCCTCGACTGGTCGGAGGGCCGCCTTTCTGCGGCCAAGAAGGAGGGCGGCCTGCTGAAAGCGGCGGCCAACCCGCGCGGCATGCAGGGCTACGCGGTCGGGCGGTGACGTATCTTGCCCCGCCTCGCCGCCAATCTCTCATTCCTGTTCACCGAACTGCCGTTGCTCGAGCGCGTCGGCGCGGCGGCGGCAGCCGGATTCAAGGGCGCCGAGATCCTGTTTCCGTACGAGTGCGAACTCGCGGATCTCCGTGCTGCCTATCGCGAGGCCGGCATCGAGCCGGTGCTGTTCAACACGCCGCCGGGGGATTGGGATTCCGGCGAGCGGGGACTGGCCGCGGTTCCGGGCTGGGAGCCGCTGTTCAACGCCCATTTGGCGGAAGCCATGACCTATGCGCTGTTCGTCGGCTGCAAAAGGTTGCATATCATGGCCGGCATCCCGCCGGCCGACGCCGACCCGGCTGACTGCGAGGCGGTGTTCGTCGAGAATCTGCGGATGGCGGCCGGCGACGCGGAGCGCTACGACCTTACGCTGACCGTCGAGCCGATCAACCCGATCGACATGCCGGGTTATTTCCTGAGCAGGCAGGACCAGGCGGTGCGCATCCTGGACGCGGTCGGCCTGCCCAATGTCGCGCTGCAGATGGACTTCTATCACTGCGCCCGCGTCGAGGGCGACCCGGCCGGCTGCTTCCGGCGGAATGTCGAACGTATCGGCCATATCCAGATCGCTGGCGTTCCGGACCGCCACGAGCCCGATACCGGCAATCTGGATTACGCGCCGCTGTTCGCCCTGATCGACTCCATGGGCTACGACGGCTGGGTGTCGTGTGAATACCACCCTCGGGCCGGTACGCGCGACGGGCTCGGCTGGGCGCGCCCCTGGGGCATTACCTCGGGCTGACTACCGGACCGGATGTTCCGGGCCGCGCCCGCGGTAGCGGTCGATGAACGCGGCCGCCGTGGCCGCCTCGAACGGTTTCAGTTTCAGCGTCCGCTCCCATGCGGTGAGCACGACCTCGTCGCCGAGACCCGGCATCGGCGTGACGACAAGTCCGCTCCACGGCCCGCCGTAGAGCTCGGCCCAGGATCCGAGCATGGCAAACACGTCATCCGGCGGCGTGTCGTAGTAGATCACGATCATCCCGTGTTCCAGCGAGTGGACAAGCCGCGTCGCGACCTGGGTCGCATCGTAGACGCCCGGATCGATCCATTTCGGATCATGTGCGCCGGCCGTCGGCATGCGGTCGCGGTATCCGGCCGACTGCCCCGGGACCAGATGGCCCCCCGTCGCCGCAGGCTGCCGTTCGACGATGCCGAGTTGCTCTGCGCCCGCGGCCGCAAGCGCGAGAAACCGTTCTTCCGCCACACCGTGGCGCCACCACGACCAGCCGCCCCACAGCGCGACCGCAATCAGTGCGGCAACGACGGCCAGCTTGCCCGGCCCCCATCGCCTGTTCCCCTTGGCAGTAGCTGCTCTGCCCGGTCTTGCTGTCTTTCCCGCCATCTCTTTGATTCCAAATTTACATGCGTAACATCCGATATACCCCATTGCATGCGGCGAGCAACACGGCCAATCGACCGTTAACCCAAATTTCACGGTGATGTGACAGCGTCGCCGGATGCGGTGGGCCCATCCGCCGTTCCCCGGCCTTTGATGCCAACGAATCAGACCTCGGCCCCGATGAGCGCTCGACCGAACCGTATCACCGAAATACTCAAGCTCACGGTTTTCGTGTTGGCCATCGCCTTTCTTGCGTTCGTCGCCGGTGGCGTCACAACCTTCCTGAATTGGCCGCCGGCCGAGGCGTTCATGCAGCGCACTGCGATGGCCGCGCTGTACATCTACAAGTCGAGTGTCGAGGAAGAGGATCTGGATCCGTTCTGGCATCCCTCCCACCTGCCGGGGCCGGACGGCGACAATCCGGTGGTCCGGCACGATGCCGCCGCGGCGTGGCAGGGATTCAACCTGTTCGTCCATACCGGCATGCAGGGTGCGACTTTGATCGACATGGACGGCAACGTGGTCCATGAATGGCGGCGGCGCTTCGACGAGGCCTGGCAGGCGCCGCCGCACATAAGGAGCTTCGCGGACGAAGAGCGTTCCTACTGGGCGGACAAGGTCTATTGGCGACGCGTGCATCTGTACCCGAACGGCGATCTCCTGGTGCTGTTCGAGTCACCCTACCGCACCCCATACGGCTTCGGGCTGGCCAAGCTCGACAAGGATTCGAACGTCCTGTGGACGCTGTCGGAGAACGCCCACCACGACACGGCGATCGGACCGGACGGTGAGATCTACGTCCTGACCCAGTCGATTCGCGAAAGCAATTATCCGGGCTTGTCCCGCATCAATCCGCCTTTCATCGACGACGCCGTGACTATTCTCTCGGCCGGCGGCGAGAAGCGGAAGGACATCTCGATCCTCGCCGCCTTTCTCGGGTCGGACTACCAGCCCCTGCTTGACAATGTCAGAAGGAGCTTCCTGGGTGACATCATACACGCGAACGCGGTGCAGTATGTCGACGCGGCATCCGCCGCGATGTTTCCGTTCGCAGAGGAAGGCCAGCTTCTGATTTCGGTGCGCGAGATCAACGCGATTGCCGTGCTCGACCCCGAGACCGAGCGGATTGTATGGGCCGACACGGGACTGTGGCGCGCCCAGCACGAGCCGCAAATGCTGGATACCGGCCGCATCCTCCTGTTCGACAACCAGGGCTATCGCGGTGGAGAGAGAGCGACGCGGGTGATCGAGTACGATCCGCTGACCGGCGGCATCCCCTGGTCGTATACCGGCACGGAGGAAGAACCGTTGATCAGCACGGTCTACGGCTCGCAGCAGCGACTGGATAACGGCAACACCCTGATCGTCGAATCGAACAACGGTCGCGCCCTAGAGGTCACCCGGGACGGGCGGATCGTCTGGGAATTCCGGCTGACCGAGCGGCTGCAAACCGGCGATGTGGAGATGGTGAGGATTCTGCCGGATTTGGCGCGCATCACCCCGGACGGCCTTACCTTCCTTGCGCCGGGCGCCAACGCCCGTTAACGATACTTGGCCATCATGCCGCCAACTTCGCGGCGCATGATCGCGGCATGGATCATTTCGATGCACACCGGACGTCGATCGCACTGCTGGCGACGGTGATGGTGTCCGCCGGACCGGCGGCGCCGGTGCGCGGTGCAGCCGACGAGGACGGCATCATCCGCCTTGCCCGACTCCTTGCCGGCGAGCCGATGTTCCAGTGCATTGCTCCCGCCGAATACGAAATCGGGGGGCTGCGCCTTTACGACGACCTTGCCTCGATGCGCCACCTCGGCACTCCGACATCGCTGAGTCGCGGCTATGGCGAGGACGATGGCGGGGGCTACTTTGCGACAAGATTCTCGTACGATGGCTTGAATGTCACCGCGGTGCGCGATCGCATCGACATCATCGAGGCGACATCGCCTCGATGGCGCACGCCGGCCGGCTTGCGACCCGGAATGAATCGCGCTGGGGCCGACGCGCTGCTCGGCCACGCGCCCGACCCGCAACACTTGGTGGACGGCGTGTACAGCTTTTCCGGCTGCCCCGAATGGCGCGACGGCGAACTGCACTGGGACAACGCCAACAACTATTTCGAGTTCGCATTCGGCGATGACGGGCGGTTATCGTTCATCCGCCTTGCCGCCCACCGTCCCTGAGCCGGGAATCGCCGCCCCGCCCGGCAGCGGGATTCACCGGGCGTTCAGCTTTCCGGGGCAGACTGGCGAAGTGCGCGCGAAATCGGGGATCGGGCAATGAACAAGACCTTGTGCGTGGCCTCTCTGATGATCGTCCTGCTGCCGGCGGTGCCGGCCGGCGCGATCGATATTGCCAAGGAACGCACCGAAGCGGTGCTGTGGGCCGCCATCGCGGCGCGAAGCCTCAACGTCCGGGCGCAGCCCTCGATGAGCGCAGCGGCCGAATTCCAACTGCCGCGCGGCACGTACGTTGCCATCGTCGAGGAGCTGGGCCAGCCGGCAAAGATCGACGGACAGGAGGACACCTGGACCCTGATCGCCACCGAGACCTGCGCCAACGACAACTGCACGCTGCTGAACGGCGGCTGGGTCGCGGACTCCTGGCTCGCCTACCAGGAGCGCTTCGAGAGGATGGATGCGTGGCGCGCCGGTGAGATCAGGGGCAATGACGGCGAGCGGGACTTCACGTACCGGATCGCGGCCGACGCCTCGTTCGAGTTCGTAACCGCGCCGTGCCGCAACGACGACGGCACGATCTGCGTGAAATACGAGCGTTACGACGGCTGCCGCGAGGAGGATTTCCGAGAGGGCGAGGAATGCATCGGCCGCGGCGATCTGTACCGCTATCGCGACTTGGTTTGGGCGCGCGGCTACGGGTATCTGTTCGTAGACGCCAAAGGACGTCTTTGTTCGGTCTTTTCCGGCCGCGGCCGCGCCCCGCAAATGTGCGACCGCTGAGGCCGCACGGCGGCCATCGAACGACCGCCTCGGCCGATCACTTCTGCTCTTCCGGTGCCTCGCTTCGCTCGGGTGACACCGCAGGCAAGGTCAGCTCTGCCTTCAGACCGCCGAACTCCGATTCGGACAGGTTCAGCGAACCGTGGTAAAGCTCCGCGATATCGCGGACGATCCACAGGCCGAGCCCCGCACCGGCCACCTGCTCGTCGAGGCGGCCGCCGCGCGCAAGCGCGGCCTCGCGTTCCTCTTCGGCGACCCCGACACCATCATCCTCCACCGCGATCCTAAGCGCCCCGTTGTGGTGCACGGCGGCCACCCGGACGCGGCTGCGGCTCCATTTGCAGGCATTGTCCATAAGATTGCCGAGCATTTCCTCGAGGTCCTGCGCATCGCCTGCGAAAGCCAGGCCGTCCAGCCCGTCCGCCTCGATGTAAAGGCCGCGATCGCGGTAGAGCAGATTCAGCGAATAGCGGAGTCCCTGAAATGCCTCGGCGAGCGACGCACGCGCACCGACGGCACCCCGCGGGCCTGCGATCCGGGCGCGCGCAAGGTTGCGGTCCACCGCGCGCCGCATGGCGGCAACCTGCTCTTCGATCACGCGGCCGCGCCCGTCTTCGAGCGCGCGCGCTTCATAGGCGATGATCATCAATGGGTGCTTGAGGGCATGGGCAAGGTCACCGGCCTGCGTCCGGGCCCGGGCGAGCAGCGTTTCGTTGTGGTCGAGCAGTGCGTTGACCTCGTCCACCACTGGCTCGACCTCGGCCGGAAAGGTCTCCGGCATGCGATTCCGGCGGCCCGAGCGAATGTCCGACAGGGCGTTGCGAAGGCCCTTCAACGGGCGCAGACCATACCGCACCTGGAACAGCACCGCGATAATCAGGCCGGCGCCCAGTGTCGTCAGCGTCAGTGCGGTGATCATCGTGAACTGCCGGACGCCGCTCTGAATGTCGGCGGTCGGGCCGGAAACGGCGTAGGTGAATACGTCGTCGGTACCGGGAAGCGTTATCAGCCGGACGTACACGCGCAGCGGCTGACCGGTCGGATCGTCGATGAGGTGTACGGAGTCGTCGTCGGCCGGAGGTAGCTCCAGCCGCATGACAGAGAGCGATTCTGAGGCCGCCAGGGCGATCCCGTCCCTGGCGATCTGCCAGTACCAGCCGGAGCCCGGCCGGTTGAAGCGCGGCTCGAACGCGGTCCAGCCCAGCGACAGGCGACCGCTGGCGTCGATATCGCTTGCCGCGACTAGCTCCTCGAGATGGTCGACAAGCCCCAGGTCGAAACGCTGTTCGATATGTTTGCGGAACATGAAGACGAGCAGTTCCCCGGCGCCGAACAGGCTGAACGCGATGAGCACGGCGGCGGCGAATGCCAGGCGACGCGTTAGGCTAACGTTCCGCATCGATCGGCCCGACCAGCCGGTATCCGCGTCCCCTGTAGGTCTCGATGCTGTCGCGTCCGATCTTCTGGCGCAGCCGATTGATCAGCACCTCGATCACGTTCGAGTCCCGGTCGAAATCCTGCCCGTATATGTGCTCTGTGAGCTCCGTTTTAGAGACGATCTCCAGGGCATGATGGATCAGGTAGGACAGGGTACGGTATTCCAGCGCGGTCAGGGCGATGGGCTGGCCCGCGAGAGTGACGCGGCCGGTAGCGGTATCAAGCTGGATGTTGCCACATTTGAGAACCGGGCTGGCGTGGCCCGCCGCCCGGCGTATCAACGCCTCTACCCGCGCGACCATCTCCTCCAGTTCGAAGGGCTTGGCCAGATAGTCGTCGGCACCGGCGCGCAAACCGGTGACCTTGTCGCGCCATGTATCGCGTGCAGTGAGCACCAACACCGGCATGCTGCGGCCGGCCGCCCGCCACCGTTGCAGAACCGTCAATCCGTCGACGCCGGGCAGGCCGAGGTCGAGAACCACCGCATCGTAATCTTCCGTCTCGCCAAGGAACTGGGCCTCTTCTCCCTCATCGGCGGACTCGACGACGTAGCCGGCGTCGCGCAAGGTTTCCGTCACTTGTCCGGCGACCCGCAAATCGTCCTCGACCACAAGCACCCGCATCTACCGCCCTCCGAATCGCCGACGCTGCCGGCCCGGTCCCGAACGGTCGCGCCCCGGGCAACACGGGCTATCGCCCCGCTCAGGCGAAGATGCACGATCAGTCATCGTCGCCGCCCCCGGGGCCGCTATTGCCGCCGTCGCGGTCTCTGTCGCGATCATCGTCCCGGTCGTCGTCCCGGTCGTCGTCCCGGTCATCGTCCCGGTCGTCATCGTCATCGTCATCGTCATCGGCATCGTCATCGGCATCGTCGTCGTCATCGAAGCGACGGCCGCGAACGTCGTCATCACGCACGATCACCGTCGCTTCGCCGCTTCCGTCATTGCGCTCACGATGGCCGACGACGCTCTCAAGTCTGAGCGTCTGCGCATTGTATGACAGTTTCAGCACGTTGCCGGCCTCGGTGAGAAGCTTGACCTCGTATGCCGGCGGATTCGAATGCGCAAGTTCGACCTTCAGGATGCGCCCCGCGAAACTGGAATGGACGCGCTCGAAAAGTTGGGGAACCGGCGCCACGCCCTGCCCGCCGCGTGGCACCGCTTCGTCCGCGCGCACGGAACCTGCTGCCCCTGCGGCAACGACCAGCAGCACAACCAACGTCAGCAGCCGACGTCCACGCCGGCCGATTTGTTCACGATAGGTCCACATTCGCAATCATTCGCTCGTTCGACCCGATCATAACGCTACAAAGCTGAACACACGCTGAAATTCGCGCCTGGCTGCCGATGGCAACGCAGACACATCCTCCCGCCTCCGCGCCTGGCATGGCGCGGAGTAGCCACCTGAAGCCCCGCTGAAATCCGGGTTCAGGGCCGCTTAACTTCGCCTTGGCTATAGTCCCGCCTCAAGCTTCCGCCCAGGGCCCTTGCAGGCCCGAACTTTGAGGACATGATCATGACCAGGACCTATCATATCACAGCCGCCATCTTCACCCATGCTCTCGGGCTGGCCGGCACGATGGCTCTCATTCCGGCGGCTCTGGCGCAAGAGGCGGCCGCGGATGCAATCACGGTCGACGCGCCGCACATGTCGGTGCCGGATGCGAGATCCGCAATCCTGAGTGCCATCGCGCTCGGTTACACCGAAATTCAGCGGGCTGGCCTCGTCGGGGACTACTACGAGATCGATGCGATCGATTCCTCCGGCGACCGGGTGCGCCTGTTCATGGATCCGGAGACCGGAGTCTTCATCAAGATCAAGAAGGATATGTGATCGGTCCGGCACCAGCCCGGCTGCAACGTGCTTGGCCGCCTCCGGGCGGCCATCTTTATGAGGAGCCCGAGGCCTGCGCGAGCCGCGCCAGCTGACGGTCATGCATGCGCGTCAGCAGAGCCAGCGCGGCGATGGCGCCGCACATGGCAAGGAACATGTCCCACTGGGTGTCCCACACGTCCCCCTGGATGGCGAGGAAGGCGTCGGCGTCCTCTCCCATGATGAGCGCCCCCCACCATTCGATGAACTCGTAGAAGGCGCTGAACGCCAGGGCGAAGCAGACGACGAGGAACGGCAGCCAGCGGCTGCCGCGCAACGGCGAGGCGCGCCACAGGATCTCGCGCATGAGAATCGCCGGGATGAAGCCCTGCGCAAGGTGGCCGAATCGGTCGTAATGGTTGCGTGACAGGTCCAGCCAGTCCTGCACCCAGTAGCCGACCGGCACCTGGGCATAGGTGTAATGCCCGCCGAGCATCAGGATGCAGGCATGGATGAACAGCAGGCGGTAGAGCAACGGCGTCAGCGGCCAGCGGCGCTGCGTCGCAACGAGTAGCGGAATGCCGATCGCCACCGGCGCCACTTCCAGAGCCCAGGTCAGCCGGTCGACCGGCCCGACGCCGGAGACGACCAGCAGCACGCCGGCGAC
>JBFGQV010000059.1:0-16189 GCA_041563955.1 Alphaproteobacteria bacterium | reverse complement strand
GCCGAATCCAGATGCGTCCGTTCGCGCATCAGTTTCTGTGCCTTCTCCGTGTCGCTCCACAGATCGGGATCTTCGGAAAGCGCGTTCAGCTCGTCGAGCCGACGCGTTGCGGCATCGTAGTCAAAGATGCCTCCTCAGCAGCTCCAGCGACTGCTTGATGTTGTCGGCGATGGCCTGGACTTCCGCGCGCATGGCACCCGCTTCCGGTTATCAGGATGGACGAAGGTCGATTTAGTGAAAAACCCGGCCGTGCGCAAGCCGGCCCCAGCGGCCCTTAATAGAGCCCCGTGTCCGTCCGTTTCTTGACCGGTTTCGGTGGCTCCCCGTTACTTGTCGGTCCCGCATCGCCGTCGGCGTCCGGCTCGAACGCCACCCCGGCATCCGACCCGTCGATGACGACCGACGCCTCATCGGTTCCAGGTTCCGTGCCGCGGCGGAACGCCTCGAGGACGATCTTGCGCCTGTCGTCGGCCGGCGTCGCCGGCAGGCCCGTCTCCGTGTTCATGCGAACCATGCGGATTCCCGGCGGGACCCGGAACGGGGTGGTGGTCTTGTCAGCGAGCGCCGCCTCCATGAATTCCTTGAAGATCGGCACCGCCACGCTGGACCCGGTTTCCCGCCGGCCCAGGGTGCGCGGCGAGTCGAAACCGACATAGACGCCGGCCGCAAGGTCCGGAGAGAAGCCGAGGAACCAGGCATCCTGGGAGTCGTTGGTGGTTCCGGTCTTCCCCGCCAGCGGCTTGCCGATGCTGCTGACCCTGTACCCGGTGCCGCTCTGCACGACGCCCTGCAGCATCGACACGATCTGGTAGGCGCTGACCGGATCGGCCACCGCTTCGCGCTCGTCCGGAATGAAGGGAACCGGCTGCATGGCCCAGCGGTCGACAACACAGCCGTCGCAGGGACGCGTGTCGTGCTTGAAGACGGTGCGCCCGGTACGGTCCTGCACGCGGTCAATCAGGGTCGGGGTGATCCGCTTGCCGCCATTGGCCAGCATGGCATAAGCCGTCGACAGGCGCATCAGCGTCGTCTCGCCGGCGCCCAGCGCCATGGCCAGTTCGCCCGGCATCTCGTCGACGATTCTGAACGCCAGAGCATTCTTGATGACCGGCGCCATCCCGATGGCCTTTGCAAGTCGCACCGTCATGAGATTGCGCGACTTGACGATCCCGATCCGCATGGTGCTGGGGCCGTAGAACCTGTCGGAGTAATTCTTCGGCTTCCATTTGCCCTTGCCGTCCGAGCGCTCCATCACGAAGGGCGCGTCGAGGATGACCGTCGCCGGGGTGTAGTTCTTGTCGAGCGCGGACAGATAGACGAAAGGCTTGAAGGCGGAGCCGGGCTGCCGCCATGCCTGAGTCGCGCGGTTGAACTCGCTCAGCGCGAAATCGTACCCACCCGACATCGCAAGCACGCGGCCGGTATGCGGGTCGAGGGCGACGATGGCGCCGTTGACGTCGGGGATCTGACGCAGCCCGTAGGTGTTGTCGGGGTAGGTGATCGTAATGCCCTCGTCATCCGGGTCGGAAATCATCACCGACTCGACGAGGACGACATCGCCGATGGTCAAGACATCCGCCGCGCTCTCGACTTCCGGACCCAGCTCCTGATCAGGCAGCCAGGTCCGGGCCCAGGCCAACTCCGTCAACGGGATCGTGCCGGTCGCACCGCCGACAAGGCCGATCTTCGCGTGATCCTCCTCGACCGCCAGGACCACGGCCAGCGACCAGCCGCGCGTCCCGGCCGGCGGCACCGCCGACCCCAGGTATTTCAACCAGTCGGTGCCGGCGACGAGCCTGTCGAGCGCGCCGCGCCAGCCGTGCCGCCGGTCATAGGCGGTGAGGCCGTTGCGCAGCGCGTTGTCGGCAATTGCCTGCAGCTTCGGGCTCAGCGTCGTGCGCACCGACAGGCCACCTTCGTACAGGGCGTCCTCGCCGAACCGCTCGACGAGTTCGCGCCGAACCTCCTCGACGAAATACGCCGCCGCCACCAGGGTGCTGCGGTCGGGCGCGACCATCTCGAGGGGCTCCGCCCGCGCCGTTCGTGCCGTGGCCGCGTCGATGAATCCCTCTTCGACCATGCGGCCGATCACCCAGTCCCGCCGGTCCCGGGCCTGGTCGGGCGCATGTATCGGGTGGTATCTGCCGGGCGCCTTGGGCAGGGCGGCCAGATAGGCCGCCTCGGCCACCGTCAGTTCGTCCATCGACTTGTTGAAATAATTAAGAGCGGCTGCGGCCACCCCGTAGGCGCCGATACCAAGATAGATCTCATTAAGGTACAGCTCGAATATCTCGTCCTTCGAGTAGACCTTCTCCATCTCGATGGCGATCAGCGCCTCGCGGATCTTTCGTTCGTAACTGCGCTCGTTGCCGACCAGGAAGTTCTTGGCGACCTGCTGGGTGATCGTCGAACCGCCGACCAGTCGCCGACCGGTTCCCATATTGCGGATATTGGTGACGACGGCCCGCGCAAGAGCCACCGGATCGACCCCGTTGTGCTGGTAAAAGCGCTGATCCTCGGCGGCGATGAACGCCTGCTTGACACGCTCCGGCACTGCGCTGATCGGAACGAACGCACGCTTTTCGGTGGCGAACTCAGTGATCACCTGACCGTCCCCGGCGTGCACGCGCGTCGAGATCTTGGGCTGGTAGTTCGCCAGTTGTCGATGGTCGGGCAGGTCGCGGCTGTAGTACCAGATCCCGTAAGTGGCGGCGGCGCCGCCGGCCAGCGCGAGTATCAGAAACACCGCCAAGCAGTAACGTATGATCTTAAATAGACGACGCATAACCCTGGCCCGCCCCAACGGGACACTGTTCACCCACCGGTGCGCCTTGCCCGCGATCCACGGTTACACGGCGCTCTAATTGATTACAGTGCAATTATGACCAATCTGTGAAAAAACCGCTACCTGCGGGCAAGATCGTCCACGTATTTGAAGTACTGATCGACCGAGGCCAGCACCGCCGTGGCGACCCGGCTGCGGAAGCGCGAGGTCTGCAGTAGCTTGCGGTCGTCCTGGTTCGAGAGGTAGCCGAGCTCGACGAGCACGGACGGGACAGTGGGCGACTTGAGTACGACAAAACCGGCAAATCTGTGCGCCTTCTTTCGGGCCAGTCCAATCCTGTTCTTGCCGAGTTGAGCCGTCAGCATGCGGGCGAATATCACGGAATGCCGGTCGGTTTGCCGGCGCTGGAGATCCCTCAGGATGTCGATCGTCTCATCGGAATAGGCGGCCGGATCGATCTGCGTGCCCGCGATCGTGTCGGCGTTGTTCTCCTTCGCCGCCAACGCCGCGGCCTCCTTGTCGGACGCCTTTTGCGACAGGGTGTAGACCGAAGCGCCGCGCGTCGAGTGGCTGGGGTGGGTGTCGGCGTGCAGGGAGATGAAGATGTCGCCGCTGTTCGCGTGGGCAACCTGGACGCGTTCGCGCAGTTCGAGGAAGACGTCGCGCGACCGGGTCATGACCACGCGATACCGGCCGCTTTTCTCGAGCTGTTCCTTGACTGCGCCGGCAACCGCCAGCGTGATCCGCTTCTCGTAGGTGCGGCCGCGGACCGCCCCGGGGTCGACGCCGCCATGGCCGGCGTCGATGACCACCACGCGCTTGCCGTTCACCGGGCCGGGTTTCCGCAGGGGCAGCGGGATCGGGTCCGGGGACGGCGGACTCCAGCCGTTGAGCCCAACCTTCTTGCCCGGCATGAAGCGGGCCGGGACGACCGGCGCGATGTCGAAGACGATGCGGTCCGGTCGCGTCAGGACACTGTGGCGCAAGATCTTGGCAGGCCCTTGAAGGTCGACGACGACGCGGCTGTTTCCGGGCCGGAAATGCCCGTAGCGCAAACGCTCCACCAGGCCGACCGTTTCCTGTTCGGATCCGCCGTCGGCGCTCCACGCGACCTCCGGCAGATCGATCACCAGCCGGTATGGCGATCCGAGCAGAAACGCCGAATAGGGCACCGCGTTCGTCAGGTCGAGCACGACCCGTGTCGTGCCCTCCGCGCTACTCGGCGGATTGAGCCCCAGCCGCACGCCGGTCACCGCCGGATCCTTGGCCGCCGCCGTTGCACCCATCAGCAGAAACGGCACCATCGCGGCCAGGAGGCCTCCGAAGGTGCAACGGCAAACAATTGGTCTGCGTGGGCCCATGCGCCGATACGTTTCCACTTATGCGTTTGATAAAGTTAGACTTATAGTTGATTCTTCGAGTCCGGCAAAACAAATAAAGGACAACATGGGCGGAATTTTGCCTCCGTCGGGGAATTTATACGTTGTCCTGCAATTGCATTCGCGCGTATTTTGGCAATGCGCGTATCACCGCCGGCCGGTCGCTCCGGCATCTCGGCGTGACGGTGCAACGGTCCACCCAGGTCGATTCCTCTCCGATTTGTCCGGTCAGGGGTTGGGGGACGGCGGACCGAGGCACTTCCGGACCCGGCGGTATAGTATTGAGGAACTCGAAGCCGATCCACGAACGGGCCTCCCGCCAAGGGGTTCGTTACGGGATGAGCGGGCGCCGAAATGCTTCACTGTCTTGGCGCAGGACTATCCTGTGCTGTTCGACGGGTGAATTCGAAAGCGCCGCCGGTTTCGCACCAGACGCGATGCTGCTGCAAAGGTCTGTTACGCGCGGACCTGCAGGAGCATCTTGGAGTTTTGCCTGATGGCTCGGAGAATGTTGATTGACGCGAGCCACCCGGAGGAGACACGGGTGGCCGTCGTAAGCGGTAAGCGTCTCGAAGATTTCGATTACGAAACCTCCCACAAGAAGCAGCTCAAGGGAAACGTCTATCTGGCCAAGGTGGTCCGCGTGGAGCCGTCGCTCCAGGCCGCCTTTGTCGATTACGGCGGAAATCGGCACGGATTTCTGGCGTTCAGCGAAATCCACCCGGATTACTACCAGATCCCGGTTGCCGATCGTGAGCAGCTGCTGGCCGAGGAAGCCGAGGCCGACGACGCCGAGGAGTCCGAGAACGGCGGATCCGTCGAGACGGTTGGCGGCGACGAGGTCGAGGAGGTTGAACGCCGGCGCATCAAGCACTACCGGCATTACAAGATCCAGGAAGTGATCAAGCGCCGCCAGATCATGCTGGTCCAGGTGGTCAAGGAGGAACGCGGCAACAAGGGCGCGGCACTGACCACCTACCTGTCGCTCGCCGGCCGCTACTGCGTGCTGATGCCCAATACCGGCCGGGGCGGCGGCATCAGCCGCAAGATCGGCAACGTCAAGGACCGTCGGCGCCTGAAGAAGGTACTCGATGAATTCAAGATCGCGCGCGGCATGGCGGTGATCGTGCGGACCGCCGGGGCCGAGCGCACCAAGGCGGAGATCAAGCGCGACTACGAATATCTCATGCGCCTGTGGGACGATATCCGCAATCGCACCATGGAATCGATCGCGCCGACTCTGGTCCACGAAGAGGCCAATCTGATCAAACGCTCGATCCGCGATCTCTACAGCCGGGACATCGACGACGTTCTTGTGGAGGGCGAGGCCGGCTACCGCGTTGCCAAGGACTTCATGAAGGCGATGGTGCCGAGCCACGCCAAGCGCGTGCAACGTTACGACGACCCCCTGATTCCGTTGTTTTTCCGCTATCAGGTCGAGAATCAGATCGACGCGATCTACAACCCGATCGTCCAGTTGCGGTCGGGCGGCTATCTGGTCATGCACAGCACCGAAGCGCTGGTGGCAATCGACGTGAACTCGGGCCGCGCCACGCGCGAGCGGCATATCGAGGAAACCGCGATCAAGACCAACCTGGAGGCGGCCGAAGAGGTGGCCCGGCAATTGCGGCTGCGGGACCTCGCCGGTCTCATCGTGATCGATTTCATCGACATGGAGGAAAGTCGCAACAACACGGCGGTCGAGCGACGCCTCAAGGAGGCGCTGAAGAGCGACCGTGCGCGTATCCAGATCGGGCATATCAGCCCCTTCGGACTGCTGGAGATGTCGCGGCAGCGGCTGCGCCCCAGCCTGCTCGAGACCTCGAGCGAGGTATGTCCCGCCTGTGGCGGCACCGGTCATATCCGGTCGACCGAATCCACCGCGCTCCACGTCATGCGGGGCATCGAGGAAGAAGGCTTGCGGCGCCGGGCCGCCGAGATCGACGTGTTCGTTCCCTCTTCGGTGGCGCTCTATATCCTCAACCATAAACGGGATGGGATCGCGGCAATCGAGGAGCGCTGCGGCCTGAAGATCGTCGTCGCGGCCGATGACGGGCTGATTCCGCCGGAGTTCAGGATCGAGCGGGTTCGCTCACGCGAGGGCGACGAAATCGAGGCCGAGGTCGAGGAGACTGCGGAAGAAACCGCCGAAGAGGGCGGCCGGCGCAAACGGCGGTCGCGCAAGCGGCGCAAGGATCGGCGTGAAGCGGATATGGCCGAGGAGGCCGCCGAGGCGAGCGAGCCCGAGGAGGAGGCCGAGGACGCGGCCGAGGAAGCGGCCGAGCCCGCTGCCGACGCCGGCGAAGAAGAGCCCCGCAAGCGCCGGCGTCGCGGCCGACGCGGCGGAAGGCGGCGGAGCCGAAAGACCGCGGATGCCGCCGCCGAGAGTGCGACGCCCCCGCCCGACGGTGCCGACGCGGAGGCGGAACCGGCTCCGGAACCGTCGGATGCGCCGGAGGCGGCCCCTGACGGCGAGGCCGAAGTGGCGGCACCGGCTGAGGCTGCCGCCGAGGCTGCCGCGCCGAAACCCAAGCGCGCGGGCCGGCGGCGCAAGACCAGGGAGGCGGCCGATGCAGACGCTGCGCCGGACGCGGACGCCGCAGCGGCCGAGGCGTCGGAGACAACCGAAGAATCCGCGGAAGAGCCGGTGGATGCGGCAGAAAAACCGAAATCCCGGCGCCGCGCCAGCGGCGCGGCAAAGACCCGGGCACGTGCCAAACCCAAGAGCGGATCGACGACCGGCAAGCGGACGGCACGAAAAGCCGCGGCAAAGGCGAAGGCTCCGGAGCCGATCCGGGAGGATGACGATACCGCGACCGATACGCGGCGCGACGACGAGCCGGACATAGAGGCGCCCGCCGCGCCAGCGCAGTCCGAACCGGCCGCGGCGGCTACCCTCGACCGCGTGCCGGAACCGGTCTACGCCGATTCAGCGCCGGCGCCGGACTCCCCGGAGCCACCAGATTCGCCGACAGCAGACGACGACGCGAAACCGAAGCGGACCGGCTGGTGGCGCCGCTCATCGGGATAGAGAGCGCACGCACGACGACGGGCTGAAGGGTCTGGGATGCCGGAGACGGCGTCCCCTTGGGCCTGCCCGCCGCCCCCGCCGCCGATTGACGATCGGTTAACAAATGGTGAATAATTAACCTCCGCCGTGGCGCAAGGGCACGTATGGCGGGACCGATATCGTTGCATCGCAGGGCCGCGGCCCTGTCGACAGGCGGGGGCCTGCAATGTTCGGTACGAAGAAGGACTTCGGCAATGAGTTCCGGGCCCGGCCGGTTGACCAGCATCCGGCTCGTGCGCGTCAATTGTGGCTGTTTCGCGCCCTGGCGCCGGTGATCGGCGCATTCGCCCAGCGCGGCTGGCTTCAGATCAACTATCGCGACATCGATGAGATCGAGTGCGGGGACGGCACGGGTCCGCTTTACCGGATTCGCGTGAACGCATTGCGTCTGGTTCCCAGGATTATCATCAACCCCGACCTCGGCACCGGCGAGGGCTACATGAATGGCGAATGGGAGGTCGAGCGGGGCGATCTCGCGGGCCTCATCGGCATGTTCTGCCGCAACGAGAGCATTGCTTCGAAGACCGTCTGGGGCCAGCGGATCCGCAGTGCCGCCAGCCTGTGGCACCGGGCGCGGCGGATCAGCCCGCGCAGGGCCCGCCGCAACGCTGCACATCACTACGATATCGGCAACGATTTGTATGAGAGCTTTCTCGATGACGGCATGAACTATTCCTGTGCCTTCTTCGAGAGCCCGGACCAGTCGCTGCGCGATGCCCAGCTCAACAAGCTGCGGACGACCATACGCAGGCTAGCGATCGGACCAGGGGCATGCGTGCTCGATATCGGTTGCGGTTGGGGCGAGCTGACGCGGCTGATTGCCGTTGAGACGGATGCCGGCCGCACTACGGGGATCACGCTGGCCGAGCGGCAGCGCGATTGGGCACGACGCAGCGCCGGCGCCCTGCTCGGCGAGCGGCTCGATTATCGCCTCGTCGATTACCGGGTCCATGCGCGGAACAATCCCGCGGTATACGACCGGATCGTCAGTATCGGCATGTTCGAACATGTCGGACGGAAACATTTCGTCGAATACTTCGACGCTGTCAGCCGCATGCTGGCGGACGACGGCATTGCGCTTGTGCATTCGATCATGCGGCTGCAGCGCGAAGACACCAGCCCGTGGGTACTGAAGTACATTTTCCCCGGTGGTTACATTCCGACACTTGACGATACGATTGCGGCGGCACGCGAAGCGGGGCTGCAGCTCGCCCACGAACCTTTCGTCCATGAGAGCTTTCATTACGCGGAAACCCTGCGGCGCTGGCGCGCCAATTTCAATGCCGCCTGGCCCCAGCTCAAGGGCTCCCGCTACGACGAGCGGTTCCGGCGCATGTGGAATTTCTACCTCGCGGGATCCGAAGCCGCGTTCGACGTCAACGGAATGTTCGTCGGACAGGTGCTGCTGAAGAAGGCGTGAAGGCTGCGCGTCAACCGGCCCGCCAAGCCTGCAGCGCTGCGACGGCGTCCGCCATGTCGCGGGTGCTTTCCGCAAACGAAAAGCGCACGAATCGGTTTCCCCTTGCCGCGTCGAAATCGACACCCGGGGTAACCGCGACACTGGCCTCGTTCAGAACCCGGCGGCAGAAAGCCTCGCTGTCGTTGGTCATGTGCCCGACATCGGCGTAGATGTAGAAAGCGCCGTCGGATGGCGCGAGCTCGGTGAAGCCCGCCTTCGGCAGCTCGCGCAGCAACATCTCGCGGTTCACCGCGTAACGCGCCACATTGGCCTGCAATTCCTCGTGGCAGCGGAAGGCGGCCACCGCAGCGATCTGCGAGAGGGTCGGCGGCGAGATGAAGAAATTCTGGGCCAGTGACTCCACCGCTCGCAACAGGTTCGGCGGCACCACCATCCAGCCGAGCCGCCAGCCGGTCATCGAGAAGTATTTCGAGAAGCTGTTGATGACGATCGCATCGTCGCCAAATGCGGTCGCGGTATCGGCCCTGCCCCGATAGGTGATGCCGTGATAGATCTCATCGGAAATGAATCGTATGCCGTGCCGGTCGCAATAATCGATCAGGGCACGAAACGCGCCGGTGTCCAGCATCGTCCCGGTCGGGTTTGAGGGGCTGGCGACGATCAGCCCGTGGATCGGGTTTTCGGCGCGCGCCCGGTCCAGCAACTCGGGGGTCGGCTGAAACCGGTCTTCCAGGGTGCTCATCAGCGATACCGGCTCGATGCTCAGTGCCGACAGTATGTTCCGGTAACAGGGATACCCCGGCGCCGCCAGCGCCACGCGATCGCCCGGGTCGAAGGCGGACAGGAACGAGAGGATGAACGCGCCGGACGATCCGGTGGTGACGACAACGCGCTCCGTCGGCACCGCAACACCATAGTAATCCTGGTAATGCTGCGCGATGGCCTGGCGAAGTTCCGGCAATCCGAGCGCGACCGTGTAGCCGAGGCGATGATCGTCGAGCGCCGCGCGAGCCGCTTCGATGACCCCTTGCGGCGCGCCGGTCCCGGGCTGTCCGACCTCCATGTGCAGGACAGCAGCACCGGATTTCTCGCGCTCCGCAGCAGCGCGCATCACTTCCATGACGATGAATGGCGAAATGCGTCCGCGGGTCGCGGTCTTGAGCGGCATGCCTCGGCTCCGTCCTAGTTCGGAATGGCCACAAAACCGAAACCCCGGGGATCGGTTTCCGCCAGGCACAATGTCTTTTCCGGCGGGGCCGGATATCCGGGCGGGCAGTGAACGGCGTTAACCCGACCCAGCGTCGGCTCGATCGACAAGCGGTGCCCGCGCCGGGTCAAAGCCTCGCGAACCGCGTCGTCCGCCACCGATTCGATCATGACGGTCCCGCCGGCGCCGACATGTGTGCGCGGATGGCGCATGGCCTCATCAAGCCGGCGCTCGGTCATCACCGATTCCGCGGCCACCGTCATCATCGCTTCCACCCCCGCGGGTCCTGCGCCGCCGACGGCCGCGAACTTGAGCGCGAGCACCCGTGGATTGAAGACCATCATCGGACCCAGAGAAACGGGGTTGCGGTCCTCCGGCCCGGGGGCCGGCGCCAACAAGATTCCCGTGCCCGGCGCAATCACGCCGGTTCCGAACGCGCGGTACGACGTAAATGTGCAGGCCACCGCACTCCCGAGCACATCGACGACCACGAATCCCGTGCTAACAGGGGAGTCCCCCTGCAACGGCGGGATCGACGCGCCGACACGGGAGTCGGAGGTGCGCTCCGGATCATAGTCCTGAAGGGCCGCGCGCGCCGCCGAGGTGGAGACAAGCCCGGCGGCATCGACCGTGGTGCCGTCGTCGGCGAGCCAGCGCGCCCGCCCCTCCCAGGCCCGCCAGGCAGTCTCTACCAGGAGATGGTACCGTTCGTCGGGGCGCGCCCGGCGATAGCGGGAGCGGTCCGTCAGCATCGTCCACATCTGGCCCGCGAGCAGGCCGGCGCCCGCGGGCGGCGGCGCAAAGTAGGCGAAATCCCGGCCGAACTTGATGCCCTGCACCGGCTGCCAGCTGGGCAGGAAGTTGCGCAGATCCTCGTGCCCGAGACTGCCGCCGGTCTGCCGCGTGGCGGCGACGAGCCGGTCGGCCAGGGCCCCGGAATACATGGCGCCGGCGCCGCCGAGGCGCAACGCGGCAATGGTGTCCGCCAGGTCGGTCTGCGGCACGAGGGAGCCCTCATGCGGCAATGCCCCCGCCGGGGCGAAGATGCGCCGCGCCTCGAAGTTCGACAGAAGGACGCCCGCGCCGCTCTCGATGTTGCGGGCCGAAGCGCGAGTCAGCGGCTTGCCGAACCGTGCGATCCGCTCCGCCGGCGACAGCACGCTCCGCCAGTCCATGTCGCCGTAGCGAGCATGCAGCGCGGCCATCCCCCGGACATTGGCCGGAACCGCGGTCAGCGTGACAGCTGCGCCGGACGTCGCCGGGCGCGGCGCGAGGAAATGGAGGGACTGGACTCGGGCGCTCGTCCGATCGTTGACCAGGCAGACGCCGCCGCCGCCCAGGCTGGCCGCCGAAGGATAGGTCACCGCCAGGACGAAATACAGGGTGACCGCGGCGTCAGCCGCAGAGCCGCCCTGCATGAGGACCTCCGCGGCCGCCTTGGCGGCGAGGGGTTCGTCGGCGACAACAACCCCCCGGAACACGGTGCCGCCTGCCGGCAGATCGTCCGCCGAACAGCCCGCCGCCAGAAGCGCCGTCGCGCCGACAATCAGCCGCAGATTGCAACGGATTGCCGGGCCGAGTACTGTATGGATAAGGTGGAGTCTGATGCCCTTGGAAATCATGCGCCGGTTCGTATCCTTATTGGCTGGTGTCCTGGCGCTGGTAGCCGTGCCAGCCGTTGTGCCTGCCCAACAATCAGAGAAAGTCTCGCTGGTCCGTGATGCGGAAACGGAAAATACCATCCGCTATTTCGCGGCGCCACTGTTCAAAGCGGCGGGGCTCAATCCGGAAGCGCTGCGCGTTCACCTTATTCTCGATGATCGAATGAACGCATTCGTTGCCGGCGGCCAGCGGATCTTCATCAATACCGGATTGTTGCGCGGTGCCGAGACTCCGGATGCGGTCATCGGCGTGCTGGCCCATGAGACGGGCCATATCGCCGGTGGTCACCTTGCGAAGATGCAGGAGAACCTGCGTACGGCCAGCACGCAATCGATCATTGCCCTGCTATTGGGCGCGGCCGCGGCGGCCGCCAGCGGGGAACCCGAGGCGCTGATCGCCGGCGCCACCATGGGCCAGTCCATCGCCGAGCGGTCGTTTCTCAAATACACGAGTGCGAACGAAAGCGCGGCCGACCTTGCCGCGTTGAGCTATCTTGAGAGTACCGGGCAGTCGGCGCGCGGGCTGTTGGAGATTCTCGAGAAGCTGCAGGATCAGGAACTGCTGGCCGGGGTGCGGCAGGATCCCTATCTGCGCACGCACCCGCTGAGCCAGGAGCGCATCGCCACGGTTCGTCAGCACATGTCCACGTCGAAGTTTTCGGACAAGCCTGTCGATCCGAACCTCGCGCTGCTGCATCGCCGCATTCGCGGCAAGCTGAACGGATATGTGGATCCGCCGGCGCGGACGCTGGCGCGCTACTCCGCCGACGATACGGGAATCGAAGCCCGTTATGCGCGGATCCAGGCCTTCATAAAACTGCACCGGACCGAGGATGCGCTGGCAATCGCCAATCAACTGATCACGCTGTCGCCGAACGACATGTTCTTCCACGAACTCAGGGGCGACATCCTCTATCGGGCCGGCCGCATCGCGGATTCGCTGCCGTCGTACCGGCGCGCCGTGGAACTGGTCAAGGAGAGCGGGGGCGAACTGCCGCTGATCCGGTTGAGCCTTGCGCAATCGCTGCTGGAGATTCAAGGGCCGGAAACGGCGGCCGAGGCGTTGGATCACTTGAAGATAATCTCCGGTTACGAGCCATGGACGCCGCGGATCTGGCGGCTCATGGCGACGGCCTATGGCCGCCTCGAGGATTTCGGCAGTGCCGCCTACGCGCTGGCGGAAGAGGCCGTGCTGATGAAGGATCGCGAGGCGACGGCCCGGAACGTCGCGCGGGCTCTGGAACTGCTGCCGCCGTCTTCGCCGCTGCGCGAGCGCGTGCTGGATATTCAGAACCTGATGGCCAAGGATGGCGAGAAGTCCAAGAACGGACGTTGAAGGGTAACAATTCCGTGACTTAGTGTATGGTTCCGCGCCGGCCGTCTCGCGCCGGCGACGAACTTTTGCTAGATTGCGCCGCGACCAGCCCCATATATTGTGCGCGACAGAGAATGAGCGAGGAGAGAATTCTGATGCGGCGGATACTTGGCACAGGCCACACGGCGATAGTCGCCGCACTGCTGTTCCTGCTCGGCGCTGCGCCCGCATCCGCGCAGGCGTTCAGCGACGCGCAGAAAGCGGAGATCGAGCGGATCGTCGGCGAATACATCGCAAAGAACCCGGAATTCATCGCCGATTACCTGCGCCAGAACCCCGAAATCCTGATCGAAGTGTCCGAAATCCTGCGCGCCAGGCAGCTCGCGTTGGAGGAGGAAGCCAAGGCATTTGCGCTGCAGGCCCACCGCGACCAGATCGAACGCCACCCGATGACCCCGGTGTCCGGCAACGCCGACGGCGATGTCACCCTCGTCGAGTTCTTCGATTACAATTGTGGCTTTTGCAAACGCGTCTTCGCCTACATACCGGAGCTGTCGAAGGAGGATCCGAACCTGCGCGTGGTGTGGAAGGAGTTCCCGATCCTCGGCCCGGTCTCGCGTTACGCCGCCAAGGCGGCCATGGCGGCCCACCGCCAGGGCAAATACATGGAGCTCCACACCGCCCTGATGGGGGGAGGCCGGCTGGTGTCCGAGGAGCAGGTGATCAAGGCGGCGGAAAGGGCCGGACTGGATACCGTGCAGCTGCAGAAGGACATGCAGGATCCTGCGATCGACGCCTATCTGGAAGAGACCATCGAGCTGGCCGGGGCGCTCGGCATCAACGGCACGCCCGGCTTCGTGGTCGGCGATCAGGTGATCGCCGGCGCGATCTCGAAGGAAGCCATGCAGCAGGCGATCGATCTCGCCCGCAAGAACGGAAGCTGACGCCACCGGCAGCGCCGCGTTGCCTTTCGGGCGGCGCCATGCCTGCTGAGAGTCTTATGCCGTCGCGAAAGAACCCTCTCAAGCTCAACAGATTGCAGCTCAAGACGCTGGCAATCCTGCAGGAGCTGGCGCGCGATCCCGCCATCGCGCGCCGCGACGAGGGGAGCGGCGGTACGCAGATCACGGCCATTCCGACGCCGCATGGCGATCACTTCCACGTCGGGCAGAAGGTTGTCCTGGCACGCGACGCCACCGGCCTCGCCAACCAGGGCGTCTGGCTGGCGCTGGTCCGCAAGGGGCTGGCCGGCGCCGCCGCGTTTCCCAACACCATCGTCCTGACGGCCGCCGGCCTCGGCTACGAGACGGGCGTCGCCGACATGATCCTGCACGCTGCCGGCCATTGAGGACTGGGACCTCTCAAAGATTCTCGATCTCGACCGGCGCGATCGCATCCGCCGGCGTAAAGCCGAACACCCGGCCGTAGAAGTACAATTCACCCTCCAGCGCCCGCTTGATGTTCTCCGCCTTGCGGAAGCCGTGCCCCTCGCCCTCGAAGGGAACGTAGGCGACCGGGATGCCCTTGCTTCGCAGCGCGGCGACCATCGTCTCGGCCTGGTTCGGCGGCACGACCCTGTCGTCCAGTCCCTGGAAGAAGATCACCGGGCAGTTCAGACCGTCGATGTGTTGGATCGGCGAGCGCGCACGCCACAGCTCCGCCGCTTCCGGAAGCGGCCCGACGAGCCGGTCGAGATAGCGGCTTTCGAATTTGTGCGTGTCGTCGGCCAGCGCCATCAGGTCGCCGACGCCGTAGTGGCTGGCGCCCGCCTTGAAGACGTCGTGTAGGGCCAGCGCTGCCAGCGTCGTGTAAACGCCGGCACGGCCGCCGGTTATGATCAGGCGGTTGCCGTCGACGCGCCCCGCGGCGACCAGCCAGCGGGCGCCGGCGATGCAGTCCTCGACGTCGGCGACACCCCAAGCACCGTCGAGCATGCGGCGATACGCCGTGCCGTATCCGGTCGAACCCCGGTAGTTGACGTCAAGCACCGCGAATCCGCGACTGGTCCAGTACTGAATCTTCAGGTTGAGGCCCGGCCGCGCCTGCGAGGTCGGCCCGCCGTGGATCTTGACGATGAGCGGTGGCAGCTCGCCGGCCGGTGCCTGAAAAGCGCGGTTGGTCGGCATGTAGAGGAAACCGTGCGCCGTGGCGCCGCCGCCCGGAAACGACACCGGTTCCGCCGCCGCGACGCAGCCCGGATCGATGTCGAATTCGGCCGATCGGCGCAGCACCTGGTACCGGCCGGTTTCCGCGTCCAGCAGAACCAGCGCCGCCGGGGCGGCGTCTGCCGTTGCCACAAAGGCGGCGCGGCCATCTGCCGAACGCACGCCGTAATAGTCAATGTAGGGCAGGTCGAGCCGCTCGAGCGTGCCGGTGCCGGGGTCGAGCCGTCCGACCCGCCACACCCCACGCTCCGCCCAGTCCATGACAATCATGTCCGGGCCTGCGAAGCCGTAGGTCGCCATGCCGAACTGCCAGTATGCCTGGCCGCAGTCGGTCGCCATCGGGCACAGCGGGACGGCCGCGTCGGCGGCTGCGTCCCAGCGATAGAGGTTCCACCAGCCGGAGCGGTCGGACACGAAATGCGGCACGCCGTCAGGGGACCATTCGGGCTGGTAGATCGATTCGTCCGTGCCGCCGGCGAGGAGCCGCGCGTCGGCCAGGCTGCCGTCGGCCGCAAATTCGCCGCGCCACAGCTCGGTGCCGTCCCACGGCATGTTGGGGTGATCCCAGCAGATCCAGACGAGGCTCCGCCCATCCGGCGACAGGCGCGGGCAGCCATAGAAATCACGGCCGCGATGCAACGGTGCGACACCGCCGTCGAAAGAGATCGCAACGAGCAGATTCTCGGGCTCTCCGTCCCTGCCGTGGTCCTCGCAGATGCAGATGAGCCGGCGCCGCGCGGCATCGACGGCGAAATCCGCATAGCGGGTGGTTCCCTCGGGCGTCAGCGGCCGCGGCGCGGCGCCAAGCTCGACCGCCCATACCCGCTGGTCGGCATCGTTGCAGAACCAGACCGTGCCGTTTTGTACCGCAAAGGCGCCGCCGCCGTATTCGTGCACCCGGCTGCGGGCACTGTATTCACGCGGGATCGCCTCGGACACCGTGCCCTCCGGGGTCCGCCTGACGATTGCGGTGCGGCCGCCTTCGGCCGGGCGCTGTTCGCCCCAATAGACATCGCCGCCGTCGAGGGCGATATCGGCGAAGCCGATACTGCCGCCGGTGATGAGGTCGGCGGTGATCGGCGACGTCCAGGTGCCGTAGGGCGCAACGCGGGGGGTGTTCAAGGAACTGGGCTCCTGTCCTGATAGGTGCCGGACCGGCGCGCACGATATCACATTTGTTCGGGCGG
>JBFGQV010000058.1:0-16686 GCA_041563955.1 Alphaproteobacteria bacterium | reverse complement strand
GCTGGCGAAGATGCGCGCACCCGCGGCAGTGGGTGCGGGCTGCACCGCAGGCGCTGACTGCGCGGCCGCCGCTTCGGACGTGGTATTGACCGCCGCCGCCGGCGCGGCGGTCGGCACCGCTGCTGCGGGCGAGGTTGCGACCTTCTTCTCGTAGCCGTCCAGCGCCGCAGTGTCCTCACCTTCCTCCAGCAGCAGGGCGATCGGCTGATTGACGGCCACGCCCTCGCTACCGTCGGGCACGAGGATCTTTCCGAGGACGCCCTCGTCGACAGCCTCCACCTCCATGGTGGCCTTGTCGGTCTCGATCTCGGCGAGCACGTCGCCGGCGGCTACCGGATCGCCCTCATGCTTCAGCCATTTGGCAAGGTTGCCCTCGGTCATGGTCGGCGAAAGCGCCGGCATCAGGATTTCGATCGGCATGGTGGTCCCCCTCCCCGTCAGGTCCGATAGCAGACGGCTTTTCCTGCGGCGGCGATGGTCTCGGCCTGGGGCAGCGCCAGACGCTCCAGGTTCGCCGCATACGGCAGCGGGACATCGGCGCCGCAGACCCGGGATACCGGCGCGTCCAGCCAGTCGAAAGCATGCTCCATGATCTGCGCCGCGATCTCGGAACCTATCCCGGAGTAAGCCCAGCCCTCCTCGACGCTGACGATGCGGTTCGTCTTCTTGACGGACTCGACGATTGCGGCTGTGTCGAGCGGACGGAGCGTGCGCAGGTCGATCACCTCGGCATCGATGCCGTCCGCGGCCAGCGTCTCGGCCGCCTCCAGGGCCTTGCCTACCATGATCGAGAAGGCGACGATGGTCACATCCGCGCCCGGCCGGACGACCTTCGCCGCCCCAAGCGGCACCGTCCAGTCCTCGCCGTCCGGGACCGCGAAGCTCTGCCCGTACAGGATCTCGTTTTCGAGGAAGATCACCGGGTTGGGGTCGCGGATCGCCGATTTCAGGAGCCCCTTTGCGTCGCCGGCCGACCACGGCGCAACGACTTTGAGGCCCGGGCAGTGCGCGAACCAGCTGGCATAGCATTGCGAATGCTGGGCCGCGACGCGGGCGGCCGCGCCGTTGGGACCACGGAACACGATGGGGCAACCCATCTGACCGCCCGACATATAGAGCGTCTTGGCCGCCGAGTTGATGATGTGGTCCATGGCCTGCATGGAGAAATTGAAGGTCATGAACTCGACGATCGGGCGCAGCCCGTTGAATGCGGCGCCGACACCGAGGCCGGCGAACCCGTGCTCGGTGATCGGTGTGTCGATCACGCGGCGGTCGCCGAATTCGTCCAGCAGGCCTTGGCTGACCTTGTAGGCGCCTTGGTACTGGGCGACCTCCTCACCCATCAGGAAGACGCTGTCGTCGCGGCGCATCTCCTCGGCCATCGCGTCGCGCAGCGCCTCGCGAACCGTCATGTTCACCGTCGCGCCGGTCCATTCGGGCTCGCTCTCGACCGCGGTTGCGGCGGCGGCCGGCGTCGCGGCCTCCGATACCGGCGCCGGTGCCGGCGGTGCTGCCTCGGAAGCCGGTGCCGGCGCAGCCTCGGCTGCCGTGGGCCGCGCAACGCTGTCGAGGGCGGATTCGTCTTCGCCCTCTGCGAGCAGCAGGGCGATCGGCTGGTTCACCGGCACGCCCTCGCTGCCGTCGGGCACGAGGATCTTGCCCAGGACCCCCTCGTCGACGGCTTCGACCTCCATCGTGGCCTTGTCGGTTTCGATCTCAGCCAGGACATCGCCGGCGGTGATCGTGTCACCCTCGTGCTTCAGCCATTTCGCGAGATTGCCCTCGGTCATGGTCGGCGACAGCGCGGGCATCAGGATTTCGATTGGCATGGTCGGGCCCCTCTATCACGCCTCGACAAGGACGTCGGTCCACAGTTCCGACGAATCCGGTTCGGGGCTTTCCTGCGCGAACGTCGCGGCGTCCGCGATGATGTCCTTGACCTCGCGGTCGATCTGCTTGAGGGCGGCCTCGTCGGCGTGACCGCCCTCGAGAACCCGTTCGCGCAGAAGATCGATCGGATCACGCTCGCTACGCACCTTCTGGACCTCCTCCTTTGTCCGGTACTTGGCGGGATCGGACATGGAATGGCCCCGGTAGCGATAGGTCAGCGCCTCCAAAATGTAGGGCCCCTTCCCGGCGCGGCAGTGGGCGATCGCCTTTTCCGCCGCTGCACGCATCGCCACGACGTCCATGCCATCGACGGCCTCGCCCGGGATACCGTAGGCCTTGCCCCGCTGGCACAGGTCGGTGCTGGCCGAGGCGCGCTCGACGGCTGTGCCCATGCCGTATTTGTTGTTCTCTATGACGTACAGGACGGGGAGCTTCCAGAGCGCGGCCATATTGAACGATTCATAGACCTGCCCCTGATTGATGGCGCCGTCGCCGAAATACGTGGCACAGATATTGTCCGTGCCCTGGTACCGGAAGGCGAAGGCGATACCGGTCCCGATCGGCACCTGAGCGGCGACGATGCCATGCCCGCCATAGAAGTTCTTCTCGCGGCTGAACATATGCATCGAGCCGCCCTTGCCCTTCGAGTAGCCGCCGGCACGGCCGGTCAGCTCCGCCATCACGCCACGCGGGTCCATGCCGCACGCCAACATGTGACCATGGTCGCGGTAACTGGTGACCACAGCGTCCTCCGGCCGGCATGCTGACTGGATCCCGACCACGACGGCCTCCTGGCCGATATAGAGATGGCAGAATCCGCCGATCAGGCCCATACCGTAAAGTTGGCCCGCCTTTTCCTCGAAGCGGCGGATCAAAAGCATTTCGCGATAGTATTTGAGAAGCTCCTCGCCTGCGGCCGGCGGCGGTTGCGATTTGCCCCGCGGCCTGCGCCTGGCAGTGGCTTTGGCCATACGATCCTCCGGATATTGCCTGGTCGCGGACTGTTCGGACTGCGATATTCCGACGCACCGTAGGTTTCCTATGGGGTTTTATCAAGTTATTAACAAGTTGTTGTTTTTAAATAATAATCATCTAATTAACGATATTTTGGTTCATCGCATAAATCCAAATGTAAGTTTTGCCGTCACCATGCGGTCAAAAAAAGCGCCGGCCGTAGAGCCAGCGCATGCCAGTTTTGCTAATGCCGGGTCTTGTGCGGCCTCCGTGAGACTTCCGGCGGGCCGCGTCGCCGGTGACAGCCACCTCATCGCGATGGCTGCGGCAACTGAATGACGAAATCGTCCTCGTGCACAAGGTTGAGAACCTGGCGGGCACGCTGGTCGAGCAGGTCAAGATCGAGGGAGTCGGGTCGCAGCCCCGCCACGCGCTGTTCGATGGCCTGGTGCTCTGCCCATGCACTGTCGCGCTCGGCCTGAGCCAGTTCGATCTGATGCCGGAGCGCAACGTAGCTGCGAAGGCCGCGCTCACCTTCCACGGCATGATAGGCGAAATAGCCGATCACGCAGATGCCCAGCAATGACGCGAGGATCTGCCAAGCCTGCCGCCGAAGTTCCCGAATAACAGCCATGCGACGAGAGAATCACAGGCCCGAGTCGCACGTCAACGAAAAAAGAGTCTTTGATTACAATATGATTCCTTAGGCTGTATTGGTGCAGCCGTAGGACTCGTAATAGGTGATTTGTCAAGTCTTCAGGACGGAAATCCCCGCATACACGGCATCCGCACCCAGGGTCTCCTCGATGCGGATCAGCTGATTGTACTTCGCGAGCCGGTCGGATCGCGACAAGGACCCGGTCTTGATCTGCCCGCAATTCGATGCCACCGCGAGATCGGCGATGGTGGCATCTTCGGTTTCTCCGGAGCGGTGCGACATCACGGCGCGAAAGCCGGCGTGATGGGCGCACTCGACGGTCTCCAGGGTCTCGCTGAGGGTGCCGATCTGGTTGACCTTGATCAGGATCGCATTGGCGGCGCCCTTGGCGATGCCGTCCTGCAGCCGCGTGCTGTTGGTGACGAACAGGTCGTCGCCGACCAGCTGGACGGATGCGCCGAGTTCGTGTGTGAGCGCCTGCCAGCCCTCCCAGTCGTCCTCGGCCATGCCATCCTCGATTGACAGGATCGGGTACCGGCCCGCGAGGTCGGCGAGGTACTTGACCATATCCGCCGCATCGAAGGTTTCGCCCTCGCCCGCCATGTGGTAGCGGCCATCGCGATAGTATTCCGTGGCGGCGCAGTCGAGCGCCAGCATGACATCCTCACCCGGCCTGCGGCCGGCGGCCTCGATCGCCTTCATGATGAACCCGAGGGCCTCGTCGGCGGACGCGAGGTTGGGGGCGAATCCGCCTTCGTCGCCCACGTTCGTGTTGTAACCCGCATCATGCAGCGAGGATTTCAGTGCATGAAAGATCTCCGCGCCGACGCGAATCGCGTCCGCCATGCCGCCTGCAGCCACCGGCATGATCATGAATTCCTGGATATCAATGGCATTGTCGGCATGCGCGCCACCGTTGATGATGTTCATCATCGGCACCGGAAGGGTCCGCGCGTGCGCGCCGCCAACATAACGGTACAGAGGCAGGCCGGCATCCTCCGCCGCCGCCTTGGCGACCGCCAGGCTCACGCCGAGAATGGCGTTCGCACCGAGGCGCGCCTTGTTGGGCGTGCCGTCCAGCTCCAGCATCATGCGGTCGATCGCCAGCTGGTCTTCGGCGTCCAGTCCCGACAGGACGTCGAAAATCTCGCCGTTCACGGCCGCAACCGCCCGCTGCACTCCCTTGCCGCCGTAACGGTCGTCGCCATCGCGCAGTTCCAGAGCTTCATGGCTGCCGGTCGAAGCGCCCGACGGCACCGCGGCCCGACCAAATGCGCCGCTTTCCAGCGCCACATCGACCTCGACGGTCGGGTTGCCGCGGCTGTCGAGGATTTCGCGTGCGTGAACGTCAACAATGGCTGTCATGATCGGCTCCTTGATGCCGGCAGATGACCGCGGAGTTACAGGGATACGGGATGCGTCTTGGCCAGCCGGTCGAACGCGATCAGCTGCTCCAGAATGCCGCGAAGCTGGTCGAGGCGGACCATGTTCGGCCCGTCGGACGGGGCGTTGTCCGGATCCTGGTGAACTTCCATGAACACCGCCGCGACGCCAAGAGAGACCGCGGCCCGCGCCAGCACTGGCACGAACTCGCGCTGGCCGCCGGAGGTCGCCCCCTGCCCGCCCGGCTGTTGCACCGAATGGGTGGCGTCGAACACGACCGGATGGCCGGTCTGCGCCATGATCGGCAGGGCACGCATGTCGGAGACCAGGGTGTTGTAGCCGAAACTGGCACCGCGTTCGCAAAGCAGGACGTTCGGATTGCCCGCGTCGGTGATCTTCCGCGCCACGTTGGCCATGTCCCACGGCGCGAGAAACTGTCCCTTCTTCACGTTGATCGCCTTGCCGGTGGCGGCGGCTGCGACCAAGAGGTCGGTCTGCCGGCAAAGAAACGCCGGGATCTGCAGCACGTCGACCGCTTCCGCCACCTTGGCGCAATGCTCGGGCAGGTGCACGTCGGTCAGAACCGGCAGGCCGCGGGTCTCCCTGATTTCGGCAAACACCGGGAGTGCCGCGTCCAAGCCGACGCCGCGCGGGCTGGCGCCGGACGTCCGATTGGCCTTGTCGTAGGACGTCTTGTAGATCAGGCCGATCCCGAGCCCGTCGGTGATTTCCTTGAGCGCCTGGCTCATCTCCAGCGCATGGGCGCGGCTTTCCATGGCGCAGGGCCCGGCGATCAGGGTCAGCGGCAGATCGTTGCCGATCCGCAGGTCGCCGACCTTGATATGGTGTGGTGTGGTCATGGCATATCCCGGTGGCGCCCCGTCAGACGAGGCGCGACTGCTCGATCGCAGCCTGGATGAACGACGCGAACAGCGGGTGCGGATCGAAGGGTTTCGATTTCAGCTCCGGGTGGAACTGCACGCCGATGAACCAGGGATGGTCCGCAAGCTCGACGATTTCCGGCAGCTCGCCGTCGGGCGACATGCCCGCGAACACCATGCCGGCGTCTTCCAGCCTCTCGCGGTAGGCGATGTTGACTTCATAGCGATGGCGGTGCCGCTCGCTGATGTCCTGCTGGTTGCTGTAGATGCCGGCGACTTTCGATCCGGCCTTCAGACGGCAGGGATAGGCCCCGAGCCGCATGGTTCCGCCGAGATCGTCCCGGCCCGTGCGCTGCTCGACCACGTTGCCCCGTTTCCATTCGGTCAGCAGCCCGACCAGCGGCTCCGTGCAGGGGCCGAACTCGGTCGACCCCGCCCCGGCGATCCCGGCAAGGTTCCGCGCCGCTTCGATCACCGCCATCTGCATGCCGAAGCAGATGCCGAAGAACGGGACTCGCCGTTCCCGGGCGAAGCGGACGGCCTCTACCTTGCCCTCGGCGCCGCGCTCGCCGAATCCGCCCGGCACCAGGATGCCGTTGACACCCTCGAGCCGCAGCAGAGTATCGGAATCGCTCTCGAAGATCTCCGACTCGATCCAGTCCAGTTTGACCCGCACGTTGTTGGCGATGCCGCCGTGGCCGAGCGCCTCGCTCAGCGACTTGTAGGCATCCAGGAGGTTGGTGTACTTGCCGACCACCGCGATCGACACTTCGCCCTCCGGCGCCTGGATCCGCTGCACGACGTTGTGCCAGGCCGACAGGTCGACCTCCGCTTCGCGGCCCTTGTCCATGCCGAAGCGCTTGAGCACCTCGGTGTCGAACCCCGCCTCATGATATCGGATCGGCACCTCGTAGATGGTGCTGACGTCCAGCGCCTCGATGACGCGTTCGGGCCCCACGTTGCAGAACAGCGCGAGCTTGCGCCGGGCATCCTCGGGCAGCGGCCGATCGGAGCGACAGACGATAATGTCGGCCTGGACGCCGACGCTCAGCAACTCCTTGACCGAATGCTGCGTCGGCTTGGTCTTGATCTCCCCGGCCGCCGGAATGTACGGCAGCAGCGTCAGGTGCACGAACAGGACCCGATCTCGACCCAGCTCGTTGCCGAGCTGGCGGATTGCCTCGACGAAAGGCAGGCCTTCTATATCGCCCACGGTACCGCCGATCTCGCAGAGCACAAAATCCTCATCTGTCAGATCGGACGTCACGAAGGCCTTGATGGCGTCGGTGATATGGGGGATGACCTGAACGGTGGCCCCGAGATATTCGCCTCTGCGCTCCTTCGCGATCACGTCGGAGTAGATGCGCCCGGTGGTCACGTTGTCGCTCTGTCGCGCCGCGACCCCGGTGAACCGCTCGTAATGCCCGAGGTCCAGGTCGGTCTCGGCGCCGTCGTCGGTCACGTAGACCTCGCCGTGCTGGTACGGGCTCATGGTACCGGGATCGACGTTGATGTAGGGGTCGAGCTTGCGGAGCCTGACCTTATAGCCGCGGGCCTGCAGCAGCGCGCCAAGCGCCGCCGATGCAATGCCTTTTCCCAGGGAGGACACCACGCCGCCGGTGATGAAGATGAACCGCGTCATGGACTTACGTTGTAGCGAAAGACCGGGCCGCGCCCAAGCACGAAATGCGCCTGACCCGGACGGTGCGAAGCGAATTGTCCGTCCTTGGCATCCACGGCGGGATCCTGGCTGAAGTCCTCTATTGCGAGAGCGGGACGCCCGGCTGTGCGGGCTGCTCGGGCTGCGCCGGCACGGTGGGGGCCGGGGGCGCCTCGTCCATGATGGACCGCGATTCCATACGGCTGGAGGCGAGAATCGCCAGGGTCAGGCTGGTGACGAAGAACGCAACCGCCAGGATCGCGGTGGTGCGGGTCAGGAGGTTGGCGCTGCCGCGCACGCTCACAAGGCCGCCGCCCCCGCCGCCCCCGATTCCGAGGCCGCCCCCCTCGCTGCGCTGCAACAGGACGACGACGATCAGCGCCAGGATCACCAGCAGGTGGATAACGAGAATAATGGCTTCCATCAAACTTCCCCGGGCCAACGGTTATGAACAATGCGCGCGGGTCACCTTGCCCGGTCCGGCCGCGCCCGCCGCTTATTTAGCGACTCGACCACCGGATTGCCAGCGCCGATTTCGCTCGGCCCGGTCGATCCGATGCGACACTTTGCCGGCCGTCACGGACAGCGCGCCGCGATCGCGAGGAAATCCTCCGCGTTGAGGCTCGCACCGCCGATCAAACCGCCATCCACCCCGTCGGTCGCAAGCAATGCTTCGGCATTCGACGGTTTCATAGACCCGCCATAGAGAATTCTCACCCCGCCGGCGACCTCGGCACTGAAGCGCCTCGCGATCTCGCTGCGGACATGCGTATGCACTTCGGCGACATCCGCCTCCGTCGGCGTGCGACCCGTACCGATGGCCCAGACCGGCTCGTAGGCAATGACGGTGTTGCCAGGCGTCATGCCATCGGGGAGCGACAGTTCGACCTGGCTGCTGATCCGTTGCAGGGTCTGGCCGGCATCACGTTCCTCGAGGGTTTCTCCGACGCAGACGATGGCGACGAGCCCCGCCGCGTGCGCGGCCGTCGTCTTGGCGCGAACCAGCGCATCGTCCTCGCCGTGGTCGGCGCGGCGCTCGGAGTGGCCGAGAATGACATGACTGCATCCGGCGTCGACGAGCATGATCGCGGCGATGTCGCCCGTATGCGCCCCGGACTGCTCGAAATGACAATCCTGCGCGCCAAGCGCGACGGCGCTCCCGGCCAATGCCTCCGCGACCGGAGGGATCAGGACGGCCGGCGGGCAGACCAGCAGCTCGCATCCGTCCGCGGAGCCGGCGGCAACGGCGCGCGCCAGGGCTACGGAGTCGATCTTCCGGCCGTTCATCTTCCAGTTTCCGGCAATCAGCGGAATTCGGTTCGACATGCCCACATGCTCCTTATTCGGTGCGCGAATTCGGGCCGGCGCGCCGGCGACGTCCATGCCTTAACATGCCGCCCTGTGGTTGGCCATAGCAGAGGGCGGCGCCGCCATGGATTGGCTGTTGCGATGCCCGCCCGTGCCCCTCTATGATGCCGCGCCGCGCGCGGTCCTCCGCACGCATCCCAAGGTCATCGTCGTTATCACCGGGTCCACACATGCTTCAGCAGCTTCGTTCCTCCGCCGCAAGTCTCGTCGCCAAACTTCTCGTCGTGTTGTTGATCATCAGCTTCGCCGCATGGGGCGTGACCGACTACATCACCCAGGTCCGGCAGGACGACGCCGTGGCGACGGTGGGTGACGTCGAAATCCCCGGCGCAGAATTGCGACAGGCATTTCAGCGGGAACTCAATCGATTCCGGGCACAGGGCATCGAGCTCTCGTCGGAACAGGCGCGCAACCTCGGACTGCTGGACCAGGTGCTCGACCGGCTGATCTCGGCGCGGGTCTATGAGGCTAGCGGCGAGTGGCTGGGAATGGCGGTCAGCGACGATACGGTGCGCAGGGTCATTGCGGAGGAACCGTCGTTCTTCGACGAATCCGGTCGTTTCAGCCGCTCCCGCTACGAGTTCGTACTCAGTCAGTCGGGCATCTCCGAAGGCCAGTTCGTCGCCGACGTGCGCCGCGATATCCTGCGCCGCGAGATCCTCAACAGCCTGGATTTTTCGGACAAGGCGCCGGATGCGCTGGTAAAGGCCCTGCATCGCTGGCGCGGCGAAAAGCGCGTCGCGTCATACGTTACGGTGCCGGTCGACGCGACTCGCGATGTCGGCGAGCCGGATGAGGCGACGCTCGCCGCCCTGCATCAGGAGCAGGCCGAACGCTTCACAGCGCCGGAGCGGCGGCGTCTGAGCTTCCTGCACCTCAATCGGGAGGTCGCCGAGAAGGAGATCGTCGTCACCGACGAGCAGTTGCTGCAGCGCTACGAGGAAAACCTCGCCGCCTATACCGAGCCCGAAACACGGACGGTGCAGCAGATTCTCGTGTCGGACGAGGCGGCCGCGACGCAGGCATCAGGCGCACTCGGCGAGGGCCGGACCTTCGAGTCGGTCGCCGAGTCCGCGGGGCTTGATGCGGCGGATCTCGAGCTCGGGACTTTCCGCGCGACAGACTTCCCGATGCCTGAACTCTGGGATGCGATCGCCGGACTGGCGGAAGGACAGATCTCGGAGCCCCGCGCGTCGCCGTTCGGCTGGCATATCTTTCGGGTCACCGCGATCGTTCCGGAATCGGTCACGCCCTTCGATGCGGCGCGCCCTCGCATCGAGGAGGAATTGAAGGCCGAACAGATGGCTGACGCGTTGTACCGCCTGTCGCGGGCGCTGGAGGACCAGCTGGCCGGCGCATCGACGCTCGAGGAGGCGGGTGCGGCGCTGGGCGTGCCGGTGCAGCGGACGGATCGGATCGATATCGGCGGAGTTGACGCGGACGGCACGCCGGCGGAAAAGCTTCCCGGTGGAGATTTCCTCGACACGGCGTTCCTCACCGAGAGCGGCGAGATGAGCTACGTTACGCAGTTGCCCGATGGCGACTACTATCTGTTGAGAGTCGAGGAAATCGTGCCCTCCGCCCTGCGACCGCTGGGGGAGGTCCGCGATGAGGTGGCCGCGCTGTGGAAAGAGGAACGGCGCCGCGAGGCGGCCCGTGAAAGCGCACTTGCCATTGTCGCACGCGTCGAAAGCGGCGAACGACTGGCCGACATCGCTGCCGCCGAGGGGCTGACGCTGAGCGAAAGCAAGCCGTTCGACCGGCGCGGCAACGGCGCGGAGTCGCCGCACATCACGCCGCTGCTGGCCAGCGACATCTTCAAGGTCCAGCCCGGACAGGCGGCCATGGACGAAACGCCCGACACGTTCACGGTTGCGCAGCTCAAGTCGATCGAGCCGGCCGACCCATCGAATCCCGGCGAACTGCCGACCATCCTCGCAAACCAGATGATCGGTGACGTCGTTGTCCAGTTCAACAACAGCGTCCGGCAGCGTTTCGGGGTGGAGGTCGACCGGGCCGCCCTCAACCGTTTCTAGCGGAAACCATGATCGTCACGCCGGCCTTTGCGGATTTCGAGGGCGCATATGCGGCCGGCAAGCCGCAAGTGGTCTCGACATCGCTCGTCGCGGATCTGGAAACGCCGGTTTCCGCCATGCTCAAACTGGCCGACGGCCAGCCGAACAGCTTTCTCCTCGAATCGGTCGAGGGCGGCTCGATCCGCGGCCGATACTCGTTCATCGGCCTCAAGCCCGATCTGATCTGGCGTTGCTTCGGAGACAAGGCCGAGGTCAATCGCGATGCGCGCTTCGATGCCGACGCGTTTGCGCCCTGTGAGGGCGGCGCGCTCCAGTCGCTGCGTGCGATCCTCGACGAGTCGGCCATCGACCTGCCGGACGACATGCCGCCCATGGCGGCCGGCCTGGTCGGCTACATGAGCTACGACATGGTGCGGTTGATGGAGCGGCTGCCGGACGGCAAGCCGCGGGTTATCGACGTGCCAGACGGGCTGTTCGTGCGTCCGACCGTGATCGCCGTGTTCGACACGATCGAAGACCTCGTCACGGTGATCACGCCGGTGCGCCCGCAGGCGGGGATCGATGCGGAGGCTGCCTGGCGCGGCGCGCTGGAACGGCTCGCGGATACGACCGCCGACTTCGAACGGTCCCTCCCCTACCGGCGAGAGGCGGGCGCGGTCGCGGCGGAGCCCGCGGAACCGACGTCGAACATGACGCCCGGGGAATTCCGGTCGATGGTCGAGGCGGCCAGGGAATACATCCTGGCCGGAGATATCTTCCAGGTCGTGCTGTCGCAACGCTTCGACGTACCGTTCGCGCTGCCGCCTTTCGCGCTGTATCGGTCCTTGCGGCGTCTCAACCCGTCGCCGTTCCTGTTCTATCTCGATTTCGGATCATTCAGCATCGTCGGGTCAAGCCCGGAAATCCTGGTCCGGCTGCGCGACGGCAAGGTCACCATACGGCCCATCGCCGGCACGCGGCCGCGTGGCAAGGACGCCGCTGAAGACAAGGCGCTGGCCGCGGATCTCCTGTCCGACCCCAAGGAGCTGGCCGAGCATTTGATGCTGCTCGATCTCGGGCGCAACGATGTCGGCCGGGTTGCGCGGGTCGGCACCGTCGCGGTAACCGAGCAGATGAACGTCGAATACTACTCCCACGTCATGCACATCGTCTCCAACGTGGAGGGCAAGATCGCGCCCGAATTCAATGCGCTGCAGGCGCTTGCCGCGGGTTTCCCGGCCGGCACCGTGTCGGGCGCGCCGAAGGTCCGCGCGATGGAGATCATCGACGAGCTGGAACCCGATCGCCGCGGGGTCTACGCCGGCTGCATCGGCTATTTCGGCGCCAATGGCGATATGGATACCTGCATCGCCCTGCGCACTGCCGTGGTCAAGGACGGCACGATGTACGTGCAGGCTGGCGGCGGGATCGTGTATGACAGCAATCCCGAGAGCGAGTTCCAGGAGAGTTGCAACAAGGCCCGCGCGTTATTGCGCGCTGCCGAGGAGGCCGTCCGGTTCGCCGCCGCCGGCGGCCGCGGCTAGCTGGCTTGACGCGTCGCTGCCGTAGGCGAGCCTGACGATGGCGCTGACCGGCACGAGGTCGAAGCCGCGCACGCGGGCTTCAGGGATCCACTTGGCGAGCACGTCGACGGTGACGTCGTGCGGATGGCCGATCGCGATGGCGTGACCCTGCAGCCGGGCCACGCGCTCCAACTCCGCCAGCTGGCCCCGAATCCTCTCGGCGTCTAGATCGTTGTCCAGGAAAACCTGCCGACTGGCATGGGGCAGCGCCATTGTGCGTGCCAGCTCGGCGCCGACCGTCCTGCTGTCGGTCCGCGAATCGAGGAACAACAGGCCACGTGCCCGCATCTCGGCGAGCAGCGGCTCGACCAGATCCGCGCGGGCCATGAACTTGCTGCCCATGTGGTTGTTGACACCGACATAGCCCTCGAAGCGCGCCAGGGCCCAGCGGAACCGGCGCATGATTTCATCCCGGTCGAGAGTCGTCAGCAGCGCGTTGGGGCCCGGGTCGATGGCGGCACTGCCGGGCTCCATCGGAATGTGCAGCAAAAGTTCATGGCCGTATTCGCGAGCTCGGCGCGTCTGTTGCTCGAGATTCCGGCTGTAGGGAATGAAGGCGATGGTCAGCGGCGGCGGCAGTTCGATGGCACGCGCCGTCCGTTCCTGGGCGACGCCGGCATCGTCGATGACGATCGCGATCATCGGTTTGCCGCCCGGGCTGTGCCCGGTCGGCACCGCGTTGGCAAGCCACTGCGGCCGGGCCGCCGGCGCCGGCGGGCGCGCGCCATGCACATCAGGCAGCGTAGGCAGAGGCGGCCGCACCGGGCCCCTTCGGACCGTATCGCCAGTCCGGTCCGCCGGCATGTCGAGCAGCGGCAGCGCCGCGGCCAGGTTCTCGTCCTGGTCGGCGGTGTCGCGATCCTGCGCCGTGACGACGCCGGGCGCCGGCTCGACGATTCCGTCCACAAGGCCACGTATGCCCCGTGGGGTCTGCGTTTCTTGGTCTGCCACCGCCACGCCGGACGTCGTCACGCTGGCCGGGCCGCCTGGCTCCGGGAACGAGCCCGGCTCGCCCGCCGCAACCGTAGCAGTCGTCTTGTCTTCTTCGCCCTGCTCCCGCAGCGTGCCGCCGATGAGGACGACAAGGCCAGCGGTGACAATAATCGCCACGCCGACGGCGGCACCGAACATCACGGGGTCGCGGCCGGGGATCTCCGGCAGTCGGGCGCCGGCGAATCGCCGCCATGCTCGCTTCCACGCCACGCAGCATCCGGCCACGGTCAGCGCCAGCCGCCGCCTAGCGACTAGAATTCCCCCCGTCAGGTGCGTGTGAGCCGCCGACGAGACAAGGCCGAACTCCTTGGCGGTTTTCCGCAAGGCCGCACGGACCGGGATGGCGCTGACGATACCGGCGAGGCGGGCCGCCGAGGCGTTGATTCGGTGCGCCAGAAACCGGGTTTTGGCTGCCAGCGACAGGATGTGGGTGCGTAGGCGGAGGCTTCCTCCAGCCCGCACCACCGGCGCAATCGCCCGACGCCGTCGCCGAACGGTACGCCGGCCGCCGGTCGGCCTTGGGGCATGGCTACGCCGCATCGTTCCCTCGCATCTCCCGCATCCTACAGGGTATCGAGGAAAGCGTTACGGGCCAACTGTTTCAAAATCGTTGAGATATTGTGTTTTTTCCGGGGCGGCCTTATGCGTGGACCCGCTCCCGGCCAGTCCCTCGAGAATCGGGCAGTCCGGCCGGTCGTCGCCGTGGCAGCGATTCGTGAGGTCGAGGAGCGTATCGCGCATCCGCTTGAGCTCCTCGATCTTGCGATCCACCGCCGCGATATGCGCTGTTGCCAGCGCCTTGACGTCGGCGCTGGCGCGCTTCTGGTTGCGCCACAGATCGAGCAGCATCGAGACGTCCTTGACGCTGAACCCCAGGCTGCGCGCGTGGTGAATGAAGCTGAGGGTCTGCACGTCCTTTTCGCTGTAGGTTCGATAGCCGCTCTCGGTGCGACTGGCCGGCGCGATCAGGCCGATGCTCTCGTAGTACCGGATGGTCTTGGCGCTAACCTTGGAATGCTTCGCCGCTTGTCCGATATTCATCTAATTTCTCCGATTTCCGCTCTATTTATCTATTAAAGTTTATTTATTTCGATGACGCGGTTGCCTTCCACCGGCGCAACGTCAGGGCGTTCGTGACGACGCTGACGCTGCTGAACGCCATCGCCGCGCCGGCGATGATCGGGCTGAGATAGCCGAGTGCGGCCAGCGGGATGCCGACAACGTTGTAGATGAACGCCCAGAACAGGTTCTGGTAAATCTTGCGTCCGGTGGCCCGACTGACATGGATGGCGTCGGCGGCGAGCCGCGGATCCGGCCGCATCAGGGTGACGCCGGCGGTTTCCATGGCGATGTCGGTGCCACTGCCCATTGCGAGCCCGATATCCGCGGCGGCCAGCGCGGGCGCGTCGTTGACGCCGTCGCCGACCATCGCGACCACCCGTCCCTCGGCGCGCAGCCGCTCGACTTCGGCGGCCTTGTCCTCCGGCAGGACTTCGGCCCTGAAATCGTCGAGTCCGAGACGTTTGGCGATTGCCGCGGCGGTCCGGGCGTTGTCGCCGGTCAGCATCATTACCGCTATGCCGCGGGCGTGCAGGATATCGAGGGCCTTCGCCGCCTCCTCGCGCAGCTGATCGGCCACGGCGATGGTGCCTTGAAGCCGGCCGTCCTCGGCCGCGATCCACATCACCGTCTTGCCGTCCTCTTCCAGCCGCGCCGCCGAGTCCTCAAGCGGCCCGGTATCGGCCGCCGCTTCGGTCATCAGGCTGCGGTTGCCGATCCACAGGCCGGCACCGTTCACACGTGCGGTCAATCCGCGGCCGCCGATGCGGCTGAAATTCTCGACGGCGTACAGGTCTATCCCGCGGGCCGCCGCCTCGGCGAGCACCGCCTTGGCCAGCGGATGTTCGCTGCCCTGCTGCGCCGAGGCAGCAAGGCGCAGCAAGGTCGCTTCCTCGACGCCCGCGGCGGGCGCGACGTCGGTCACTTCCGGACGGCCGACGGTCAGCGTCCCGGTCTTGTCGAAGATGACCGTATCGACGGCACCGGCCCGCTCCAGCGCCTCGACGTCCTTGATCAGGATGCCGGCCCGCGCCGCCGCGCCGGTGCCGGCCATGATCGCCGTCGGCGTTGCGAGACCGAGGGCACAGGGACAGGCGATGACCAGCACCGAGACGGCCGCGATGATGCTTTCCTCCATGGTGCCCCCGGACGCCAGCCAGCCTGCCCAGGCGACGACCGCTATCACAACAACCACCGGTACGAAAACGTTGGTTACGCGGTCAACCATTCGCTGGACCGGCGGTTTCGCCGCCTGTGCACTCTCGATCAGTGCGATGATACGCTCCAGCATCGATTCCTTGCCGACCGTGGTGGTCTCGATCCGCAGCAGCCCGTCGCCGTTGACGCTGCCGCCAGTCACGGCGTCGCCCGGCGTCTTGTGAACGGGGATGCTTTCCCCGGTGAGCAGCGACTCGTCCACGGCGCTGTCGCCACTCAGCACGGTGCCGTCGACCGGAATCCGGTCGCCAGGCCGGACGACAACGACCTCTCCACTCCTCACTGCCGCGGCGGAGACCGTCACGATGCCGCCGTCGCGCTCCACATGGGCCTGCTCGGGCCGCAGTTTCATGAGCTGGCGGATCGCCGCCGACGTGCCCCGGCGGGCCCGTGCCTCCAGCCACTTGCCGAGTTTGATCAGGGTGATGATGACCGCGGCCGCCTCGAAGTAGAGATGCGTCTCGAGCCCGGGCGACGCGAAGAACAGGTTGTAGGCGCTGAGGCCATAGGCCGCGCTGGTGCCGAGTGCGACCAGCAGGTCCATCGTCCCGGTCAGCGATTTGAGCGCCTTCCAGGCGCCGACATAGAAGTTCCAGCCGATGACGAACTGGACGATGCCACCGAGCGCCAGTTGCCACAGCCCGGGCAGCGCGAAATGCAATCCCGCGAATTCCCCGAACATCGGCACCACCAGCGGCAGGGTCAGCAGGGCCGACGCGAGGACGAGCATCATCTCGCGACGGTCGGCGGCGCGCTCCGCCTCTTCGGCGGGGACTCCGCCGTCGGAGACCTCGGCACCGTACCCGGCGCCCTCGACTGCCGCGACGAGATCCGCTGCCTCAACGCCGAGAGCCTTGACCCGAGCCGTTTCGGTGCCGAGATTGACGCTGGCGTCGAGTACGCCCGGCACGCCCTTCAGAGCTCGCTCGACATGTCCCACGCAGGCGGCACAGGTCATTCCTGCAACCGACAGCGATATCTCAGTCTTCGCAACACCGTAGCCGGCGTCCTCGACGGCGTGTGC
>JBFGQV010000057.1:0-16783 GCA_041563955.1 Alphaproteobacteria bacterium | reverse complement strand
TATGAGCAAAAGACCGGCGGCGAAGCGCTGGCGATCCCGCACAACGGCAACCTGGCCAACGGCATCATGTTCCCGCTGGACGCGCAGTGGAACGGCCGCAAGCTGGACGAGACCTATGTCACCCAGCGCGAAAAGTGGGAGCCGCTTTACGAAACCACCCAGATCAAGGGAGACGGCGAGACGCATCCCTTCCTGTCGCCGGACGACGAGTTCGCCGATTACGAGACATGGGATATTGGCAACCTCGACGTCTCCGAAGCCAAGACCAACGATATGCTGGCCGGCGAATACGCCCGCGAGGCGCTGAAGCGCGGGCTGGCGATCGAGACGCGGCTCGGCACCAACCCGTACAAGTTCGGCCTTATCGGCGCGACCGACAGCCACACCTCGCTGGCCACCGCCGAGGAGGACAATTTCTTCGGCAAGCATTCCGGCTACGAACCCAAGCCGGACCGGTTATCGCATCCGTTCATGGAGAACGAGAACGGCTCGATCATGGGCTGGCAGATGGTGGCTTCGGGCCTTGCCGCCGTCTGGGCCACCGAGAACACCCGCGAGGCCATCTTCGATGCGATGCAGCGCAAGGAGGTCTATGCCACGACCGGTCCGCGCATGACCGTGCGGTTGTTCGGCGGCTGGGAGTTTACCGAACAAGACCTGAATTCCCGCATGCCGGCGATTGTCGGGTATGAAAAAGGTACGCCGATGGGCGGCGACCTGCGGGCCATGCCCGAAGGTGCAAAGGCGCCGAATTTCATGGTCACTGCGCTGCGCGATCCGATCGGGGCCAATCTCGACCGCATCCAGATCGTCAAGGGCTGGCTCGACGCCGACGGCAAGTTGCACGAGAAGGTCTACGACGTCGCCTGGTCGGGCGACCGCGTGCCGGACGCCAACGGCAAGCTGCCGCCGGTCGGCAACACCGTCGACGCGGCCAACGCCAACTGGACCAACACGATCGGCGCCGCGGAACTCGGGACGGTGTGGACCGACGAGGATTTCGACCCCGGGCAGAAGGCGTTCTACTACGCGCGCGTGATCGAAATCCCGACCCCGCGCTGGACAACTTATGACGCCTTCCGTTTCGGTATCGACCTGCCCGCAGGCGTGCCGGCGTCAACCCAGGAGCGGGCCTACACGTCACCGATCTGGTACACTCCCGGATCGTAAAGGGAGCCTGGACATGAAGCTCGTTACGCGGCTCCTTCGGGAGCCGCTTCTCCACTTCCTCACGATCGGCGGGCTGATATTTCTGCTTTTCGGTGGGCTGGCCGGGCCACGCCCGGGCCCGACCGATACCATCGTCGTCGGCCCCGAGCGTATCGAACAGCTGGCAAGGGGTTTCCAGTCGGTCTGGCGGCGTCCGCCAAGCGACGACGAACTGCGCGCCATGATCGACGAATTCGTCCGAGAGGAAATCTACTACCGCGAGGCGCTGGCGCTCGGCCTCGACCGCAACGACACCGTGGTCCGTCGGCGCCTGCGTCAGAAGATGGAGTTCCTGACCGATAGTGCCGCCGATCTTCTGGCGCCGGCCGCAGGCGAGCTCGAGGCCTATTTCGCCGGAAACGGGCCGACATATGAGAATGGACCGCGGCTGGCCTTCGAGCAGGTCTATCTCGGCGAGAATCCGGTGCCGGATAGCGTCACGCTCACGTTGAGCGCGCTCCAATCCGACACGGCGGCGCCATCCGCCGCGCTGGGCAAACGGACCCTCTTGCCAGCCCGGTTTGACCTATCGCTACCGGGGGCGATTGACGGCGTGTTCGGGCAGGGCTTCTTCGAGCGGCTCGCGGACCTGCCGCCAAAGACGTGGAATGGGCCTGTGGACTCTGCCTACGGCGTACACCTCGTCCGCATTCTCGAGAGTCGGCCTGCCCGGACGCCGCCGCTGGAAGAGGTGCGGGACGCCGTGCTGCGGGACTGGAAGGCGACCAGGGCCAAGGAAATCCGCGAGGCGCACTACGCCCAGCTGCGTGCGCGCTACGTCGTCGAGATCCGCGGCGCCGAAGTCCGGACGGCGGAGAACCCGTGATGCGCTCTCCGGGCAGGCCGGTTCTTGCGTTGCTGGCCTTCCTTGTCGGGGCGCTTGGCGTTGCCACCTCGTCATATGGCCATGCCCTTCAGCCCGGCTATCTCGCCCTTCGCCCGATCGACAAGGACATCTACGCGGTCACCTGGAAGACGCCGGCGGTGCGCGGCCGCCCCATGGCGATTGCTGCCCGGCTCCCGGAGAATTGCGAGCCGCGGACGCCGGGCCATCCTGTCTGGGACGGCGCCGCGTATCTCGCGCGCTGGACCGCGACCTGCCCCGGAGGTCTCGTCGGCGGGACGATCGCCATCGAGGGCCTGGCCGCGACGCAGACCGATGTGCTGGTGCGCATCCAGCGGCCCGACGGCACCGAACGGACCGCGCGGCTGACGCCCTCGGCACCGTCCTTCGTCGTCGAGGGGACGCCCGGCGCGCTGGACGTCGCCGGCACCTATCTCCTGCTCGGCATCGAGCATATCCTGCTCGGCATCGACCATCTCTTGTTCGTCCTCGCGCTGCTGATCCTGGTGTCGGGATGGCGGCGCCTCGTCTGGACGATCACCGCCTTCACGGCGGCGCACAGCATTACCCTGGCAGGGGCGACGCTGGGGTTCGTTCGAGTAGCGCAGGCACCCGTCGAGGCGGTCATCGCGCTCAGCATCGTGTTCGTGGCGATGGAGATCGTGCACACCCGGCAGGGCCGGCCCGGCCTTACGGAGCGCCGGCCCTGGATCGCCGCCTTCGCCTTCGGCCTGCTGCACGGCTTCGGCTTCGCCGGCGCCCTCGCCGAGATCGGCCTGCCCGACACGGCGATCCCCCTGGCGCTGCTGTTCTTCAATGTCGGGGTCGAAATCGGCCAGCTGCTGTTCGTCGGCGCGGTGCTGGCGGTCATCGCCGGCTGGCGCCGGGTCGATGCGCCCTGGCCCCGATGGGGCTGGCGGATCCCGGTCTACGCCATCGGATCGCTCGCGGCCTACTGGGCGATCGAGCGCACGGTTCTCGCCTTCGCCTAGGCGCCGGCCACCGTCATGCCGTCGACGCGGATGGTCGGCGCGTCGGTGCCGTAGCGGAACTCGAGATCGTCGGCCGGCGTCAGGTTGCGGAACATGTCCTTCAGGTTCCCGGCGATGGTCAGCTCGCTGACCGGATAGGTCACCTCGCCGTTCTCGATCCAGAAACCGGCGGCGCCGCGGCTGTAATCGCCGGTGATCATGTTGACCCCGAAGCCGATCAACTCGACCACGTAGAAGCCGCTCCTGACGTCCTTGATCAGCTGGTGCGGCGTGACCGTGCCCGACTTCATGAAGAGGTTGGTGACCGCCGGGGACGGCGGCGAGGAGACGCCGCGCGCCGCGCGGCCCGTGGTCTGGAGCTTCAGCTGCCGGGCCGAGCGCAGGTCCAGGACCCAGCTCTTCAGCACGCCGCCCTCGACCAGGGTGAGCGACGGGTTGGCCATGCCTTCGCCGTCGAACGGTTTCGAGCGGAGGCCGCGGCTGCGGTGCGGGTTGTCGACGATGCCGATGCCCTCGGCGAAGATCTGCTCGCCCATCATGTCTTTCAGGAAACTCGTGCCGCGCGCCACCGCTGTGCCGTTCGCCGCCGTCGCCAGGTGCCCGACCAGCGAGTTGGCGACCCGCGGGTCGTAGACGACCGGGACCTTCGCGGTCTCCACCTTGCGCGCCCCGATGCGGCTGGTGGCGCGGATGCCGGCCCGCTCGCCGACCTCCGCCGGATCGTCGAGGTCGCTCATGAAGACAGCGGTCGAGAACTCGTAGTCGCGCTCCATCTCGGCGCCCGCGCCGGCGACCACGGCGGTGCCGACGCCGTGCCGCGAGACCGCATAGCTGCCGGCGAAGCCGTTCGAGGCGAGCAGCGCGATCTCGGTCAGGCTCCAGCTCGCCTCGGCGCCCTCGGAATTGGTCACCCCTTCGACCGCCCGCGCGGCATCCTCGCAGGTTTTCGCCCGCAGCGTCAGCGCCTCGACGTCGGGCTCGATCTCGTCGCAGATTTCCGGGTCGATCAGCGGTCCGGCGAACACCTCGTCGGCCTCCGGCAGCCCGCAATAGGGGTCATCCGGCACCGCCGCGGCCATCGCCATGGCCCGGTCGACGAGCTCGTCGAGACTGTCGCGGCTCCAGTCGTTCGACGAGGCGATCGCCTGCTTCTTGCCGACCAGGACGCGCAGGCCGAGGTCGTTGCCTTCCGCCCGCTCGAGCTTTTCCTGCTGGCCCAGCCGCTGCGCTACCGACAGCGACACGCTGTTGACCAGCAGCGCGTCCGCCGCATCGGCCCCCCGCGCCTCGGCCATCCGGACCAGGTCGTCGAGCAGAGTCAGGGCGTCGTCGGTATCCGTCGGGGTGGTCTGCGGCGGCTGTTTCGGCATGGCAGTCGATGTCCGGTTGCGGGCGTTGAGCGCTGCGGCCCGGTCGCGCCGCGCCCAGACTTATATAGCCATCCTCCGGTCGCGAGGCCAGCGGCGCGTCCCCGGCGCAGGTGTCCGGACGTGCCGCTATTTCCAGATCGGCTTGCCGTCACCGGGCAGGCCGAGCTCGGGCCATATCGCCGAGATCTTCTCGATTACCGCATCGTCCATGCGAATCTTGCGGCCCCATTCGCGCTTGGTCTCGGGCGGCCATTTGTCGGTGGCGTCGAGGCCGATCTTGGAGCCGAGCCCCGACTCGGGCGAGGCAAAGTCGAGATAGTCGATCGGGGTGTTCTCCACCAGCGTAATGTCGCGCGCCGGGTCCATGCGGGTCGAGATCGCCCAGGCCACATCCTTCCAGTCGCGCGCGTCGATGTCGTCGTCGACGACGATGACCCATTTCGTGTACATGAACTGGCGCAGATAGGACCAGACGCCCATCATCACCCGCTTGGCGTGACCCGGATAGGCCTTCCTCATCGCGACCACGGCGATGCGGTAGGAACAGCCTTCTGGCGGCAGCCAGAAATCGACGATCTCCGGGAACTGCTGCTGCAGCAGTGGCACGAAGACCTCGTTCAGCGCCTCGCCGAGGATGCTCGGCTCGTCCGGTGGCCGGCCGGTAAACGTGGTCAGATAGATCGGGTCGCGCCGCATGGTGATCGCCGAGATGCGGAACACCGGGAACTCCTCGACCGCGTTGTAGTAGCCGGTGTGGTCGCCATAGGGACCCTCGTCCGCGACCTCGTCGAGCGAGACGTGCCCCTCCAGCACGATCTCGGCATCGGCCGGGACCTTCAGCGGCACCGTTTTGCAGTCGACCAGCTCGACCTTGCTGCCGCGCAACAGCCCGGCGAACTGGTACTCGGACAGCGTATCGGGCACCGGCGTTACCGCCGCCAGCAGGGTGCCCGGATCCGCCCCGATCACCGCGGCGACCGGGAACGGCTCCGCCCGCTCCGCCTTCCAGCGGGCGTGGTGCTGGGCGCCGCCGCGATGCTTCAGCCAGCGCATAAGCGTCGTATCGCGGCCGGTGACCTGCATGCGGTAGATGCCGAGATTGTGGTCGTCGGTGCGGCGCCGGCCGGGTCCCTTGGTCACCACCAGCGGCCAGGTGATCAGCGGCGCCGGCTCGCCCGGCCAGCAGGTCTGCACCGGCAGCCGCGCGAGGTCGATCTCGTCGCCCTGCAGCACGACCTCCTGGCATGCCGCACGGCCCGTTGTCTTCGGCTTCATGGCCATCACCGTCTTGACCATCGGCAGCATGTCGATGGCCTCGCGCCAGCCGCCCGGCGGCTCCGGCTGGCGCAGCAGTGCGAGCGTCTCGCCGAGCTCGCGCAGCTGGTGCGGCTCGCGCTGCATGCCCATGGCGACGCGCTCGACGGTGCCGAACAGATTGGCCAGCACAGGCATGTCGTAGCTGCTTCCGTCCCGGCCGACGACGTTCTCGAACAGCACCGCGGGGCCCTGCGTGGCCAGAAGCCGAGTCTGGATCTCGGTCATCTCCAGCTCGGGCGAGACCGGCACGGAGACCCGCACGAGCCGGCCGCTCGATTCCAGATGGTGGATGAAGTCGCGCAGGGAGGAATAGGACATGGGCCGGGCCCTTGCTGTGGTTCCGATCCTATACAGACCCTTGCGGCAGCGGCGTCAAGGGCGCGCTTCATTGGGCCGCCGACCTGTGCTAGGTCTGGGCGAATGCGGGACGACAGGACACATGGCGCCGGTTCGGCGGCGGAGCGGGATGCGAAGCTGGCGCGGGCCCGGGACTACCCGTATTCGATTCCCGTGGGCTCCTTCACCTGGAAGGGCGGCGTCGTCGCCGATTTCGATCCGGCGGCGCGATCGGGCCGCACGCCGGTGCTGGCGATCGGCTCAAACCAGTCGCCGCAGCAGCTGAGCCGGAAGTTCGGGGCGGTCGGCGAGATCCCGGTGCAGCGCGCGCGGCTGGCCGATTTCGACATCTATTATTCGGCGCACATCACCGCCTATGGGTCGGTGCCGGCGATGCTGCAGCGCGCGCCCGGTACCGCGGTCACCCTGTCGGTGACTTGGCTCGACGACGACCAGCTCGGCGTCATGCACGACTCCGAGCTGCGGGCCGCCAACTACCGGTATGCGGTGATCGAGGGCATCGACCTAGCGCTCGACTGCGGCTCGCGCCTCGGCTCGGTTCACCTCTATGTCAGCGCGCGCGGCCACCTGATGCACGACGGGGCGGCGGTCGCGATGGCATCGGCCCCCGCCGAGGGTCGGCGCCCGCGGGCGTTGACGACGGCGGAGGTGCTGGAGGTCGTGCGCGGGCGGGTCGCACCGCGGAACGATCCGGCGGACTTCGTCCTCAAGCTGGTCGAGGACGGCGACTTCCGGGCCGCCTGCAGCGCGTCGATCGCAACGGATGCAGTGCCGTTCGCCCACCCGGCCCGAAGTCTGGACGTGTGATCCGGGCCGGGCGGCGGTGCCCGGTCAGGAACCGGCGTGCTGGAGGACGTGGGTTCCCAGGATGCTGCCGTCCTCGGCGACGATTTCGACCTTCCAGTTGCCCAGCCACTCCGCCGGCAGCGTTTTCTGCGAATAGACGCGCCAGCGCGAGCCGCGGATCTTGAACGAGAGCTCGAACCTGACCTCGTCGTTGTAGATCCAGCGATGGCTGGCCGTCGTGCCTTCGTAGTTCCGGAACTCGGTGAAGAAGAAAACGCTGCCGGTGCGGCTGTCGATGTTGGTGACCTCATCGACCGGCTCGCGGTCGAGCACTGCTGAGGTGAACTGCGCGCGCGAAATGGTGCCTTCTGCAGCAACTGCCGGCCCCGCGGCGACGGCGGCCACAGCGAGGACCGCAAGCGTTCCGATAAGTCGTTTCATCAGGTCCGTCCTCCATGTTCGGTGGAATGACCTCATGTGTAGCCGATACAAATTAACCGGGGCTTAATGCCTGCCGGTTGCGGTGATGACATTCGGGTGTGCAGTCCTATATGTCAGGCAGCCTCCGCGCCGTCCGGCGCGGTCATACTCCCACTTAAGACACCGACGAGAGGATCCATGACCTATCATTTCAGCAAGACGATCGACCGGCCCTTCGAGAAGGCCATCGAGGACGTGACCGCAGCGCTGCAAAGCGAAGGGTTCGGCGTGCTGACGACGATCGATGTGAAGGCAACCCTGAAGAAGAAGCTGGATGTCGATTTCAAGCCCTACACGATCCTCGGGGCCTGCAACCCCAATTACGCCTACCAGGCGCTGCAGTCGGAGGACAAGATCGGGACGATGCTGCCCTGCAACGTCATCCTGCAGCAGACGGCGGACGGCAAGATCGAGGTGTCGGCGGTCGATCCGATCGCGTCGATGGCGGCGATCGACAACCCCAAGCTCGGCGAGATCGCTACCACCGTTCAGGGCCTGCTCAAGAAGGTCATCGACAAGGTGTGACGGCGGCCGTGGCGACCCCGCCTCAGAGTCGGCCAGCCGCCACGATCCCGGCCAGCAGGAACAGGCCGAACCATTTGTTTGACTTGAATTTCGCCAGGCAGTCCGCGGGCGAATCGATATCGACCTTCGCCGCCTGCCAGACCAGCTGACCGCCGGCGGCGGCCAGCCCGGCGTAATACGGCCACGCCAGTCCCGCCGACCAGCCGGCGGCGGCCAGCAGCGACACCGTTACGCCGTAGAACAGCCACAGGAAGGGACGGGTCCGCGCGCCGAGCCGGCGCGCCGAGGATTTGACGCCGACCAGGGCGTCGTCCTCCTTGTCCTGGTGGGCGTAGATCGTATCGTAGCCCAGCGTCCAGAAGAAACCCGCCGCGTACATCAGGAGCGGCGCAGACGCCAGCCCGCCGGCCACGGCCGCCCAGCCGACCAACGCGCCCCAGTTGAAGGTCAGGCCGAGCCAGGCCTGCGGCCACCACGTGACCCGTTTCATGAAAGGGTAGGGGAAGATCAACACCAGCGAGGCCACGCCGACGGCGATGGCGTACGGGTTGAAGGTCAGCAGGACGGCGAGGCCGGTCAGCATCAGGAGGCCCATGAAAATCAGCGCGCCGCGGACGCTGATCTGGCCGCTCGGGATCGGTCGCATCGCGGTTCGCGCCACCTTGCCGTCGTATTCGCGGTCGGTGATATCGTTCCAGGCGCAGCCCGCGCCGCGCATGACGGTGGCGCCGATCGCGAACAGCAGCAGGAGCAGCGGCTCCGGCCAGCCGGGCCCGGGCCGGGCGGCGCTGGCCAGGGCGACGCTCCACCAGCAGGGGAGCAGCAGCAGCCAGGTGCCGATCGGACGGTCCAGCCGCGCCAGTCGGATCCACGGGTGCAGCGGCGCGGGCGCCAGCCGGTCGACCCAGCCGGCGCGCGGAATGTCGGATGCGTTGGCCCGCCTTTGTGCGCCGTCGTTCATGGGCTAATCTTGCCGCCGCGGCAGCCGCGCGACAAGCATAGATGGCGGCTGCCCGGCGGGGTAGATGAATGATGGACAAACCTGGAGCAAGGCTCTTCGTGCAGGACGGGCTCGCCGCGGGCGCGAAGCTGACTCTCGGACGCGGCCAGTCGCATTACCTCGCACACGTGTTGCGGCTGGCGCCCGGCACCGCCATCGCCCTGTTCAACGGGCGCGACGGCGAATGGCGGGCGCGGATCGAATCCCTGCCGAAAAGCGGTGCCGCTCTGGCGGTGGAAACGCGCCTGCGCGAACAGCAACACGAGACCGATCTGTGGCTCGTATTCGCCCCGGTCAAGCGGATCCCGCTCGACTTCCTGGTGCAGAAGGCGACGGAATTGGGGGTCTCGGAGCTGGTCCCGGCGATGACCCGCCGCACCGTCGTCGACCGGGTCAGGCGCGAACGCATGGAGGCGAATGCGATCGAATCTTCCGAGCAGTGCGGGCGGCTGACGGTGCCGCGGGTTCGCGAGGCCGCACCGCTCGCGCGTATTCTCGAGAGCTGGCCGGGCGGGAGACGGATCCTGCTGTGTGCCGAGAGCGGCTCTGCCGAGCCGATCGGGGACGTTCTGGCCCGGATCGGGCCGGGCGAGCCGTGCGCGATTCTGACCGGACCGGAAGGCGGATTCGAGCAGACGGAGCTTGACGCATTGCGGAAACTCCCTTTTGTTACTGCCGTCGGTCTGGGGCCCCGTATCCTTCGGGCCGACACGGCGGCGCTGGCGGCACTGGCATGCTGGCAGTCCGCGCTCGGCGACTGGCGGGTACGGCCGCCCGGGCGACCTCACGACACTCGGTACGGGCGGGTTTGAGCGACATGTCAGCACCTTCGAGCGCCGGCGGCAGCCCGGTCACCAGCAAGCGCCAGCTCGTCGAGTATTTGGAGCAGGGCTGCAAGCCTCGTGACGCCTGGCGCATCGGCACCGAGCACGAGAAATTCGGCTACGACCTTAAGAACCGTCGTCCGCTTGCCTACGAGGGCCGCCCAGGCATCCAGGCGCTGCTGGAGGGGCTTAAGCGGTTCGGCTGGGAGCCCGTCTTCGAGCATGAGAATATCATTGCCCTGCGCATGGCGGACGGCTGTTCGATCACGCTGGAGCCCGGCGGCCAGTTCGAGCTGTCGGGCGCCCCGCTGCAGAACATCCACCAGACCTGCGCCGAGGTGAACGAGCACCTGCGCCAGGTTAAGGAGATCTGCGGCGAGATGGGCGCCGGGATGATCGGCCTCGGCTTCCAGCCGAAGGCCAGCTTCGATGAAATCTCGTGGATGCCGAAGGGCCGCTACAGGATCATGCGGCGCTACATGCCGACCCGCGGTAAACTCGGCCTCGACATGATGACCCGCACCTGCACGGTGCAGGTGAACCTCGATTTCTCGTCCGAAGCGGACATGGTCAAGAAGTTTCGGGTCGCGCTGGCGCTGCAGCCGGTGGCGACGGCGTTGTTCGCCAACTCGCCGTTCACCGAGGGACGGCCGAACGGTTATCTGAGCTACCGCAGCCACATCTGGACGGACACCGATCCCGACCGATCCGGCATGCTGCCCTTCGTGTTCGAGGACGGCTTCGGCTTCGAGCGCTGGGTCGACTACATCCTCGACGTGCCGATGTATTTCGTCTACCGCGACGGCACGTATGTCGATGTCGCGGGCAAGTCGTTTCGCGACTTCATGGCCGGCCGGCTGGAAGGGTTGGAAGGCCAGATCCCCGGCCTCGGCGACTGGGCCGATCATCTCACCACCGCCTTTCCGGAGGTGCGGCTGAAGCATTACCTCGAGATGCGCGGCGCCGATGGCGGGCCGTGGCGCCGGCTGTGCGCGCTGCCGGCGCTGTGGGTCGGCCTGCTCTACGACGAGGCAGCACTCGAGGCGGCCTGGAAGCTGTGCTGCGACTGGTCGATGGAGGAGCGCGAAGCGCTGCGCGCCGAGGCGCCCCGCACGGCGCTGAAGACGCCGTTCCGCTGCGGCACGCTGCAGGACCTGGCGAAGGACGTGCTGGCGGTGGCCAGGGATGGCCTGACCGCCCGCGCCGCGTCGGATCACTTCGGCGAGGACGAGGCCCATTACCTCAATGAGCTGCACGAGATCGCCGAGACCGGCATCACCCCCGCCGAGGAATTGCTCGACGCCTACGAGAACCGGTGGGACGGCAGCATCGAGCCGCTCTTCGACGAATACGCATACTGACCGCTTGGGGCGCGGCGGGCAAATCGGGGATCGCCGCCGACCGGGCCGATACCGGCGGCCGCGAACCCTATCGGTGCCGCGTCAGCCGCTGCGGAAATGCAGAAATGCGATCACGGTGACCACCGCGACCAGGGTCGACAGCGTGGTGGACGAGCTTGCCAGAGCGGAGCCCTGCTGCGAGCGGCTGGCCATGTTGTGCATGTTGAAGCCGACCGGCATCGCGGCGAGCATCGCCGCCACCCAGGCCCAGTTATTCAGGCCGAGCACCATCGGCCCAGCGAGGAACCAGACGATGAGGGGATGGGCCGCCAGCTTCAGCGCGGAGACCGCGAACGCTTCGGGCATCTGGCCGGCGAAGCGGTAGCGCACCATCATGCCGCCCAGCCCGAACAGCGACGCCGGCAGCACGGCGTTGCCAAGGATCCTGAGAACGTCGTTCGCAGTGTTGGGCAAGCGCGGCAGGTCAAAGACGCTGTACAGCACGCCGGCCACCAGGGCGATGAAGATGGGGTTCTTGGCCTGGTTCAGGAGCGTCTGCCAGATCGCGCCGGGGAGCTCCCCTGCCTGGCCGGCCCGGATCCGGCTCACGGCTGTCAGCAGGATCGCCATGATCAGACCGTGCAGCCCGACGATCAGAAGCAGCGGCAATGCCCACCGATTGCCCATGAGGAGCAGCACCGCCGGCACGCCGAGCAGGATCACGTTTGCATGCGATGCGCCGACCGCGAGGATATGCTGCTCCGCCCGGCCCTTGTTGAAGGCGAACTTCGCCACGGCGATGCCGAGCAGCATGACCGCCAGGGCGCCGCCGTAGTAGCCGAGCAGGAGTTTCCAGATGAACTGCGCGTTACCGGCGACGTCGCTGATCGCAATGTTGCGGAAGATCAGCGCCGGCAACGCGATGGCGAAGACGAAGCGGGTGATGCCCTCATTAGCGGCTTGGCTGACGAAATCGAAGCGCACGGCGGCGTAACCGAGGCCGACGATGACGACGACAGGCAGAATCTGCCAGAATATCGCTTCCATCTGGAATCTCCTTTGCCCGGTCATGGCGCGACCGGTGGGCGGATTGCAGCGCCGGCGCAGCGAGCGTGCGCCGTCGGTCCCAGAATCGCCGCAGGGTATTAAGGTCCGGTTAATCCAACCGGCGATCGGAAGGGTGCGGGAACCGGCCCGCGAGGGCCGGCGGATCGCCGCCTTAACGCGTATCCGCCGCCGGCCGGCGGCCGCGTCAGGCGGCGGTGCCGCCGACGGTCAGCCCGTCGACGCGGATCGTCGGCTGGCCGACGCCGACCGGCACGCCCTGGCCGTCCTTGCCGCAGGTGCCGATACCGGGATCGAGCATCATGTCGCTGCCGATCATCGACACCCGGGTGAGCACGTCGGGGCCGTTGCCGATGAGGGTCGCGCCCTTGACCGGCGCGCCGACCTTGCCGTTCTCGATCAGATAGGCCTCGGTGCAGCTGAACACGAACTTGCCGCTGGTGATGTCGACCTGCCCGCCACCGAAATTGACCGCATACAGGCCCTTGTCGACCGAGCGCAGGATCTCGGCCGGATCGTGCGTCCCGGCCAGCATGTAGGTATTGGTCATGCGCGGCATTGGCGCGTGCGCGAACGATTGGCGGCGACCGTTGCCGGTCGGTTTTGCCCCCATCAGCCGCGCGTTCTGCCGGTCCTGCATGTAGCCCACGAGGATGCCGTCCTCGATCAGCGTGGTCGTGCTGGTCGGCGTGCCCTCGTCGTCGACGGACAGCGAGCCGCGGCGGTCGGCAAGCGTGCCGTCGTCGACCACGGTGACGCCCGGCGCCGCGACCCGCTCGCCCCTGAGTCCGGCGAAGGCCGACGTCTTCTTACGATTGAAATCGCCTTCGAGACCGTGGCCGATCGCTTCGTGAAGCAGGATGCCCGGCCAGCCGGGCCCCAGCACCACGTCCATCTCCCCGGCGGGGGCCGGCACGGAGTCCAGGTTGATGAGCGCTTGGCGCAGCGCCTCGTCGACCTGGTCCCGCCAGATCTCCGGATCGAAGAACGCCTGGAACCCGAACCGCCCGCCGGCCCCGTGGCTGCCGCTCTCCATCCGGTCGCCCTCGCCGACGACCACCGACACATTGAGCCGGACCAGCGGCCGGATGTCGGCGACCCGCTCGCCGCCGCTGCGGACGATCTGCACCGCCTGCCACTCACCCGCCAGCGACGCGCTGACCTGTCGCACGCGGCTGTCCTTGCCGCGCGCATAGGCGTCGATGTCGCTCAAAAGTTTGACTTTGTCCTCGAACGCGAAACCGCCCAATGGATTCTCGTCGCTGTAGAGGCTGCGGTTGGTGCCGGCCGGTGGCGCCGCCATGGTGCCGCCGTGACCCGCATGCACCGACTTTACCGTTTCGGCTGCCCGCGCGATCGCTTCCGCGCTGAGGTCGCTGGCATGGGCATAGCCGATCGCTTCGCCGGCCACGGCCCGCAGACCGAACCCCTGCGCCGTGTCGAAGCTGGCGCTGCGGATCCGGCCGTCGTCGAAGGACACCGCTTCCGACTGGCAGTACTCGAGAAACAGCTCGCCGTCGTCAGCGCCGTTCAACGCGTCGTCCACGGTCGTCTCGACCTCCGCCCGGTCGAGGCCGGCCCGCGTGAAGAACAATTCATCCGTGCTGCTCAGGTCGCTCATGATTTGCCTTACCCGCTTTTCCCGATTGTCGCGATGGCCGCTCCTGCATTACACCATTATATAGTCCCTTGGCGCGCAATTTCCGCGTCCACGTATTCGCGGCAGGCATTTCCCGATGGTCAACTTCAACGAACACGGCCTGCGCCGGCTTCTCGTCAACGAGGTGCACGCGCGGCCGTTCGAAACCCTGGCGGCGCCGGCGCGCGCATCCCACATGGCCTGGCTGACCGGGGAGGGTACGGCGGCGCAGGACCGGGCGCACCTCGCCGGGCTGTGCCAGCGCTTCGGGGTGGCCGCGCCGGCGGGCGACGCGAACCATTACTCGGGCGATCTCGGCCCGTTCCGCTGTCGCTGGGAGCGGCATACCGAGTTCACCAGCTACACCTTCATCGCCGACGGGACGGCGAAGGTCCGGTTCGATGAGCCTGTGATCGATCTCGTGCCGGCCGAGTGGCTGGAACGCTGTCCCGGCGAGCTGCTGGTCGCCTGCCATCTGCTCTTCCAGGCGGGAGGCAAGGCGGCGGGCGAAAGCGACAGGCTCAAGTCATTCTTCGCCGAGGACAGCCTCGCCGGCAGCGCGATGGCCGGCGGCAACGCCAGGGCCTGGACCGATTTCCGCCTGCATGAGGACGGGTTCGGACGGTTCCTCGTGCACGACGCCGGGCTGCGCCCCCGCCAGGCCGGACGGCTCGTGCAGCGGCTCCTGGAAATCGAGACCTACCGGCTCATGGCGCTGCTGGCCCTGCCGCTGGCGCGCAGCGCCGGACCGGAGATCAGCGCCACCGCCGGCGCGCTGACCACCATTACCGAACGCATGACCGGTCTCGAGGACCTCGAGGACCAGCGCGGCATGGTCGAGCAGCTGACGGGGCTGGCCGCGCGCATCGAGCGCCTCGCGTCCGCCAACACCTACCGCTTCAGCGCCACGGCCGCGTACTATGCGCTCGCCGAAAAGCGCATCGCCGAACTGCGCGAGCAGCGGATCGAGGGTCTGCAGACCTTCGGCGAGTTCATGGAACGGCGCATGGCTCCGGCCATGCGCAGTTGTGAGGCGATCGCCGCACGCCAGGACCGGATCGCCGAACGGATCGCCCGGGCCACCTCCATGCTGCGCACCCGCGTCGATATCGCCATGGAGGAACAGAATCGCAACCTGCTGCGCTCGATGGACCGCCGCGCCAAGCTGCAACTCCGGCTGCAGGAAACCGTGGAAGGATTGTCCGTCGCCGCGATCAGCTATTACCTGGTGGGGCTCGTCGGCTATGCCGCCAAGGGCGCCTCGGCGACCGGTGTGCCGGTCCCGGTCGACCTCGTGACCGGGCTGTCCATACCGGTGGTGATCCTGCTGGTCTGGGGGGGCGTGCGAAAGGTGCGCAAACGGCTCGGGAACGGCAATGCGAGAGTCGCGCGTTGAGCTATGTCAAAAATCGGTTGAAACCGGTTGCGACAAAATGTCGCGCAGCGTATTGATGGAGAAACCAAGCGATTCCGTGGACAAATCCCCCAGATGTTGTGGGGGTGCCCGCATACTTCAGGGGCGCACCCGGTTCCGTGGCGCTTGATCAGCGGCAGCGACTGAATAGAATGCCGCCAAAATTCGTGCCGGATTGCGACGCGGGCCGTTGGGTCGCGGGCGGATAACCGGCCCCTCAATTGGTGTCAGAGACGGGAGAGACTACCGTGACAATGCGACTGGCCGCCCTGGCGGCGCTTCTGCTGACGATTCTCGGCGCGCCGGCACTCGCCGCCGAGCCACTGCCCTGGCAGGTCGGCCTGCAGGACGCCGCCTCGCCGACGATGGCGCGGATCAGCGAATTCCATGACCAGCTGCTATGGCTGATTTCGGCGATTTCGCTGTTTGTCCTGCTGCTCCTCGTCTGGGTGATCTTCCGCTATCGCGAATCGCGGAACCCGACGCCGTCGCGGACGACCCACCACACCCTGATCGAGGTGGTCTGGACCGTCGCGCCGGTGATCATCCTGGTGCTGGTGTTCATCCCGTCCTATCGGCTGATGGTCTATGCGGACAGGGTCGCGGACGCCGACATGACACTGAAGGTGATCGGCCACCAGTGGTACTGGAGCTACGAGTATCCGGACCACGGCAACTTCACCTTCGATGCCTACATGGTCGCCGAGGAGGATCTCGAGGACAAGAGCAAGCGCCTGCTGGAGACGGACAACCGCGTGGTGTTGCCGGTCGGCAAGAAGATCCGGCTGCTGCTGACCGCCGACGACGTTTTGCACTCCTGGGGCGTACCGGCGCTCGGGATCAAGCTCGATACCGTGCCCGGCCGGCTCAACGAGACCTGGGTCGAGATCAGCAAGGAAGGCGTCTATTACGGGTTCTGCTCCGAGCTGTGCGGCGTCAATCACAGCTACATGCCGATCGCCATCGAGGCGGTCAGCGAGGACGAGTTCAACGCCTGGGTCGAACGGGCCCGGGAGGAGTTCGCGCGGGTCGAAGAACCGTCCGCGGACTCGCCGGTCCGCATGGCGCAGACCGCGCCGGTCGAATAACGCAGCGCGAGTAAAGAGGGACGATCATGGCCGAAGTGACGACGGGCGCGCATGCGCATGACGAGCATCACACGCCAACCGGTTGGCGGCGCTGGCTCTACTCGACCAACCACAAGGACATCGGCACGATGTACCTGATCCTGGCGTTTATCGCCGGGCTTATCGGTCTCGCCGCCTCCGTCTATATGCGCATGGAGCTCATGGAGCCGGGCGTCCAGTACATGCAGGACGACGGCGTTCCGGACGGCCACCTGTGGAACACGGTGGTCACGGCGCACGGGCTGATCATGGTGTTCTTCGTAATCATGCCGGCGCTGATCGGCGGGTTCGGCAACTGGTTCGTGCCGCTGATGATCGGCGCGCCGGACATGGCCTTCCCGCGCATGAACAACATCAGCTTCTGGCTGCTGCCGCCGGCGCTGACGCTGCTCATCCTGTCGGCGCTGATCGGCGGCGGCGCGGGCACCGGCTGGACGATCTATCCGCCGCTGTCGAACGCGCTCGGCCATCCCGACGCGGCCGTGGACTTCGCG
>JBFGQV010000056.1:0-17230 GCA_041563955.1 Alphaproteobacteria bacterium | reverse complement strand
TGAACGGCACGCTGACCATCGAATAGGGCGCCGCAAAGCCGCGGAAATCCCTAACGCATGGGCTCGTTTCGCGTGCGCCGGAGCGCTGCCGGCGGCCCGGCCGCGGCCGCTCCCGCAACCGCTGCCGCCCGTGTATACTGGCGGCGGAGCCCGGCCGCCCGGCGGGGCGCGATCCTGACGGGGGAGCCGACGCATGAGCAACGGGGTGCATAAGTTCATCGACAGATTTCGCCTGATCATCGCCGCCGCGCTGGGCGGCGTCCTGGTGCTGTTCGCGCTGCAGAACCTGGCGCGGGTCGAGCTGAACGTGCTGTTCTGGACCTTCGAGGCGCGCCGCTTCGTCGTGATCGGCGTCAGCTTCGCGATCGGCTTCGCCGTCGGCTGGCTGGTCAAGGCGCAACGGCGGCGCGCGGCGGAGCGCGGGGCCCCGTAGGTGCCGGCGATCCGGCGCATGCGCGCGATGGTGCTGCACCGGCCCGGCGCGGGGCTGGAACCGGAGGAGCGCCCGGTGCCGGAGCCGGGGCCGGGCGAGGTGCTGATCCGCGTCCATGCCTGCGGCGTCTGCCGCACCGATTTGCACGTCGTCGACGGCGATTTGCCGCCGGTGCGAGACGCCATCGTGCCGGGGCACGAGACGGTCGGCACCGTCGCGGCGGCGGGGGAGGGGGTGGAGCGGTTCCGCGACGGCGAGCGGGTCGGCGTGCCGTGGCTGGGCTGGACCTGCGGCGCCTGCACCTACTGCCGGTCGGGGCGCGAGAACCTGTGCGAGGCGGCGCGTTTCACCGGCTACCACATCGACGGCGGCTATGCCGACTACGCGCTCGCCGACCAGCGCTACGTGTTCCGCCTGCCGGACGCCTATTCCGACGTCGCGGCGGCGCCGCTGCTGTGTGCCGGGCTGATCGGCCACCGCGCGCTGGTCATGGCAGGCGACGCACGGCGGCTCGGCATCTACGGCTTCGGCGCGGCGGCCCATATCGTCGCCCAGGTGGCGCGGCACGAGGGGCGCGACGTGTACGCCGTCACGCGGCCGGGCGATGCGGCCGCGCAGGACTTCGCGCGATCGCTGGGCGCCGTCTGGGCCGGCGGCTCCGACGCGGCGCCGCCCGAGGAACTCGACGCCGCCATCATCTTCGCGCCGGTCGGGGCGCTGGTGCCGGCGGCGCTGCGGGCGACGGCGAAGGGCGGCACCGTGGTCTGCGCCGGCATCCATATGAGCGACATCCCGTCCTTTCCCTACGAGATCCTGTGGGGCGAGCGGACGCTGCGCTCGGTCGCCAACCTCACCCGCAAGGACGGCGAGGACTTCCTCGCGCTCGCCCCGAAGGTGCCGGTGCGCACCCATACCGAAGCGATGCCGTTGGCCGAGGCCAACGCGGCGCTGGCGCGGCTGCGCGAGGGCCGGCTCGAAGGCGCCGCGGTGCTGGTCACGGGGGCCGGGGGCTGATCCGACGCCGGCGCGAAGTGCCCGATGTTCACGAATTGTTAACCCTGATGGCCCGTATGAATTAGCACAATCGCCTCGGGTATTCCTTTATTGTTCCGGTTTCGTATGCGTCCGGTTCCAAATCGCTAGGTTTAATCTTAACCATTCAGGTTAAGCAGGTTAAGGCACCGCGATGTCCCGTCGCCGTGGCCCGGCGCGCCGTCACTGCGATCTTGAACCCCGGCGCGCCGCGATGTATTGAGTTCGACCGGCGGCGCGACGGTGGAACGGGCCCGGTGCCATGAGCGATATCCTGAAGACCCTCCTGGATCGACGCGACTGTCTCGTCGCCGACGGCGCCATGGGTACCAACCTGTTCGAGGCCGGGCTGATGACCGGCGATTCGCCGGAACTGTGGAACGTCGACCATCCCGACCGGGTCGCCGCCGTGCACCAGGGCATGGTCGACGCCGGCGCCGACATCATCCTGACCAACACCTTCGGCGCGAACCGCTACCGCCTGGCGCTGCACGGTGCCGAGTCGCGGGTCGCCGAGCTCAACCGCGCCGGCGCGGCGCTTGCCCGCGTGGTCGCCGACGGGGCCGGCCGACCCGTGGTGGTCGCCGGTTCGATGGGGCCGACCGGCGAGATCTACCAGCCGGTCGGGCCGCTCGCCGTCGGCGACGGGCGCGCCGCCTTCGCCGAGCAGGCAAGCGCGCTGGCCGAGGGCGGCGTCGACGTGTTGTGGATCGAGACCATCTCCGGCACCGAGGAGCTCGAAGCCGCAGTCGGCGGCGCCGATGAGACCGGCCTGCCGGTCGTCGCCACGATGACGTTCGACACCAACGGGCGGACCATGATGGGGCTGGCGCCTGAAGACGCGATTCGCGTTGCCCACGGGCTCGGCGTCAGGCTTGCGGCGTTCGGCTCGAACTGCGGCATCGGCCCGGCCGCGCTCGTCGAATCGCTGCGCGGCATCGCGGCCGGCGCGGACCCGGCGGACGTCATCGTCGCCAAGGGCAATTGCGGCATCCCGGAATATCACGACGGGCACATCCACTACACCGGCACGCCCGAGGTGATGGCGGCCTACGCCCGCCTCGCGCGCGACGCCGGGGCGCGCATCATCGGCGGCTGCTGCGGCACCTCACCCGCGCACCTTGCGGCGATCGCCGCGGCGCTCGCGCACCACGAGCCGGGCCCGCCGCCCCACCGCGCCGCCATTGAGGCTGCGCTGGGCTTGCTCGCCGCCGGGGCCGATGCGCTCGCGCGGGCCGACGCCGCCGGCGCGCGACGGCGCGGGCGACGACGGCGGGGATAGGCGCGCAGGGCTCGCGCCTCAGGCGACGGCCGCCCGTCAGCCCTGGTCCTTGCCGGAGATGGCCTCCGCCTTTCGGCTGAAGAGCTGGAACAGGCCCAGCGCCACCGGCGCCAGGATCACCGCGAACAGAAGCACCGCCGGATAGACGAGATCGCGCATGCTGGTACGGCCGGAATCGAAAACGAACATCAGCGTCTCCAGCGCGATGGCCATGATGATGATGGACAGGAACTTGGTCAGCGCCGCCCGCGCCTCGCCCGGCGCCCGCAGCTCCTGCCGCCGCACCACGCCCTCCTCCATCAGATATTTCGAGACATCGATGACCGCGACGGCGACGATGACGAGGCCGACCGAGTCGAGCAGGGCGCTGTCGAGCCGCGCCCCGGCGGAATATGCCTGCCAGATGTCGAGCACCGCGAGCGCCATCATGCCGACCGCGATCGCGGCAAGCAGGCCGGCCGCCAGCGCATACATCACTGCCGAAACCAGGGAAAGCTGCTCGATCGTCTTCATCTCCCGCCCCGCTTCTTGTCGTACGATTCCCGACCCCGCGAGCCTACACAGCGCAAAGGTGGCGGTAAACCGTCACCGCATGCGACCGCACTGCGGCGCGGGCCGGCCCGCCGTTACAGGCTGCGCTCCAGCACCGCGAAGAAGCGGTCGATATCGCTGTCGGTGTTGTAGAGATGCGGCGTCACCCGCAGCGAGGCGCCGCGCACGCTGACATGGATGTTCTCGGCGGCGAGCCGTTGGCCGAGCCCGTCCGGCACGCCGCCGGCGAAGCGCAGGCCGAGGAAATGGCCCGCGCGCAGATGCGGCGAGACGGATTCGAGACCCAGCGTCCGGGCCCGCGCCGCGATCTCCGCGTTGCGCGCCGCCAGCGTCGCCGCGATGTTGTCGACGCCCCAGTCGAGGATCTGCCGCATCGCCGCCATGGCCTGCGGCATCAGCGCGAAATTCGAGCGCTCGCCCATGTCGAAGCGCCGGGCGCCGGGCTGGTAGTCGTCCCTGTAGTCGACCAGGCCGGCGAAATCCTCCGACCCGGCCCGGGTGATCCAGTTGTACTCCAGCGGCCGGCCGCCATGGTATTTCGGAGCGACATACAGGAACCCGAGGCTGTAGGGGCCGAGCAGCCATTTGTAGCTGCCGGCGACAAGGAAATCGGGCCGGACCCGTCGCACGTCGAGGGGCAGCGCGCCGAGCGACTGGGTCACGTCCACGGCCAGCGCCGCGCCGGCCTCGCGCAGGGCCGCGGCGACCCGCTCGAGATCCACGAGGCCGCCATCCGTCCAGTGATTGTTGGGCAGGGCCGCGAGCGCGACGTCGTCGCCGATCCGCTCGAGGATCGCCGCGGTCCAGTCGTCGTCCGTGGGGCGGGGGACCGTGTCGATGCGCGCGCCGGTCCGTGCCGCCAATTCGCGCCAGGCGTAGACATTGGACGGAAACTGCTCGTCGAGCAGCAGGATGCGCGCGCCGAGGGGGGCCGTCAGGTTGCGCGCCGCCACCGCCATGCCGTAGCTGACCGAGGGCACGATCGCGATCTCGTCCGCGTCGGCCCCGACAATCTCCGCGAACAGCGCCCGCGCGGCTTCCGAATCGGTGAAGAAATCGATCGGGCGGATGGTCCAGGGATGTGCCTTGCGGCGAACGGCCGACTCGCCGGCCGCTATGGCCGGCTTCATCAGCGGCGACATCTGGGCGCAGTTCAGCCACGCCACGTCGTCCGGGATGTCGAACAGGGCCCGTTGGCACGGGATCGGCTGGGTCATGCGATTCAGTCCGCGTCGAGACGCTTATGGCAGTCCGGACACAGGCCGGCGACCTCGACCGTCTGGCGCAGCGCTTGGAAACCGGCCCGCCGCGCGCCACGGCCGACGGCCCCGGTGATCTCCTCGTCATGCAGCTCGGCGGTGGCGCCGCACGACTCGCAGATCAGGAACTGACCGGCATGGTCGTGGTCGGGGCGGACGCATCCGACATAGGCGTTGAGGGACTCGATCCGGTGGATCAGACCGTGCGCGCTCAGGAACTCCAGCGCCCGGTAGACGGTCGGCGGCGCGGCCCGGTGATTCGCCTCGCGCAGCGCATCGAGGATGGCATAGGCGCCGGTCGCCTGGTGGCTGTCCCAGATCAGCTCGAGTACCCGCCGGCGCAGCGGCGTCAGCCGCACGCCGCGGCGCGCGCACAGCTCGGCCGCCTCGTCCAGTGCGGTGTCGATGCAGTTCTGGTGGTCGTGCGGGACCGTCGAGAAGGCGAAGGCGTCGTTCATCCGGCTTTTTATAACATCGCGTGCAGCCGATTGTCGCGGGGGGCATAACCGGCAATGCGAATTTTCCGACCGGCATTGCGCCGCAGGAAGGTGGTGGAGGCGACGGATCGTATGGCGTAGGCTGCGCGGTGTTCCGCCGCCGCGGCGCGCGTGGCGTCGCCATTTTTATGGTTGCCGGTTATGGTTAACGGGGATAGCCGCTAACTAGTTTAAAAAATTATGAAAATTCGTGTATGATGGGGTCAACGAAGCGGTGGCGCAGCCCCAACGATGGGCTGAGGTCGGGGGAAGTCAAGGCCGGTTAATGTATGAATAACGGTGGGCGCAGGAAGGCTAAGCGGGCCCCCGCAAACGACCGGACAACAAGGCAGGAGCGAGCTGCATGGCTGGCTCCGGAGCGCATGCGCAGATATCTGCAAATGGCGCTCGGTCTGGTCGCTGGTTTTATACTCGGTACCATGGCCGTGGAGGCCTGGGTGGACGATGGCGGTGCCGAGCGGGACGCACGCGAACGGGTCAGCGTTGCCCTGGGACAGGGCAGCGCGCCCTTGAACCTGTTCTTCTCGGAGACCGGAGCGCGCCTGCTGGCGCTCGAGGCGGTGGCGCAGGACGCACCCACACTCGCATCGCGGCTGGATCCCGGCTACCGACGCTATGATCGAGACGGCGCCGTTGCCGGCGGCACCCCGGTTCGCGCCGTCGCGGTGGCCGCGGCGGCCGCGTCCGGTACGGGTGTCCCGACATTGTCGCTGCCGTTCGAGGGGGCCGGGCTGTGGTACGCGGCGATCGTGAAGGAACGGCGCGATGCGTCCGGCGACCTCGCCGGATACGAGGGACTCCAGTTTCCGGTGTCGCGCATCCTGGACTGGTGGTCGTCCCTGCGCCTGCCGCCGGGCTCCTCCGTGACGCTGCTGACGGCGGACGGCCGGATCTGGCTGCGCGCGCCCTTCCTCCCGCAGCTGGTCGGGGCCCGCGCCGCCGAGGAGCCGTTTGCGGCGGTCGCGGCGAAGGATCGTTCGCGCCTTTCGCGCATCGTGGCCGTCGACGCGGGCGGGATCGACGCGGTGGTCGGGTGGCGCTCGCTCGAAAGCCACGGCCTGGTGCTGGCGATCGGGATCGATCTGGAGCAGGTGGCGCCACCACCCTCTTCGAGCGCCACCGTGCCGTTGCTGATCGCCCTCGTGATGACCGGCATCCTGTTTCTGGTGGTCACCGTGATGCGCCGTCCGCAGGCGGCCGCACCGGGCACCGCGCCGGTGCCGGTGCCGCAGCCGCCGGTCCCGCCGTCCCGGCCGGCAACACCGTCCCGGCCGGCGGCGGCCCCGAGCGGCAGCCTGCAGGCGTTCGCCCAGAAGATGCCGGTGGTCGTCTACCAGCAGCGCGTCGGCCCCGATCTGTCGGTCCGCTATGAGCATGTCAGCCCCGGAATCCGGGAAATCTACGGCGTCGAGCCGGAGCGGCTGGAGTCCCGGCCCGAGACGGTCTTCGAAATGGTCCATGCCGACGATCGCGAGCGCGTCGAAACGGCCTTCGAGGCGGCGTGGCGCAGCAATGAGGACCTGGATACCGAGTATCGCATCGTCACCCCGGACGGCCGGACCAAATGGGTGCACAATCTCGCACGCGCGGCGAGCCGCGCCAACGGCGGCGAGATCGGCATCTGGGACGGCATCGTTCTCGACGTCACGGCGCAGAAGAAGGCGGAATCCGAGCTGCGGGCGGTGCGCGACGAGGCCGAGATGACCAGCAAGGTCAAGGCCGATTTCCTCGCCAATGTCAGCCATGAGCTGCGGACGCCGCTGAACGCCATCATCGGGTTCTCGGAAGTGATCAGCAATCAGACCTTCGGGCCCGTCGGCATCGACAAATATCTCGAATACGCGCACGACATCCACGAGAGCGCCGATCATCTGCTTGCCGTCGTCAATGACATCCTCGACCTGTCGAAGATCGAGGCGGGCCGGGCGACGCTGGTTCTCGAGGATGTCGATGCCGCCGAGCTCGTCGATTCCTGTCTGCGCCTGATCCATGGCCGCGCCGCCGAGGCCCGCCTGCAGCTGCGTCGCCACGTCGACGCCACGCTGCCGAAGCTGCGCGTCGACCCGTTGAAGATCAAGCAGATCCTGATCAATCTGTTGTCCAACGCGATCAAGTTCACGCGCTCCGGCGGCACCGTGACGCTGCGCGTGGCCGCCATCCCCGAAGGCGGCGTATCTCTTGCCGTCAGCGATACCGGAATCGGCATCGCTCAGCAGGATATGGCCAAGGCGATCGAGACCTACGGCCGAATCGAGAGCGACGCCAACCATCGGGTCGAGGGCACGGGTCTGGGCCTGCCGCTCGCCAAGGCGCTCGCCGAGTTGCACGGCGGCGAGTTGGTCATCGAAAGCCGGGCCGGCGAGGGCACGACCGTCGAGGTCCGTCTCCCGGCAAGTTGCATTGCGCCTGCGAAACGAACGAACTCCTGAGAAATTCGCTGTTTATTAAGGTTTTTCATTTATATTGCGGCGCGCGTCGGAGTTATCTATATTGCGCTGCATACAATATTTTGCGCCGCAAAATCGACGGCCGGCGCCCGATGACATTGCTTCAGGAATTCGAACATGAACTCAGCAGGCGCGATGGAGAAAAAGCCAGCCAACCAGGCGTCGAGCGATCACGACGACCTGATGGGCTATTTCATCGAGGATCTGTCGGTCGGAATGACGACGGTCTTCGCCAAGACGGTAACCGAAGCGGATATTGTCCTGTTCGCGGGCATTTCCGGCGACATCAACCCGGTTCACCTGAACCACGAGTTCGCCACCGAGACCATGTTCGAGGGTCGAATCGCCCACGGCATGCTCACGGCGAGCTTCATCTCCACGGTGATCGGCACCAAACTGCCGGGTCCCGGCACGATCTACCTGAAGCAGAGCCTGAACTTCAGGTCGCCCGTGCGGGCCGGCGATACGGCGCGGGCACGGGCCACGGTCAAGGAGATCTTCGCGGAGAAGCGCCGCGTCGTCATGGAGACGGTGGTGTCCGTCGGCGACACCGTGGTGCTCGACGGAGAGGCCCTGGTTCTGGTGCCGAGCCGCCGGATCTGACGGGCGCCGACGTTCGGCCGCCGGGCGCCGGGTCCGGCGCGACGCGGCGTTGCGGCCGGCCGGCGAAATTCGTTCTCCACAATCCGCGCGGCAGTCGCTATACCGGGCGGCGTGCGCAAACGGTGCGGGTTAGGGAGACGATGCAGATCCTCCGTCACTACGAGGACATTCCGGCCGACCTTCGGGGCGGTGCGGCGGTGCTCGGCAATTTCGACGGCGTGCATCTCGGCCACCAGGCGGTTTTCGCGCGCACCCGGGACATCGCCCGCAAATCCGGCGTACCGCTCGTCGCGGTGACGTTCGAGCCGCATCCGCGCAGCTTCTTCCGGCCGCACGATCCGCCGTTCCGGCTGACGCCGTTCCGCAACAAGGCGCACCATATCGAGACTCTCGGCGTCGATCTCCTGCTGGTGCTGCATTTCGACGAGACCATGCATCACATGAGCGCCGAGGCCTTCGTGCGCGAGGTGCTGGTCGGCGGGCTGGCGGCCAGCCACGTGGTGGTCGGCTACGATTTCGTCTTCGGGCACAACCGGACGGGCGACACCGGGTTTCTCGCCGAGATGGGCGAGCGGTGCGGATTCGGCGTGACCATCGTCGAGCCGGTGCGCTCCGAACGCAACGGGGTCTATTCCTCGACCCTGATCCGCGACCATCTGCGCGGTGGCCGTCCGGCCGAGGCGGCGGCGCTGCTCGGCCGGCCCTTCGAGTTCGAGGGGCGCGTCGGTCACGGCAACGCGATGGGGCGCGACCTCGGCTATCCGACCGCCAATCTGAGCTTCGGCGAGTATTTGCGGCCCGCCTACGGGATCTACGCGGTGCGCGTCGGCGTCGAGCGGCCCGACGAACTGACGTGGCACGATGGCGTCGCCAGCTTCGGCATCCGGCCGACGATCGGCACCGACGAGGAACCGGTTCTGGAAGCGTACATCTTCGACTTTTCCGGTGACCTCTACGGATTGCATCTGCGCATCCAGCTGATCGACTATATCCGGCCGGAAGTGAAGTTCGAGGGCCTCGATGCGCTGGCGGCGCAGATCGAGGATGACTGCCGCGTCGCCCGGACCATACTGGCGGGCATCGGCGCGCAGCGTTAGGGGCGAACCGGACGGCGCCGCGGCCCCGACGGGACCCGGCGACGGCAATCGCCGTCTTGACCCGCGGGGGGGCGATGCATACTGTGCGGGCGCGCCGGCGGATGGGTCAGCGGCGCGGAATTGTTTGGTTTTTTCGGAGCGGGACGAAGGCCGATGAGCGGCAACGATTACAAGGACACGATCCGACTGCCGCGGACCGAGTTTCCGATGAAGGCCGGCCTGCCGGCAAGAGAGCCGCAGCTGCTGGAACGGTGGGAGAAGACCGGCCTGTACCGACGCCTGCGCGAGCAGTCCCGCGGCCGCGGCAAGTTCATCCTGCATGACGGGCCGCCCTACGCCAACGGGCATCTGCATATCGGCCATGCACTGAACAAGATCTTGAAGGACGTCATCAACCGATCGCAACAGATGCTCGGCAAGGACGCCCATTACGTGCCGGGGTGGGATTGCCACGGCCTGCCCATCGAATGGAAGATCGAGGAGAAGTATCGCGCCGAGGGCAAGGACAAGGACGGGGTGCCGATCGTCGAGTTCCGCCGGGAATGCCGCGAGTTCGCCGATCACTGGATCGAGGTGCAGCGTGACGAGTTCAAGCGCCTCGGCGTCGCCGGCGACTGGGACGACCCGTATACGACGATGGCCTATGCGGCCGAGGCGCAGATCGCCCGCGAGATCGGCAAGTTCCTGATGAACGGAAGCCTCTACAAAGGCTCGAAGCCGGTGCTCTGGTCGGTGGTCGAGAAGACGGCGCTGGCCGAGGCGGAGGTCGAGTATCACGATCACACCTCGACGACGATCCATGTGCGTTTTCCGGTGACAAGACCCTCGCGCGACGAGTTGGACGGCGCCGATGTCGTCATCTGGACGACGACGCCGTGGACCATGCCCGGCAACCGCGCGATCGCCTTCGCCAACGACATCACCTACACGGTCCTCGACGTGTCCGACGTGGCGGCGGACAGCGCGGTCAGGGCGGGCGACCGACTCGTCGTGGCCGAGCCGCTCGCGGCCGTCTTCAAGCAGGCGGTCGGAATCGTCGCCACCTCTCAGGAGATCAGTTTCCCGGGCAAGGATCTGGCCGGAACCGTCTGTGCCCACCCGCTGCGCGGCCGGGGGTACGACTTCGACGTGCCGCTGCTGCCGGCGGGTTTCGTCAGCGAGGAGGAGGGCACCGGCTTCGTCCATATCGCGCCGGGGCACGGCGCGGACGACTTCAATCTCGGCTCGGCGCACGGCATCGAGGTGCCGCAGACGGTGGCCGAGGACGGCACCTTTTACGACCACGTACCGCTGTTCGGCGGGCTTGCGATCTACCGGCCCGACGGCAAGCGCGGCCCGGCCAACAAGGCCGTGCTCGAGGCGCTGGAGGCGACCGGCAACCTGCTCGCGTCGGGCCAGTTGGTGCACAGCTACCCGCATTCCTGGCGCTCGAAGGCGCCGCTGATCTTCCGCAACACCTCGCAGTGGTTCATCTCTATGGAGGAGACCGGCCTGCGGGCGACAGCGCTTAAAGCGATCAAGGAGACGGCCTTCTACCCGCCGGCGGGCCAGGCCCGGCTCTATTCGATGATCGAAACCCGGCCGGACTGGTGCATTTCGCGGCAGCGCGCCTGGGGAGTGCCGATCCCGGTCTTCGTCCACAGGGAAACCGGCGAGCCGTTGCGCGACCAAGGCGTGGTCGACCGGATCGCCGACGCCTTCGCGGCCGAGGGCGCGGATGCATGGTTCAACAGCCCGCCGTCCCGCTTCCTCGGCAATGACTACAATGCCGAGGACTACGATCCGGTCATGGACGTGGTCGACGTGTGGTTCGATTCCGGCTCTACCCACGCCTTCGTGCTGGAGGCGCGCGCGGATCTCGACTGGCCGGCGTCGCTGTACCTGGAAGGCTCCGACCAGCACCGCGGCTGGTTCCATTCCTCGCTTCTGGAATCCTGCGGCACCCGGGGACGCGCGCCCTACGACGGCGTGCTGACGCACGGCTTCGTCATGGCCGAGGACGGCCGCAAGATGTCGAAGTCGCTCGGCAATATCGTCTCGCCACAGGACGTGGTGAAGCAGTACGGTGCGGAGACGCTGCGGCTGTGGGTGGTGGCGTCGGACTATTCCGAGGATCTGCGGATCGGCCCGGAGATCATCAAGCGCCTGGTCGACATGTATCGGCGACTGCGCAACACCTTGCGCTTTCTGCTGGGCAATCTTGACGGGTTCGATGCGGCCGAACGCGTGGCACCGGCCGACATGCCCGAGCTCGAGCGCTGGGTGCTGCACCGGCTGTGGGAGCTCGATACGCTCGTCCGCAAGGGCTGCAACGAATACGACTTCCACCGGCTGTTTCGCGAGCTGCACGATTTCTGCGCGGTCGACCTTTCGGCGTTCTATTTCGACATCCGCAAGGACAGCCTGTATTGCGACGCCGTCACCGACATGCGCCGCCGCGCCGCCCGGACGGTGCTGGACGAGTTGTTCTCGTGCCTGACCGCCTGGCTCGCGCCGATCACCTGCTTCACGGCGGAAGAGGCCTGGCTGTGCCGCTTTCCGGGTGAGGGCGAGAGCGTGCATCTGCGCCAGTTCCCGGACGTCCCGCAAGCGTGGCGCGACGATGCGCTCGCCGCCAGGTGGGAGAAGATCCGCCGGGTGCGCCGCGTCGTGACCGGCGCGCTCGAGGTGGAGCGGGCCGAAAAGCGCATCGGCTCGTCGCTGCAGGCCGCGCCCAAGGTCTTTGTCACGGCCGATTACAACGTCGCGCTCGAGGGTCTCGACGCCGCCGAGATCGCCATCACGTCGGACCTCGAGCTGATCGAGGGCGAAGCCCCCGCCGGCGCATTCCGGCTCGACGAGGTCGCCGGCGTGGGGGTCGTTCCGGCCCTCGCCGAGGGGGGCAAGTGCGAACGCTGCTGGCGCGTCCTGCCCGAGGTCGGGCGGCGCCCGGAGGCCCCCCGCACATGCGGGCGCTGCGCCGACGCGGTGGCGGACAGCCGGGCCGCGGCGGAATAGGAGCGCGCGACCATGGCGAAGGCGGACATGACCGAACCTCGGCCGGCCCGGCCCGCGCACGCCGACGGCGCCACGCCGTCCGCCCGCCTGTTCTGGACGGGAATTGCGGTCGCGGCGACGATTGTCGTGCTCGACCAGCTCAGCAAATGGGTGATCACCCATCTGGTCATGAACCCCGCCTGCGTGACGCCGCCGCTGAGCCAACCGGGCTGCGCGATCCCCGTGCTGCCGTTCTTCAACCTCACGCTGGTCTACAATCCCGGCGTCACGTTCGGCCTCGGCGGCGAGCTGGGGCCGCTGGTCCTCTCGGCGCTGGCGGTGGCGATCGCTGTGGCGCTGGCCGTGTGGCTGCGCCGCGCAGACAGCCGCCTCCTCGCGATCGCGATCGGCGGGGTCATTGGCGGGGCACTGGGCAACGTGGTCGACCGGCTCCGCATCGGCGCGGTGATCGATTTCCTGGACGTATATATCCCGGGTACGGCGCTGCCGCACTGGCCGGCGTTCAACGTTGCCGACTCGGCCATCGTCGTCGGCGTGGGGCTGATCATCTTTGACGGTTTGATTGCGGGTCGCGGCAAAACCACGTAACTTGAGGCAACAGCAACAGGAAACCAAGCACCCATGTCGAGCATCCGGACCCTGTCGATCATAGCGGCGGCACTGGCGCTCGCCGGCTGCAGCAACGTCGGCAAGATTTTCGGTTTTCAGCGCGGCGGTCCGGACGAGTTCACGGTCGTCCGCAACCAGCCGCTGAGCATGCCGCCGAATGCGACGCTGCGGCCGCCCCAGCCGGGAACCGCCAGCTCGACCCGTGACCGCAGCAGGGACGGGGCCCGCGAAAGCCTGGTGGCGAGCGCCCCGGATGGCGCGACCGGCACGCCGGGTACGGGCGCCGCGCCGCAATACACCGCCGTCACAGGGCAGAGCCCGGGCGAAGTCGCGCTGGCCCAGCGCGTAGCCGCCTATTACGGGGTCCAGCCCGGTATTCGGCAGGTCGTGAATGCCGAGAGCCAGCAACTCGCCCTTGAGCAGGAGAGCTTCCTGAACACTCTGCTGTTCTGGACGGAGCCCCCGGAGCCGGGGACGGCGCTCGACGCAGCCGCGGAGTCGCGCCGCCTGCGCGAGAACGAGGCATTGGGCAAGCCTGTCAACTCGGGGACCGCACCCATCATCGTGCGCAAGAAAAGTGGAATCAGCAGCCTGTTCTGATTGGCCCCTTGCAGCGCCCGCCCGCTGCCCCATCTCAGTTGACGCGATGCCCGTTACCGAATCAATTTGCTCGAGGCGCTCATGACGCTGCATTCGCCTGGCCGACGGCCCCTGGTCGCCGCCTTCGTATTACTGGTTTGCGCGCTGGGGCCGGCCGTATCGGCCGCGGCCGCCGTGTTCAGTCCGGATTTCTTCACGCTCGACAACGGCATGAAGGTCGTGGTGGTCAGCAACCACCGGGCGCCGGTGGTCACCCATATGGTCTGGTATCGGGCGGGCGCCATGGACGAGCCGCCGGGCCGGACCGGGGTGGCCCATCTGCTGGAACACCTTATGTTCAAGGGGACCGAGGCCTATCCCGACGGCGCCTTTTCGCAGATCGTCGCGCGCCATGGCGGGCGCGAGAACGCCTTCACCAGCCAGGACTTCACCGGCTATTTCCAATCGGTCGCCGCCGACCGGCTCGAGCTGATGATGGAGCTGGAGTCGGACCGCATGACCAACCTGATCCTCTCCCAGGACGACATCGATACCGAGCGCCAGGTGGTGCTGGAGGAGCGCCGTTCGCGCATCGAGAACAATCCCGGCAGCCGGCTCGGCGAGCAGGCCAACGCGGCGATGTACATGAATCATCCCTACCGCAACCCGGTGATCGGCTGGGAGCACGAGATCCGGGCCCTGACCCGCGACGATCTGTTGCGCTTCTATCGCGACTGGTACGCCCCCAATAACGCGATCCTGGTGGTCGTCGGCGACGTCACCGCAGATCAGGTGCGACCTCTCGCCGAGAAGTACTACGGGCGGATTCCGGCGCGCGAGCTGGCGCCGCGCATCGACTGGCGCGAGCCGCCGGCCAAGGCGGCGCAGCTGGTTACGCTATCCGATCCCCAGGTGCGCCAGCCCGGCTGGTCGCGCCGCTACCATGCGCCGGGCCATGTCTACGGCGCCACCGAACATGCCTACGCGCTGGAGGTGCTGGCGGAAATCATGGGCGGCGGCACGACCAGCCGGATCTATCGCAGCCTGGTCGTCGAGCAAAAGATCGCGGCGGGGGCCGGGGCGTGGTACAGCCCGTCGTCGCGCGGGCCGACCGGCTTCGGCTTTTACGGCTCGCCGTTGCCGGGCGGTGATCTCGCGCCGATCGAGGCGGCGATGGAGGCGGAGATCGAGAACCTGTTGCGCGAGGGGGTGACGGCGGACGAAGTCGACCGCGCCAAGGCGCGGCTGCAGGCCGAGGCGATCTATGCCCGGGACTCCCTGCGGGCGCCGGCGCAGTCGCTGGGCGCAGGTCTTGTCATCGGCATGACGATCGAGGATATCGAGTCCTGGCCGGAGCGCATTGGCGCGGTCACCGTCGACGCGGTCAATGCGGCGGCGCGTGTGGTGCTGCGCAACGAGGCGACGGTGACCACGAGGCTGCTCCCGGCGGCGACGGATGGTGGATCATGACGATGCTGCGCTCCGCCGTGTCCAATGGTCTCGCCGCCGCGTTTGCGGCTCTGCTGTTGCTCGCGCCCGGCGTTGCGTCCGCGGTGACCGTCGAGCGGGTGGTCAGCCCTGGCGGTATCGAGGCCTGGCTGGTGCGCGATACCATGGTGCCGCTGGTCGCGATCGAGTTCTCGTTTCGCGGCGGTGCGGCGCTCGACCCGGCGGGCAAGGCGGGCCTGGCCGATATGACGACCAGCCTGCTCGACGAGGGCGCGGGCGAGCTGGACAGCCAGGGCTTCCAGCAACAGCTGGCGGACCTTGCGGTCGAGCTCAGCTTCTCGGCCGGCACCGACACCGTCCGCGGCAGTCTGAAGACGCTGAACCGCAACCGTGACGCCGCGGTCGAGCTGCTCCGCCTGGCGCTCACCGCGCCGCGGTTCGACGCCGACGCGGTGGAGCGGATCCGCCAGCAGATCCTTGCCGTGCTGGCGCGCAAATCGACTGATCCGGATGAGATTGCGGAACGTGTCTGGTGGAAGGCGGTGTTCCCCGACCACCCCTATGGCCGTCCTGCGGACGGCACGCCGCAGTCGATCGCCGCGATTACGGTTGCCGACATGCGCCGTCTGATGAGCGAGCGCTTCGCCCGCGACCAGCTGATGGTCGGGGTCGTCGGCGACATCACACGGGATGAGCTGGGCCCGCTGCTGGATCGGGCATTCGGCGGCCTGCCGGCGACCGGCAAGCCGGTGCAACTCGCCGAGGCGACTCTCCACGCCGCCGGCCAGACGTTCATCGTCCGCCAGGACGTGCCGCAGAGCGTCGTGCTGTTCGGCCAGGCGGGACTGAAACGCGACCATCCCGACTACTATGCCGCCTATGTGATGAACTACGTGCTGGGCGGCGGCGGGTTCGCCTCCCGGCTGTACGACGAGGTCCGGGAAAAACGCGGCCTCGCCTACTCGGTTTACAGCTATGTCTCGCCGATGGACGCGACAGCGATCCTCGCCGGCGGGGTATCGACCGAGAATTCCCGGGTCGGCGAATCGCTCGCGGTGATCCGCGCGGAATGGAGCCGGATGCGCGATGGCGGCGTGACCGGCCCGGAGCTGCAGGACGCCAAGACATACCTGACGGGCTCGTTCCCGCTGCGGTTCACGAGCACCGATCGCATCGCGCGGATGCTGGTGGGCATGCAGTATAACGACCTCGGCATCGACTATATCGACCGGCGCAACGGCTATATCGAGGCGGTGACGGCCGAGGCCGTCAAGCGGGTCGCGGGATCGCTCATGAAACCCGACGAACTGACCTTCGTCATCGTCGGCGACCCGCAGGGCGTCGAGGCGACGGCGGACGCGCCCGATATCGGAGGCTAGGCGCCCCCCCGTCGCCGGACCTCGCGCTGCGGCGCGGCGGCGCATCCGGCAACAAAACACCTGCTCCCGGACGCGGTTCATGGTATGACCCTTGCGCGCGGCCGGAAGGCCGGGCCGGCCGGCATCGCCGGTCCGGATTGAGTCGAACAGAGTTGTCACAGACGGAATCTCAGAACCTTGAAACAGAGCAAGCGGCAGGCCCGCGACCGCAATCGCCAGGCCAGGAAACAGGCGCCCGAAGCGGCGCCCGAAAAAGGGCGCGCATCGTGCCCGTCGTGCCGGGCTCCGCTGGTTGCGGACGCCCGATTCTGCCACCGCTGCGGCGTCAGTCTCGGCGGCGCCGCCGCGGTCGGCCGGCGGCATGGGCCGACCCTCGTCCTGTACGGGGTGATCGGCCTTGCGGTCCTGGTGGCCGCGGTGGGGGTTGTCTTCATGGGTACCGACAACCGGCCGGTCGCGCCGGCTGTCTCGCGGGCGCCGGCCAGCGCCCCGGGGCAGTCGCAGTCGGTCGACCTGTCCACGATGACGCCCCGGGAGGCGGCGGACCGCCTGTTCAACCGCGTGATCATGGCGAGCGAGCAGGGCAACACGGAAGAGGCCCAGCGCTTCGCGCCGAAGGCGATCCAGGCCTATGAGCAGGTCGCCCGGCTCGACGCCGACGCTCATTACCACATGGGACTGATCTATTCGGTGATGGGCGATATGGAGGGCGTGCGCAACCAGATCTCGATCATCAAGCAGTACACGCCGAACCATCTCCTCGGCCTCATTCTCGAGCACGAGGTCGCCGAGAAGGAGGGCAACTCGTTCGGCGCCGCCCGCGCCGCCGAGGCGTTTGCCGAGGCCTACGATGCCGAGATTCGGGCCAACCGGCCGGAATACGAGGCCCACCGCAATACCATCGAGGCGTTCCGCACCGACAATGCGAACCGTTAAGCCGCCGTCGCCCGGTTCGCTGCCTGGGCGGAGGCGGGACCGGCTACGAGAAGGCCCGCTGCCGTGGGCGCGGGCCTCC
>JBFGQV010000055.1:0-17285 GCA_041563955.1 Alphaproteobacteria bacterium | reverse complement strand
CGGCGAGCTCCGGCTGGCGGCGCAGCGCCGGGACCGCGGCGAAGGTCATGGCGAGCGGGCAGCACACCCCGTTCTCCGCCTGGTTCATGACGAACGCCAGGGCGGCGCGCGCGACATGGGCGCCCGGCCGGCCCTCGGTCCAGGCCAGGGAATGCACGCCGGCCTTCATGCCTAACGCCATCAGCCCGTGCCAGGCCGGATGGAATTCCACCTCGTCGATGCGGTTGCCGACGGCATCGTGGGTTCGCAGCACCGGCGGAAAGGCGTGCGCGAGGCGGGCCTGCTCGCGGATCTCGGCGGCGCCGGCGAGGGCGCCGAGTCGGGCGAGGTCCCCGCGCGCCCAATCGGCGCCTTCGCGCGCGACCGCCGCCACCAGGCAGCGGTCCGATTCGAAGGCGTTGTGGCCGGTCAGCGGCGGCGGCTGGTTGAAGACCTCGTGCGTTTCGTGGCCCGACGATCCGGTCATGACGGCGCTCCCGCGGTGGTTGAAACCAGTGTGGCACAAGCCGGCGCCCGGTCAAGCCGCCGCCGGGCGGTTACTGGAGCCTTGCAATTTCGCGCCCGCAGTGGCCTTCTCGACGGAAGCAAGACGAACAAGCAGGAGCCGGGTTGCGATGCGTGCGATCAGGGTCGAGGCGTTCGGCGGGCCCGAGGCGGCGCGACTGGCCGAGCTGCCGGCGCCGCGGGCGGGACCGGACGAGGTGCGGATCCGGGTCCGCGCGGCCGGGGTCAACTTCGCCGACACGCTGATGGTGCGCGGGCGCTACCAGGCGACGCCGCCGCTGCCGTTCACGCCGGGCATGGAGATCGCCGGCGACATCGTCGAGGCGGGCGCCAACATCAAGTGGTTCAAGCCGGGCGACCGTGCCATTGCGGTGCTCGACCACGGCGGCTTCGCCGAGGAGGCGCTGGCCCATCATTCGCGCATCATGCAGATGCCGGACGGCATGAGCTACAAGGCGGCCGCGGCCTCGCCGATCGTCTACGGGACGAGCCATGTCGCGCTGACCCACCGCACCCGGCTGTTGCCCGGCGAAACATTGCTGGTGCACGGCGCGGCCGGCGGGGCCGGGCTTTCCGCCGTCGAGATCGGCAAGGTGCTGGGCGCCACGGTGATCGCGGTCGCCTCGACCCCGGACAAGCGGCAGGTCGTCGCCGATTACGGCGCCGACCACGTGCTCGACCCGACGGCGGACGTGCTCCACGAACGGGTCCGGGAGTTGACCGGCGGCGCCGGCGCCAACGTGATCTACGATCCGGTGGGCGGCGACGCTTTTGCCGCCTCGCTGCGCTGCGCCGCCTTCGAGGCGCGGATCATCATCGTCGGCTTCGCCAGCGGCAAGATCCAGCGCATCCCGGCCAACATCCTGCTGGTCAAGAACATCTCCGCCATCGGCTACTACTGGGGCGCCTATGCGACGCACAAGATCCAGGTGCTGCGCGATTCGTTCACCGAGCTGAAGAGGATGTATGAGGCCGGCCGGCTGAAGCCGCTGGTCGGGGCGACCTTCCCGCTGGAGCGGACGGCGGCGGCGCTGGCGCATCTGTCGGACCGGCGGGCGATCGGCAAGACGGTCATCACCATGGGGGACTGAGCCGTGGCCGACGCCGTGCGCGCGCAATACGAGGACCTGCCCTACCCGCCGCGCGACCCCGAGGACGAGCGCAAGCGGCTGGTCACCGGCTCGCCCAGCCATATCCTGGAAATCGACCATTATCTCTACGCCGGCGCCCGCGACTGGTCGGCGCCGTTCCGCGTTCTGGTCGCCGGCGGCGGCACCGGCGACGGGCTGATCATGCTGGCACAGCAGCTCAAGGATCGCGGCTGTCCGGCGGAGATCCACTACCTGGACCTGTCCGCCGCCAGCCGCGCGATCGCGGAGGCGCGCGCGCAGATCCGCGGGCTCGACAGCATCACGTTCCACAGCGGATCGCTGCTCGACGCCGGGCAGCACGGCGCGTTCGACTACATCGACTGCTGCGGCGTCCTCCACCACCTGCCGGAACCCGCCGCCGGCTTCCGCGCGCTGGCCGGGGCGCTGAAGGCGGACGGCGGCATGGGACTCATGGTCTATGGCGAGATCGGGCGGACCGGCGTGTACCACGCCCAGGACATGCTGCGCATGATCGCCGCCGAGGGCGGTAACGAGGAGCGCATCGCCGTGGCGCGCAAGCTGATCGAAGCGCTGCCGCCGACCAACTGGCTGAAACGCAACGCCGCGATCACCGATTACAGGCGCGAGGACGCGGCGCTGTTCGACATGCTGCTGCACGCCCGGGATCGCGCCTACCGCGTTCCGGAACTGGCGGACGAGCTGAGCCGGGCCGGGCTCAGGGCGGTCGCCTTCATCGAGCCGGCACTGTACGACCCCGACACCTTCGTCCGCGATGCGGACCTGCGGCGCCGGCTGGCGTCGCTGTCCTGGCTGGAGCGCTGCGCCTTCGCCGAGCTGCTGTCGGGCAGCCTGCGCAAGCACACGGTCTATTGCGTGCCGGCCGCACGCAAGGCGGACACGGTGGCGCAGCCGGGCGCGGCGGCAGCGCCGGTGCTCAAACATGTCGACGGGCCGGCCCTGGCGGCGGCGATCGGCGCCGACGGCCGCCTTAGCGTCACCGGCCCGGGATTGAAGATGACCGTTCGCCTGCCGCCGCTCGCCCCCGCCATCCTGCGCCAGGTGGACGGCCGCCGCACCGTCGGCGAAATCCGCGCCGCCATCGGCGCCGGCGACGCCGACTTCCGGCGGCAGTTCGCGGCGCTGTACCGGGTGCTCAACGGCACCAACCAGATGTTGCTGCGTCATGCGACGGGTTCCGGCGGCTGAGGCCGCGGCGTCTTTCGCCCGGGTCGCGACGCCGCCAGCACGTTGCCACCGAGGATCAGGATGACGCCGGCGAGCGCCGGAGCGGTCCAGGCATAGCCCTCAAGGACGGTCGAGATGATCAGCGCGACGATCGGGAACACGACGGCGGCGTAGGCCGCGCGGTCGGCACCGATGCGCGCCAGCAGCGTCAGGTAGCAGCCGAAGGCGACGACCGAGCCGAGCACCGCAAGCCACAGCAGCGAGCCGACATAGGTCGCTGACCACTCGAAGGTGATCGGGGCGCCGCGCAGCAGCGCGAGGATCGTCATGAACGCCGCGCCATAGGTCATGCCGAGTGCGTTCACCTGGATCACCGGCAGGCCGGCCCGGGTGTTGCGCAGCGACGCCATGTTGCCGAGCGACGCCGAATAGGTCGCGACGATCGACAGCACGAGGCCGTACATCGGGCCGCTTGACAGGTCGAGCACCGTCAGCTCGTGCCAGAACACGAGGACCAGGCCGGCGACGCCAAGCCCGGCCGACGCCAGCACCCGCGCCTCGACGCGGGTGCCGAACAGTACCGCGCCGTTGAGGATGTTCATCAGCATGATCAGCGAGAACACCACCGCGATCACGCCGGTCGTCAGATGAAAGGTCGCGTGATAGAAGATCCAGTAGTTCAGGCAGAACAGGAACAGGCCCTGGGCGGCGATGTAGACATGGTGCCGCACGCCGAACCGCAGGCTGCGCCCGGTGGCGACGCAGAACAGCAGCAGCATCGCCGAAGCGAGGATGAAACGGTAGGCCACAGAAACGTCGGGGTCGACCGTGCCCAGCTGCAGCTTGATGGCATACCAGGTCGACCCCCAGATCAGGACCGTTGCGGCGTAGAGAAGGTGATTGCCCAACGGGACTCCCGTCGCAGTCAGGGCCGCCAGAACGGTTTCGAAATCTCCAGTTCGGCGCTGGCCCTCTCGATGCCGATGTCGCGCAGCAGCCGCTCGTCCAGCCGGGCGAGGTATTGGCGCTGCCGGTGGCGTTCATACCACAGGTTCACCAGTGCGGCAGCCCGCAAAAGCAGGCGGCCAGATCCCGCGCGGAGGCCGGTGGTTGCGGCCATCGGGTGGGAAAGACGACTCTCGATGATCTGGTTCATATCGGCTCTCCTTATTCGTCACCGGAAACTTTACGGTCCGCTGACACTGCGAATTGGTTTCGGATGCATTGAAAATAGGGGTATCGTACCGGCTCGACAAACGATCGTTTTTCATGTATCGCATAAGAAATTTTTATCTGAATCGAGGCCGCTCATGAGCGTTCGCCTGCCCCCGATGAATACCTTGCGCGCCTTCGAGGCAGCGGCCCGGCATCTCAGCTTCACGCAGGCCGCCGAGGAGCTGCACGTCACCCAGGCCGCGGTGAGCCACCAGATCCGGACCCTCGAGGAGGCGTTGGGCGTGCGTCTGTTCCGGCGCCTCAACCGGGCGATCAGGCTCACCGAAGAGGGCCAGCAGTTCGTCTCGGAGGTGCGCAAGGCGCTCTCCCACCTCGCGACCGCGATGGAGAAGCTGGCGGCGCCGGACGCCGGCGGGCCGCTGACAGTGAGCGTGCTGCCGTCCTTCGCCGCGAAATGGCTGGTGCCGCGACTCGGCCGCTTTCGCGAGCGGCACCCGGAAATCGACGTGCGGGTCAGCCCGTCGATCCAGCTGACCGACTTCCAGCGCGACGACGTCGACCTCGGGGTCCGCTACGGCAAGGGCAGGTACGAAGGCCTGCACAGCGTCCGGCTGATGACCGAGGACATCTTCCCCGTGTGCAGCCCCGCGCTGCTGTCGGGCGCCAGGGCGCTGCGCGAGCCGGCCGACCTGCGCCACCACACCCTGCTGCACGACGACGGCTACGTGGACTGGGCGATGTGGCTGCTGGTGGCCGGGGTCGAGGACATCAGCCCGACGCAGGGCCCCTACTTCACCGATTCCGCCCTGGTCATCCAGGCCGCTGTCGAAGGCCAGGGGGTGGCTCTGGCACGTGGCGCGCTGGCCGCCGGCGACCTCGCGGCCGGCCGGCTCATCAAGCCGTTCGACATCGCGATCCCGACCGAATACGCTTATTACGTCGTCTGTCCGAAGGCGACCGCCCAGCATCCCAAGATCGCCGCCTTCCGCGACTGGCTGCTGGACGAGGCGGGGGCTCGCGATTCGGCGCGGTCGGGCGGTTGACAAGCGCGCCCCGTGGCAAGACGATGCGGGTGTCGTAAATCCGGGAGATATCGGCGATGCAGGGCATCAGGAACATCATCCTCGGACTGATCCTCGCGGCCGTGAGCGGGGCGATCATCGCGGCGGCCGATCTCGGCGGCAGTTATCTGGCTTACGCCGTCTGGTTCCTGCTCGCCTGCGGCGTGATCCTTGTGGCCGGCGGCTTGTACCAGTCCGTGACTCCGGGGTCCGACGGCATAAACGCTGAGGAGCTGTACAAGTCGGACGCGATCGCAAAGCTGATGCTGCAGAGCACGCTCAGCACGGCGCTGGCCGACGGCGAGCTCAACGACAACGAGATCACGGCGATCGTCGCCGCCTGCGAATCGGTCGCCAAAGGGCAGCTCGGCAAGCAGTCCATCGGCCGGCTGGCGCAGCTGATCGACAACAGGGGTGAGGCGATTCTCGACGAGATCCATTCCGAGGGCCGCATGCTCAACCTCGATGCCCGCACGGAGGTCGTCGATGCCTGTGTTCAGGTGGCCGGGGCGGACGGGCACATCGACGTGCGCGAGACGGCGGCGATGACGGCCATCGCGCGGCGCCTGGATTTCTCGGAAGACGAAGCGCAGGCGATGATCGCCGAGGCGATAAGAAGGGCGGAAACCGGCTGACCGGGGGACGTCCCCGCCGCGCGCCGCGCCGCCGCCGAATGGCCGCGGCCGCTCCGATTTCCCATATGTTAATGCTTTGCGGTTAAGCCGGGGGGAGCAGGTCGCATAACCGAACCTGCGATCCTGTCGAAATACGGGAGGGGCAGCGCGTCCGTGAAACCCGGTACGAACCATATCATCTGGGCGCTGTGCGCGTTCGCCGCCACCGGTACCGCGATCCTGTTCGCGGGCCGACTCGATGGATCCGATACGGTATACGGATATGGCGACGAGACGGCGGTCTGGATGTTCCTGGGCGCCGCAGCGGTCGTCGGACTGACCGGCCTCTACCTGCTGCTCATCGGACTTCGCGAGCGCAAGCAGTTCCGCGGGACCAGGGCGTCGATCTCGGCCGAGCCGGACCACCGGCCGCGGTCGCGCGACGAGCTGTTCCTTCGGGTCATGGCCTCGCTGACGGTGACCGACGGCGACCTCACCGACGACAAGGTCGAGGTGCTCCGCCGCGTCCTGCCGAAATCCGACGCAAATCCGCCGGCCGGGGCGGCGCTGCCGGACCTGTTGCGGTCGGCGGTCAGCGGCGACATCGCGAGCGAGATCCTGGCGGCGGAGCACATGCTGGACGATGCCGCCAGGGATATCATCCTGCACGCCTGCTACCGGCTCCTCGAGGTGATGGACGATCCGGGGCCGGTGCAGGAGGAGCTCATGGTCAGGATCGCCGCCGCCATGGGCATGTCGGAACTCGAGCTGACTGCGCACATGGACCGGTTCGAACGATCCGCGGCCGGGGCCGGGCCGGACGGGACAACGGAAGTCTAGTACATCATCCACTAGCGTGGAAATCGGCACCGCTGCCGGCACGGGCGCGCATGGCGGCCGGTGGTGGCCGAACGGTTGCGCTCTTGCGTCCGGGCCGCCGAGGCATTAACTCGAGGTGGACGGCCGACGGCAACCGGGAAGGCGGGCGCATGACTGAACATTACGACACAAAGGTGCTGATCATCGGCTCCGGGCCGGCGGGATACACGGCGGCGATCTACGCGGCGCGGGCCAATCTCAATCCGGTCATGGTGTCGGGTCTCGAAAAGGGCGGCCAGCTGACCATCACCACCGATGTCGAGAACTATCCGGGATTCGCCGAGACGATCCAGGGCCCGTGGCTGATGGAGCAGATGCAGGCGCAGTCGGAAAAGGTCGGCACCAAGGTCATCGAGTACGACCTGATCACCGAGATCGACCTGTCACGCCGGCCGTTCCAGGCCAGATCGGACGCCGGAAGGACCTTCTCGGCCGAGACGGTGATCATCGCCACCGGCGCCCAGGCGCGCTGGCTCGGCCTCGAGTCGGAGCAGAAATTCCAGGGCGCGGGCGTGTCGGCCTGCGCGACCTGCGACGGCTTCTTCTTCCGCGACCGCGAGGTCGCGGTGATCGGCGGCGGCAACACCGCGGTCGAGGAATCGCTGTACCTGTCGAACATCGCGAGCAAGGTGTGGCTGGTCCACCGACGCGACGAGCTGCGCGCCGAGAAGATCCTGCAGGACCGGCTGTTCGGCAATCCCAAGATCGAAGCGATCTGGGACACCGTGCTCGAAGAGATCACCGGCGAAGAGATGCCGCCGGCGGTCACCGGGGTGCGCCTGAAGAACGTCAAGACCGGCGACATGCGGGAGCTTCCGGTCGACGGTGTGTTCATCGCCATCGGCCATTCGCCGGCCAGCGCCGTCTTCAAGGGCCAGGTCGAAATGGACGAGGGCGGCTACATCATCACCAGGCCGGACTCGACGGCCACCAACATCCCCGGCGTGTTCGCCGCCGGCGACGTCAAGGACAAGGTCTTTCGCCAGGCCGTGACCGCGGCCGGGATGGGCTGCATGGCCGCCCTCGAGGCCGAGCGGTTCCTCGCCGAGCACAAGCAGGAGAAGAGCGCGGCCGCCGAATAGGGCACGATCAGTACAGCGCGCGCAGGACGCGCCGGTACGCGGCGGCGATCGAGTCGGCGCGCACGTGCCGTCCGTCCTCGACCACCCATTTGCCGCCGGCGAGGACCCGCCTGACGAGGCCGCCGGCGCCGGCGAACACCAGCGCATCGAGGATGTCGTCGTCGCGCCTGCCGTCGAGGACGGGATGCGCATCGTCCAGCACCAGGATATCGGCGCGGCGACCCTCGGCGATCGCGCCCACCGCCTGGCCCAGCGCCTGCGCGCCGCCGGCCAGCGCCGACCGCCACAGGCTGCCGCCCGCCGACGGGCTGGCCGCGCTGGCGGCGACGACGCGCCGGCGGCCGACGAGGCGCTGGCCGTATTCGAGCCAGCGCAGCTCCTCGGCCGGGCTGACCGAGACGTGGCTGTCGGAGCCGATGCCGAAGCGGCCGGCGCGGTCGAGGAAGGAGCGCAGCGGGAACAGCCCGTCGCCGAGATTGGCCTCGGTGCTCGGGCACAGGCCGACGACGGCGCTGCGCGCGGCAATGCCTGCGACTTCGGATTCGGTTACGTTGGTGGCGTGAACGAGGCACCAGGCGGCGCCGACCGGCGCATGGTCGAGCAGCCACTCGACCGGCGTGGCGCCGCTCCATTCGAAGCAGTCCGAGACCTCGCGCACTTGCTCGGCGACGTGGATGTGGATCGGCGCATGCGGGTCCCGCGCGAGCAGCGCCTCGGTGGCCTCGCGAATCTCCGGCGGCGCGGCCGCGCGCAGGGAATGGATGGCCAGGCCGACCTGAAGCCAGCGCCGCCCCGCGCCGGCCTCCCTCGCGGCCTCGCCGACCGCCGCCACGAACGCCGGATCCGCATGGAAGCGCCGCTGCGCCGGGTTCAACGGCGCGCCATCGAAACCGCCGCGCGTATAGAGGACCGGCAGCAGGGTCAGGCCGATGCCGGCGCTTTCCGCCGCCCGCACCATGCGCAGCGCGGTTTCGGCGGGGTCGTCGTAGCGCCCGCCGTCGGGGCGGTTGTGCAGGTAGTGGAATTCGGCGACCGAGGTGAATCCGGCGCACAGCAGCTCGGCATACAGCTGCGCCGCGATCGCCTCGATGTGCGCGGGATCGAGGCGCGACACGAGATCGTACATCGCCTCTCGCCAGCTCCAGAAACTGTCCTCGCCGTCGCCGGCGCGCTCGGCGCGGCCCGCCATGACCCGCTGGAAGGCGTGCGAATGCAGGTTCGGCATGCCCGGCACCGCGATGCCGGCGGCATGATCGCCCGCCGCCTTTGCGTCGCGCCGGACGCTCACGATTCCGCCGTCCTCGGGGCTGTAGCGGATCAGCACGTTGCGCGCCCAGCCGTCTTCCAGCAGGGCCCGGTCGGCGAACAGCGACTCAGCCACGGATGCCGGCACGATCCCTCTCCCCCTTCGCGCTTGCGGCGTGCTGCGAACCTCGTCCATAACGATAGAACGGTTGCGGGGAAAGGGCACGGGGAATGTGGGACGACATCTGGATCGGCGGCGACCTGGCCACCATGACGCCCGGCGGCCCGCCCTACGGAGCGATCCGCGACGGTGCGTTGGCGGCGGCCCAGGGTGCGATCGCATGGGTCGGGCCGATGGTCGACCTTCCCGGCCCGCCCGAGCGCGTGGCAGCGCGGGTCCACGACGCGTCGGGCCGGTGGATCACGCCGGGCCTGATCGACTGCCACACCCATCTGGTCTACGGCGGCAACCGGGCGCGGGAGTTCGAGCTGCGGCTGGAAGGCGCAAGCTACGCGGACATCGCGCGCCAGGGGGGCGGGATCGCGGCGACCGTCGCGGCGACCCGCGCGACCACCGAGGATGACCTGTTCGCCGCATCGGCACCGCGGCTGGCCGCGCTCGCCGCCGAGGGCGCCACCACGGTCGAGATCAAGTCCGGCTACGGGCTCGACGTGGAGACGGAGCTGAAGCAGCTGCGCGTCGCCCGGCGGCTGGGCGAAGCGCTCGGCGTGACCGTGCGCACGACGTTCCTCGGCGGGCATGCGTTGCCGGACGAATTCGCCGGGCGGCCCGACGAATACATCGATTTCGTGTGCAGCGAATCGATGCCCGTCGCGGCCCAGGCCGGGCTGGCCGACGCCGTCGATGCGTTCTGCGAGGCGATCGCCTTTTTACCGCAGCAGGTCGCCCGGGTCTTCGATGCGGCACAGGCGCTGGGCCTGCCGGTCAAGCTGCACGCCGACCAGCTCTCGGATCTGGGCGGCGCGGCACTGGCCGCGCGCTACGGCGCCCTGTCGGCGGACCATCTCGAATATACCGGGCGTGACGGCGTGCTTGCGCTGGCCGGGGCGGGCACCGTCGCCGTCCTGCTGCCCGGCGCCTTCTATACTTTGGGCGAGACGCAGCTGCCTCCGGTGGCGCATTTGCGCGAACACGGGGTTCCGATGGCCGTCGCCACCGACTGCAATCCCGGCTCGTCTCCGGTCACCTCGTTGCTCCTGATGCTCAACATGGCGTGCACGCTGTTCCGGCTGACGCCCGAGGAAGCGCTTGCCGGCGCGACCCGAAATGCGGCGCTGGCGCTCGGCCTCGGCGACACCCACGGCGTGCTGGCGCCGGGCATGATCGCCGATCTGTGCCTATGGGACATTGCCGAGCCGGCCGAGTTGGCCTACCGCATCGGAAGTACCGCGCCCGTGCAAATTATACGAAAGGGAATAGCTCCCGCCTGAATACCGTTGTTACAGGTAAAAGAGGAACAAGCTGGGCGCAAGGACCCGGAATACTTCCGGACACCCAGCGAGGCAGGAAAATGGGGTTCATCGATGAAATCCCGGATCGCGGGATCAGGGATGTCTATGCGTACTGGCTCGGCAAGCGGGCCGGCGCCCGCATTCCCCTGAAACGCGCCATCGATCCGACGGAGTTCCAGCCCGACTGGCTGCCGAACCTGTTCATGTACAGGGTCGAGGGCGGCCGGTTTCGCTGTATTCTCGTCGGCACCCGGATCGTCCAGGTGTTCGGCCGCGACGAGACCGGGATGTTCCTCGACGAGATGCTGCCGCCGGCACATGCGACAAGCCGCCAGCGCCTGTTCCAGCGCGCGGTACGGGACCGCGTGCCGGTCTATTACGTCGGCCCCGCCCTGACCCCGAATCCAAAATACCGCCGCGTCGCGCGGCTGCTGCTCCCGGTGTCGTCCGACGGCAGGTCCGCGGACCACATCTTCGGCATCGTCAAGTTCGGAGCCGCCAGCGAGGGATCGCTCGGCGACGCGCTGTTCAACCGCAATTTCGAACCGGCCCGCGTCGTGGTCGCCACCGAACAGGACCTGAAGCGGCCGGTGTCGTGACCGTCGCCGGCCGGGCCCTTGTTCCGCGGAAGACGGACCGGTGCCGCATGTCGCTCATCGCCGCCGTCGCGGCGACTTCGGCCAGTCCACGTAGTCCGGCGGCTTGCGCCGCACCCAGGCGATGAACCGCGCCATGTCGGGATGCGCGCGCAGCGACTCCGCATCGCTGTAGGATTGCGCCAGCTCGCGCTCGCTGAACACGCGGTGGATCATGCGGTGGCAGACCAGGTGCAAGGTCGCATGCGCACCGCCTCCATGCCGGCGCGGCACCCAGTGATGCCGGTCGACGCTCGGCCCGTCCCACATCGGCCGGCCGCAGATCAGACAGGGGCCGAGATCGGCGGGCGCCATCGGGCCGTTCAGTAGACGGCGCGGCCGCCGGAGCTGTCGAACACCGCACCGGACGAGAACGAGTTCTCCTCGGAGGCGAGCCAGCAGATCAGCGAGGCGGTCTCCTCGGCCCGGCCGAGCCGGCCGATCGGCATGCGCGACAGCACGAAGTCCATGTAGGGGCCGCGCACGTCGTCGATGAACGGCGTGTCGATTCCCGACGGCGCGACGCAGTTGACCAGCACGTTCGACTTGGCGAGCTCCTTGCCGATCGCCTTGACGTAGCCGATGGCGCCGGCCTTGGCGGCGCTGTAGGCGGCGTTGTTGGGCGCACCCTCGAGGCCCGCGATCGACGAGACGACGACGATGCGCCCGTAGCCGCGTTCCAGCATGTGCGGGACGGCGGCCTTGCAGGAGTAGAACACGCCGGACAGGTCGGCGCGGATCAGGCTGTCCCAATCCTCCAGCGTGTACTCCCAGGCCGGCTTGATGATGCCGACGATGCCGGCATTGGCGATCAGGACATCGACCGCTTCAAAGCGCGCCAGCGTCTCTTCCATCGCCCGCGCCTGCGCTGCCCAGTCGCCGACGTCGCACACGGCGGCGTGCACCTCACCCCTGGCCGACAGCGACGCGACCGCCTTGTCGAGCCCCGCCTCGTCGATGTCCCACAGGCTGACGGCGGCGCCGGAGTCGAGCAGCCGCTCGGCCACCGCATGGCCGATGCCGCGCGCGCCGCCGGTCACGATCGCCGTGCGGTTCGCGAAATCATACTGGTGCATGGGGTCCTCACTGTGATTGCGGCGCGGCCGGCTGGTCTGCGGCCAGCGCGCGCTCGACCAGCGCCCGCGCCTCGTCTGGAAGATCGCCAGCCAGTTCCAGCGCCGCGCGATGGCCGGCAGGCGACATCTTCTTCCAGGTCTTGGCAACGATGTCGACCACCTTGTCCGGCTGGTGCTGTTTCGAGAACTCGGCGAACCAGTTCTCGAGGAACACGAGGCAGACCACGTCCTCCAGCGTCTGCGCCTCGGGATCGCTCTTCAGGCGCTCCTTTTTCAGCAGCGACTGGACACGGGCGATCATCGTCTCGTCGTAGCCGGCGCGCTGCAGGATCTCGCCGGCGATGCGCGCATGCATGTGCTTGAGCTCGGTGCGCCATTTCAAGTAACCGACGCGGTCGCGCGGATAGTTGTCGCGCGGGATCTCCCAGCGCCGTATGTGCTGGCAGCGCGCCGCCAGCCGCAGCGCCTCCGGGGCGTCCGGGGCGAAGCGCTCCAGCCATCGGGTCATCTGCCGCGCGTACAGGAGCTCCTTCGGCCACTCCCGGCCCTCCGCCTCGATGCGGTTCGGATCGGCGGCATTGGCCTCGTCGAAGGCGGCGAAGGCGGCTTCGAGGCGCGGCGACGATTGGCTCATGGCATCTCCCCCGGGGCTATCGCGAACATGGGCGGCATCGGCGGCCGGTCCCGGCGACCCTAGCCGGCCCGCGCGCGGATTAAAACATCGCAGCCGGGATTCGCAAACGCGGCGACACGCCGCGCCTAGGCCGGCAGGTGCCCGGCCCACTCGGCGAGCACGAGCAGGACGCCGACCAGCGACAGGGCGGCCCCGATCACGGCGAGGCGGGCGACCAGCCCGGAATAGGCGAGGCGGGCGAGCAGCGGGCTGCGCCACCTGTCCTTCAGCCAGAACAGGCCGACAAGCGCCGCCAGCAGGCCGGCGCCGCCCAGCAGGAAATACATGGCGCCGGCCCCCTCCCGACCGGCGCTTCAGGCGCAGCAGCCGTGGCCCGCCTGCTTCGGCGGGCACGGGACGGTGCCGTACGAGCAATAGACGCAGCAATCGCCGGGCCTGGGCCGCAGCACCGCGCCGCATCCCCTGCAGTCGTAGAAGAACTGGCAGGCGTCGGTCGGCATCGTCTCGGCCGCTTCATGGCCGCATTCGGGGCAGGTGACGACAGAGGCCAGGTGCATTTGTGACGGGCGTGGCTCCATGCGATCGAGCAGGTCCGCGGGGCTGCAAGACAAAAGCAGGGTGGCGAGCATATCCCATGCGGCGACCCATGGCGATCACATCCGTGCGAGCGGCCGGTCCGCGGACCTTGACCGTGGAGAGGGGGCGGCGCGCCGGTCGGCGATGCCGCCCCCAGGTCCGGATCAGTCCGCGGCGAAGCAGTAGAACAGGCCGTCGCCGCCGGTGCCGCGCAGCGCCTCCTGGCTGCAGCCGCGCGAGCCGTGCGAGGAGTTCCAGGATTTCGACGGCGCGTCGTCGCGCAACCCGATCCTGTCGTGATGGCCGACGATGGCGCTGCCGTCGCCGCTGTGGATCCAGTCGTTGCAGGTCTTGCCCGCGGCCAGCGTGCCGTCCGCATTGGACCCGGTCAGGATGTCGTGGCGATTGGGGCTGTCGCCGCGGCCGTTCACCATCGCGCCCGCCTCGGTCAGCCCGGTCTGCTTGTTGATGGCGTTGGCATCGCCGTGCAGCGCCGCAAGATCCCGGGCGATCAGCGTGCCCTTGGCGTTGTGCCAGGGCCCCGTGCCGATCCGGTCCCGAGCAAATTCGTAACTAGCGCTCAGATAGGCGCGCCAGGTTCGGGCACCGGCGCCCACCGCCTTGGCAAGCGCCTGGCAGTGCGCATCGGCGCCCTCTAGCCCGCCCAGATTTGCCCCATCCCCCGGTCCGATGCTGGTGATGAAAAAGCTCATGCTTGGTGTGCTCACTCTCGCGCCCGAGATGAAGGCCTGCATCGCGCGTTCGACCTGGTAGTCCCGGTCGGGTTCGGGGTTGATGAACCGGTCGATACGCAGCGCCACTTGCGGGAAGGTGACATACGCCACCATCGTGGTGAGCGCGCTCGCGACAATGACGATCACAGCCGCTATGGCGATTCGAATCATGGTTCAGCCTCCATTGTCCGGTTGTGGGGCCGCGGTACGGGCGGTCCCGCAACTGTCTACACGGCACGGCGGCGGTCCATTCCGGCGCGCCGGGCCGTTCACAAATTTTGTCCCCCTGCCCACGCCACCGCCGCTTCCAGCATGGCCCGCAGGACCGGCCGGACCTGATCCGCCAGCTCCTCGCGGAACGTGAACGGCGCGCCCTCCTCCATATAGGTGCGCTGCGACAGCTCGAGCTGGAGCGCGTGGATCCCGTCATCCGGACGTCCGTAATGGCGGGTGATGTAGCCGCCCTTGAAGCGGCCGTCCAGCACCGCGCTGTAGCCTTGCGCCGCCTCGGCCACCGTCATGACGCGTGCCGCGAGCGCGGGATCGCAGGACGCGCCGCCATTGGTGCCGAGGTTGAGGTCCGGCAGCCTTCCCTCGAAGAAGCGCGGCACCTCGGAGGCGATGGAGTGGGCGTCCCACAGCAGCGCCAAGCCGTGCAGCGACCGCAGCCGTTCGAGCTCGGCCGCGAGCGCCGTGTGATAGGGCTGCCAGTACGCGTCGACGCGGCGCGCGATTTCCGCATCGTCGGGCAGGCGTCCGTCGCGGTAGAGCGGCTGGCGGAAGAAGCCGGTCGTCGGGCACAGCTCGGTCGTGTGCCGGCCGGGATAGAGGTCGGCGCCGTCGGGCGCGCGGTTGAGGTCGACGACATAGCGCGAATGGGTCGCCGCGATCACCGAGGCGCCGAGATCGTCGAGGAAATCGTACAGCCGGTCGACATGCCAGTCGGTGTCGGGCACGGCAAGCGCCTCGTCCGTCAGCACCGCGGCGATGTCCGCCGGGATGTGGGTGCCGACATGGGGCATGCTGACCAGCAGCGGTGTGCGCCCGCCACGGAACAGGAATGGCGCCGCCGCCACCGCCGTTCAGTCCCCGTCGGGCAGCAGGCCGGGCACGAAGCGCCGGTAGCCGCCGCCCGCCACCAGCGTGCGGACCGCCGCCAGGTCCGGCGCGAAATAGCGGTCCGCATCCCACGGCGCGACCAGGGCGCGGATCTCCGCCATCACCTCCTCGAGCACGGGGGAGCTCTTCAACGGCCGGTGGAACTCGATGCCCTGGGCCGCGCACAGGAGCTCGAGCGCCGCGATCTCGGCGAGGTTTTCCGCCATGTCGCCCAGCCGCCGCGCGGCGTGGGTCGCCATCGAGACGTGATCCTCCTGGTTGGCCGAGGTCGGCAGGCTGTCGACGCTCGCCGGATGGGCCAGCGCCTTGTTCTCCGAGACCAGCGCCGCCGCCGCGACCTGGGCGTTCATGAAACCGGAATTGATGCCGCCCTCGGCGGCGAGGAAGGCGGGCAGGCCGCTGAACCCCGGATCCATGAGGAGGGCGGTGCGGCGCTCCGACAGCGCCCCGGTCTCGGCGATCGCCAGGGCGAGGTTGTCGGCCGCCAGCGCCACCGGCTCGGCATGGAAGTTGCCGCCGGACAGCACCTCACCGTCCTCCGGGAACAGCAGCGGGTTGTCGGTGACCGCGTTGGCCTCGCGCGCGAGGATCACCGCAACGTGGGCGATCTGGTCGAGGCAGGCGCCCATCACCTGCGGCTGGCAGCGCAGCGAGTACGGGTCCTGCACGCGCGGGCAGTCGACATGGGAATCGCGGATGCGGCTGCCATCCATCAGCCGCCGGTAGATTTCCGCCATGGCGATCTGCCCCGCCTGGCCGCGGATCTCGGCGATGCGCGGATCGAACGGCACGTCGCTGCCCTGGGCCGCGTCGGTGGACAGCGCCCCGGCCACCGCCGCCGCGGCGAAGCCGGCGCCCGCCGCGAACAATCCTTTCAGCGCCAGGGCCGTCGACACCTGCGTGCCGTTTAGCAGCGCGAGGCCCTCCTTGGGGCCGAGCACGAGCGGCGCGAGGCCGGCCCGCTTCAGCCCGAACACCGCCGGCAGGGTCTCGCCGTGGTAGCGCACCTCGCCGACCCCGAGCAGCGCCGCCGCCAGATGCGCCAGCGGCGCGAGGTCGCCAGACGCGCCGACCGAGCCCTTTGACGGGATGACCGGGTAGACCTCGGCGTCCAGCAGGCGCAGCAGCGCGTCGATCAACTCCCAGCGAACCCCGGAATGGCCGCGCGCCAGCGCCGCCGCCTTGAGCGCCAGGACCAGCCGGATGACGTCGTCCGCCAGCGGCGCGCCGGAACCGGTGCAGTGCGAGAGCACGAGGTTGCGCTGCAGCAGCGCCAGCTCGTCGTGCGGGATCCGCTTGTCGGCGAGCAGCCCGAACCCGGTGCTGACGCCATAGACTGTGCGGTCCTCGGCGACGATCGCGTCGATCTGGGCCGACGCCGCCGCGACGGCATCGCGGCACGATTCGTCCAGGGCCACCGCGACGCCGCCGGCGGCAAGCCGCCGCAGCTGTGCCAGGGTCACCTGTCCGGGCGTGAGAGTGAGGGTTTCGGTCATGCGCCTTCAATCCGCCATCGGCAGGTTCAGGCCCTGCTCGCGGGCGCAGGCGATTGCCTCGTCGTAGCCGGCGTCGGCGTGGCGGAGGACGCCGGTCGCCGGGTCGTTCCAAAGCACCCGCTCGATCCGCCGCGCGGCGTCCTCGGTGCCGTCGCAGACGACCACCATCCCGGCGTGCTGCGAGAAGCCCATGCCGACGCCGCCGCCGTGGTGGAACGACACCCAGGTGGCCCCGCTGGCGGTGTTGACCAGCGCGTTCAGGAGCGGCCAGTCGGACACCGCGTCGCTGCCGTCCTTCATGCCCTCGGTCTCGCGGTTGGGGCTGGCGACCGAGCCGGAATCGAGGTGGTCGCGGCCGATCACCACCGGCGCCGAAAGCTCGCCCCTGGCCACCATCTCGTTGAAGGCGAGGCCGAGGCGGTGGCGCTGGCCGAGACCGACCCAGCAGATGCGCGCCGGCAGGCCCTGGAACTGGATTCGCGCCCGCGCCATGTCGAGCCAGTTGTGGAGGTGCGCATCGTCCGGGATCAGCTCCTTGACCTTCGCATCGGTGCGGAAGATGTCCTCGGGATCGCCGGACAGCGCGGCCCAGCGGAACGGCCCGACGCCGCGGCAGAACAGCGGCCTTATATAGGCCGGCACGAAGCCGGGAAAGGCGAAGGCGTCGGCGACCCCCTCTTCCTT
>JBFGQV010000054.1:0-17826 GCA_041563955.1 Alphaproteobacteria bacterium | reverse complement strand
GGGGCCGGGTCCTCCGCGCTCGGCCAGATGTGCGGCGGCAGGGGCCCGGCCGCCGCCACCGCGCCGCGGCCAAAGGCGCGATCGACGATCGCCCGGCGGTCGATGGCAAGGGACAGGGCGCGGCGGACGCGCGCATCGTCCAGTGGCGGTTTTTCGGTATTGAACGCAAGAAACCCGAGGTCGGCGGACTCCTGCTGCGTCACCAGGATCGCCGGATCGACCTGCAGGGCGGGCAGATCGGCCGGATCGGGCCGGTCGATGACGTGACATTCGCCATTGCGCAGCCTCTGCAGCCGTACCGCGGCATCCGGGACGATGGCGACGACGAGGTTGTCGAGCCGCGCCGCGCCGCGCCAGTAGCCCCGGTGCGCCACGTAGCGGATGAGGGCATCGCGCTGGTACTGGACCAGCATGAACGGTCCCGTGCCCACGGGTTCGCGGTCCAGACGTTCGGGCGTGCCGGCGTCCGCCATGGCCTGCGCATACTCGGCGGAGAGAATCGAGGCGAAATCCATTGCCAGGATGGACGGGAAGGAGGCGCTCGGCCGGTGCAGGCGGAATGCGACCGTCAACTCGTCGACCGCGACCACGGACTCGATGAGCTGCTCCAGACCCAGGGCTCGGAAATACGGATAGCTGCCCCCGGAAACGGCGTGCCAGGGATGCTTGCGATCGAGCTGGCGGGCAAAGCTGAACACGACGTCCCGCGCCGTCAGATTCCGACTTGGCCGGAACTGGCGAGTCGTGTGGAACGCAACGCCGGCGCGCAGGCGGAATATGTAGTCGCGGCCATCGTCGGAAATCCGCCAGGACTCGGCCAGCGCCGGGACGAGCGCACCGCTCGTCGGCTCGAACATCACCAGGCGATCGTAGACCTGGCGGGCGCTGGCATCGAAGGTCGCCTGGCTGCTCGAAAGCTGCGGGTTGAAGGTGTCGGGGCTTTCCCGCGAGCAATAGACGAGCGTCTTGACCGCCGCCTGTCCGGCGGTGGACAGGCAGACCAGGGCCATGAACGCGATACCGACGACACGCAAGCTTATGGACCTCGACGAAATCATAAAGAACCGACGGCGCGACGCCAATCTTCACCGGGTCTCCTTGCCATCGGCTTAACCGGATCAACTTTTCTTGGCTAGCGGCGAGGCCCGGTGTAGGTTTGCCGCCACCAACCCCGGCCGGGGCACCCGTGACATCTCAATAAAGGAAGATGGACCATGGCCATTGCATCAGGCAATTCACCGGAAGCCCGCGATATCGCCAGCGTACTGCATCCGTATACCAACCTGAAGAAACACGAAGAAACCGGGCCGCTGGTCATTGCCCGCGGGGATGGCGTGTGGGTCTACGACAATGCCGGCAATGGCTATATCGAGGGGCTGGCGGGGTTGTGGTCCACCGCGCTCGGATTCGGCGAGGAGCGGCTGATCGAGGCGGCCGTGCGGCAGATGCGCGAGCTGCCCTACTATCACGGGTTCGCCTCGAAGAGCCATCTGCCGATGATCGACCTTGCCGAGCGGCTGAAGGAGCTGGCGCCGCTGCCGATGTCGCACGTGTTCTTCGCCAATTCCGGCTCCGAGGCCACGGACACCGTGGTCAAGCTGGTCTGGTACTACAACAACGCGCTCGGCCGGCCGGAAAAGAAGAAGATCATCAGCCGCATGAAGGCGTATCACGGGGTCACGGTGGCGTCGGCCAGCATGACGGGGCTGCCATACAATCACCGGGACTTCGACCTGCCGATCAAGAACATCCTCCATGCGGATTGCCCGCATTACTACCGGTTCGGCGAAGCGGGCGAGAGCGAGGAGGAGTTCGCGAGCCGGATGGCCGCGAATCTCGAAAAGCTCATTCTGGACGAGGGACCCGAGACGGTCGCCGCCATGATCGGGGAGCCGATCATGGGCGCCGGCGGAGTCATCGTGCCGCCCGTGACCTATTGGGAGAAGGTGCAGGAAGTCCTGGCGAAATACGACGTGCTGCTGATCGCCGACGAGGTCATCTGCGGGTTCTGCCGCACGGGCAACATGTTCGGCAGCGAGACGTTCGCCATCAGGCCGAACATGATGACCATGGCGAAGGCGCTGTCCTCGTCCTATCTGCCGATCTCGGCGGTGATGGTGGACGAGAAGGTCTACGCCGCCGTGCGGGACAATTCCGGCAGGATCGGCACGTTCGGTCACGGCTACACCTACAGTGGGCATCCCGTCCCCGCCGCGGTCGCGCTTGAGACCCTCAAGATCTACGAGGAACGCGATATCCTCGGCCATGTGCGGACAATCGCGCCGCGCTTTCAGGAGGGGCTCCAGAAGTTCGCCGACCACCCGCTTGTCGGCGAAGTGCGCGGCGCCGGGTTGATCGGCGCTATCGAACTGGTGAAGGACAAGGCCAGCCGCGAGAATTTCGACGCGGCGCACGCGGTTGGCCCGCACTGCATGGCTCGGGCGCAGCAGCACGGCCTCCTCGTGCGCGCCCTGCCCGGCGATGCCATCGCCTTCTGCCCGCCCCTCATCATCAAGGAGGACGAGATCGACATGATCATGGAGCGGTTCGCCAAGGCGCTGGACGATACGGCGGAAATGGCGGCGGGGCTGTGAGCCACGGCAACGGCGACAAATTGTCGCGTTTTTGACGCAGGTCAACCAAACGACATCCGAGGGCGGCTATGATCTGCTTGGAAGTGGAGGCAATTGCGCGGGCAAAAGGGTTCTAGAACAATGGATTACGACCGTTTTTTCCACGAGAGGCTCGAGGATCTGAAGAACGAGGGCCGGTACCGGATCTTTGCCGACCTGGAGCGAAAATGCGGTAACTTCCCGACCGCCGTCCGGCATGACGCGGACAGCCTGTCCGATGTCACGGTGTGGTGCTCCAACGACTACCTCGGGATGGGCCAGAACCAGCAGGTTCGCGACGCCATGGTTGCGGCGATCGACAGTTGCGGCGCCGGCGCCGGCGGGACCAGGAATATCTCCGGGACCAACCATTACCACGTCCTGCTGGAACAGGAACTGGCAAGCCTGCACGGCAAGGAAGCCGCACTGCTGTTCACCTCCGGCTACGTCGCCAACATGACGGCGCTGTCGACCCTGGGCGCCAAGCTGCCGAACTGCATTCTCTATTCCGATGCCCTGAATCATAACTCGATGATCGAGGGCATCCGCCATTCGCGCGCCGACAAACGGATTTTCAAGCACAATGACCCCGAGGATCTCGATCGCCTGATGGCGGCCGACGACCCGGACACCGCCAAGGTGGTGATCTTCGAATCGGTCTATTCGATGGACGGTGACGTGGGCCCGATCGCGGAGATCTGCGACGTGGCCGACAAGCACAACGCGATCACCTTCCTCGACGAGGTGCATGCGGTCGGCATGTACGGGCCGAACGGGGCGGGAATCGCCGAGCGCGACGGCGTCATGGACCGGATCACCGTCGTCCAGGGCACGCTTGGCAAGGCGTTCGGCGTGATCGGCGGCTACATCGCCGCTTCCGCGGATCTGGTCGATTTCGTGCGGTCCTACGGCGACGGGTTCATCTTTACCACGGCGCTGCCGCCTGCGGTCGCCGCCGGCGCCCTGACCAGCGTGCGCCACGTCCGCAAGTCGCAGGAGTTGCGCGACCGGCACCAGGAGCGGTCCGAAACCCTGAAGCGGCGGCTGAAGGAGGCCGGGCTGCCGGTGATGCCGTCGGTCTGCCATATCGTGCCGGTCCTTGTCGGCGACGCGGCCCTGTGCAAGCAGGCCAGCGACCTCTTGCTTGAGCAGCACCGGATCTACGTCCAGCCCATCAACTACCCGACCGTGCCCCGGGGGACGGAGCGTCTTCGCCTGACGCCCTGCCCGCTGCACGACGATGCAATGATGGACGCGCTGGTGGACGCGCTGGTCGACGTCTGGCGCGTCCTCTCCCTGAAGCGCGCCGCGTAACGCGTCCTGCCGGCCGGCGCGCCGTCCCGCAGGGATAATGGCCGCACGACGGTGCGGCATGGCGCCCCGCCGCAACCGCCCGCGGAGCCTTAACCCACGACAGCCTTTACTTTTTCCCGTGCTTGAATAAGCATAAGGCCGAGAGCCGGGTCAGCCGGCCGGCATGGCGCAGCCGCTGCGTCGGTACAGACAGGGACCTGAAATCTGGGGTATGAAGGATAACAGCGAACCGATTGTCCGGTTCATCGACGTTCAGAAGAGCTACGACGGCGAGGTGCTCGTCGTCAAGAACCTGAACCTCGACATCGCACGGGGCGAGTTTCTGACGATGCTGGGCCCGTCGGGCTCCGGTAAGACCACGTGTCTGATGATGTTGGCGGGATTCGAGCCGGCAACGCACGGCCAGATCATGCTGAACGGCAGGCCGATCAACAATGTCCCGCCCTACAAGCGCGGCATCGGCATGGTCTTTCAGAACTACGCCCTGTTCCCGCACATGTCGGTCTGGGAAAACCTCGCCTTCCCCCTCGAGGTCCGGCGCATGGACAAGTCCGAGGTCGAGCGGCGCATCAAGCGCGCCCTCGACATGGTGCAACTGCCGGAAATGGCGGGGCGCCGGCCCGGACAGCTGTCCGGTGGCCAGCAGCAACGGGTCGCCGTCGCGCGCGCCCTGGTCTTCGACCCCGATCTCGTGCTGATGGACGAGCCGCTCGGCGCGCTGGACAAGAACCTGCGCGAGGAGATGCAATATGAGATCAAGCACATCCACGAGAATCTCGGGGTCTCGGTCGTCTATGTGACGCACGACCAGGCCGAGGCGTTGACGATGTCGAACCGCATCGCGGTGTTCAACGACGGCGTCGTCCAGCAGCTGTCGACGCCGGCCGAACTCTACGAACGCCCGCAGAACGCGTTCGTCGCGCAGTTCATCGGCGAGAACAACCGCCTGCTCGGAACGGTCAAGGCGATCAATGGCGACAGTTGCACCGTCGAGATCGACGGCAGCGGCATAGTGGAGGCCCTGCCGGTCAACGTGTCGGGCAATGGCGAGCGCACGACCCTGTCGCTGCGGCCCGAGCGGGTGACCATCAACCCGCCGGAGGGCTCGGTGCCGAACGTCTTCGATGGCACCGTGGAAGAGCTGATCTATCTGGGAGACCACATCCGCACGCGGGTCAACGTATGCGGCCATGACGATTTCATCGTCAAGGTGCCGAACGCGTCGGGACACGCCGCGCTGGCGGAAAAGGCGACGGTGAAAGTCGGTTGGGAGAAGGAGGATTGCAGGGCGCTAGACGCCCTTTGAGTGGGATGGGCGGACCATGCCGGCCCGGATTGATTTCGAGCCGCGTGGACCAGTCCGAAACATCAGCCGTCGGCGATGCCGGCGTAATCATAACCGGAAGACAAGGGAGAGCTTGGAATATGAGCGCGTTTTTGAAATACGGAGTGCTGGTCGCAGCCGGAGCGATGGCCGCCGCCACGGCGGCGCGGGCGGATAGCCTGACCGTCGTCTCGTGGGGCGGCGCCTACACCAAGAGCCAGATCGAGGCGTACCACAAGCCGTACGCCAAGAAGACCGGCATACAGATCAACTCGGAGGACTACAATGGCGGGCTCGCCGAGATCAAGGCGCAGGTCGAGTCCAGGAACGTGGTCTGGGATCTCGTCGATCTCGAATTGTCGGACGTCGTGCTCGGGTGCGACGAGGGGCTGCTCGAACCGATCGACGCGTCGGTCCTGCCGGCGGCGCCCGATGGCACGCCCGCGACCAAGGACTTCCTGCCCGGCACGATCCACGAATGCGGCATCGCGACGATCATCTGGTCGACCGTCTACGCCTATGACAAGACCAAGTTCCCGGGCGGTGGGCCGAAGACCATGGCCGATTTCTTCGACACGAAGAAATTCCCCGGCAAGCGCGCCATGCGCAAGGGCCCGAAGCCGAATCTGGAATTCGCCCTGATCGCGGACGGCGTGCCGGTCGACGACGTCTACGACGCGCTGTCGACGCCCGAGGGCGTGGACCGCGCCTTCAAGATGCTCGACCGCATCAAGGACGACGTTCTGTGGTGGGAGGCCGGCGCCCAGCCGCCGCAGATGCTGGCGGACGGCGAGGTCGTCATGGCCACGGCCTATAATGGCCGCATCTTCAACGCCATTGCCGAGGAGAACAAGCCGTTCGAGATCGTCTGGGACGGCCAGGTGTGGGACATCGATTTGTGGGGCATCCCCAAGGGCGCGAAGAACAAAGGGGCGGCGATGGAGTTCATCAAGTACTCCACCGATACGCAGCGCCTGGCCGATCAGGCCGCCTGGATCTCCTATGGTCCGGCGCGCAAGTCGTCGATCCCGCTGATCGGCAAGCACGCCAATGCGGGCATCGAGATGGGGCCCCACATGCCGACGGCGCCGGACAACTTCAAGAACGCGCTCCAGAATGACTTCGCGTGGTGGGCCGACCACCAGGACGAGCTCAACGAGCGCTTCGCGGCCTGGCTGGCGAGGTAGTGCAACTGCCGGAGGGATGATCGGTTATCGTCCCTCCGGCCTCAATTTCGCGCCGGTCTTGCGTGCAATTTTCGTGCGGATGGGCCGGTCGGCGACTTGTGATATGGCTGACGCGACAGCGGGCAAGATCGTACTGACGACGGTGGACGGCGTGCCGCTGAAGCGCAAGCTGCGCCAGACGCAGCAGCGGATGAAGCTGCGCGCGTTCGGCCTCGTCGTGCCGCTCCTCGCCTTCATCCTGATCACCTTCGTGTGGCCGATCGCGCTGATGGTCTACCGCAGCGTCGACAATCCGGTCGTCGTCGAATCCATGCCCAATGCGGCCCGGGCGCTGGCAGCCTGGGACAGCGCCAAGGCTGGGCTGCCGCCGGAAGAAGTGTTCGCCGTGGTGGCGCGCGACCTCGTCCAGGCCCGCAACGACAAGACCGTGGGCAGGGTCGCCACGCGCCTCAATTACGAGCTTCCCGGTTCGCGCTCGCTGATCACGTCGAGCGCGCGCAAGCTGTCCCGGGTGGACGCGGGCCCCTGGCGGGAAGCCATGATCGAGGCGGACGAGGACTGGGGCAAGCGCGAGACCTGGCTGGCGTTCCAGCGCGTGTCGGCGCGCTTTACGCTCGGCTATTATCTCGCCGCGGTCGACATGACCTATGACGCTGAGGGCCAGCTGACGGCGCAGTCGGAGGATCGGCAGATCTATGTGACGCTGTTCCTGCGGACCCTTCAAGTCAGTCTGTTCATCACGGTTGCCTGCATTCTGCTCGCCTACCCGATCTCCTACCTGATGGCAACGCAGCCGCTGCGGATCAGCAACCTCCTGATGATCATGGTCCTGCTGCCGTTCTGGACCTCCCTTCTGGTGCGCACGACCTCATGGATCGTGCTGCTGCAGACCGAAGGGGTGCTGAACGACATCATGGTGTCGCTCGGCCTGATCGGCGACGAGAACCGGATTCAGATGATCTACAACATGACCGGCACCGTCGTCGCCATGATCCATATCCTCTTGCCGTTCATGGTGCTGCCGCTGTTCAGCGTCATGAAGACGGTCTCGCCGAGCTACGTGCGGGCGGCGCAGTCGCTCGGCGCCACGCCGGCGCGCGCGTTCTGGAAGGTCTATTTCCCACAGACCGTGCCCGGCATCGGGGCGGGATCGATTCTCGTCTTCATCCTCGCCATCGGCTATTACATCACGCCGGCCCTGGTCGGCGGGCGGACCGGCCAGCTGATCAGCAATTTCATCGCCTTCCACATGCAGAAATCGTTGAACTGGGGGCTGGCGGCTGCCCTCGGCGGCATATTGCTGGCCGGTGTCCTCGCACTGTACTGGCTGTACAACCGACTCGTCGGCATCGACAACATGAAGCTGGGCTGACGGTATGGCCGGACCACCACCCTATGCGACGCCGATCGACAAGGCCTGGTATTACGGCTTCCGCTTCATCTGCGCGCTGATCTTCCTGTTCCTGATCGCGCCGATCCTGGTGATCATGCCGCTGTCGTTCAACGCCGAGCCGTATTTCACCTTCACAAAGGGAATGCTCAGCCTCGACCCGGATGCGTTCTCGCTGCGCTGGTACGAGGACATCATCAACAATCAGCAGTGGATCCACTCGATCGGCAACAGCTTCATCATCGGCATTTCCGCCACGATCCTGGCGACGGTGCTGGGAACTGCCGCGGCGCTCGGCCTCAGCCGCTCCTATCTGCCGTACCGGACGCTGATCATGGGCGTGCTGATCTCGCCGATGATCGTGCCGCTGATCATCACCGCGGCCGGCATGTATTTCTTCTATTCCGATCTCCGGCTGACCCAGACCTATACCGGGCTGATCCTCGCCCACACCGTGCTCGGCACGCCCTTCGTGGTGATCACGGTGACGGCGACGCTGATCGGGTTCGATCACAGCCTGACCCGCGCCGCGCAGAGTCTCGGCGCCGACCCGGTGCGCACCTTCTTCAAGGTGCAGATGCCGCTGATCCTGCCGGGCGTGATCTCCGGCGCGTTGTTCGCCTTCGTCACCTCGTTCGACGAGGTCGTCGTGGTGCTGTTCATGGCCGGCTTCGAGCAGCGCACCATCCCGCGCCAGATGTGGGCCGGCATCCGTGAGCAGATCAGCCCGACCATCCTCGCGGTGGCGACGCTGCTGATCATATTCTCGATCTGCCTGATGACGGCGCTGGAGCTGCTGCGCCGCCGCAACGAGCGGCTGCGCGGCCTGAGCGCCGGCTGACGCTCGGTCGCAAACCTTGAAATTGTTAACCGTCTGACCATGTTTTGATGTAATATTGGACGGTAGCAACAATGCGACGGACAGCGGACACATGTATCGCGACAACACCCTCATCCCGGCCGAAGCGGTGCGTCTTGCAGCGCTTGGCAGCCTTGTCGAGGCGGACACGTCCTACGCCGATCTGGCGCGGGAGATCCGCTTCTTCGTGGCGCGCATCGTCGGCCCGTCGCTCGACCTCTTGGGCTCGTCGCTTGAACTGCTCCGGCTCGAGGGGCTGATCGCCGCCAAGGACGGGACGGCGGCGACCGACAGCCTGCCGGACGACTCGATGCTGCACGTCACGGACGACGGTCGCGACGCGTTCCACGCGTTGATGACGTCGAACGTGCGCGGGCTGGCGAGCGATCTGAGCCGCCTCGTCATCGCACTGAAGATGCGATTTCTGCCGCTTCTGGAGGAGGGCGACCGGCACGAGCAGGCGGAGATCCTGGCCGAGGCGTGTGAGAGCGAATTGGCCCGCCTGAAGGATCTGCGCCAGACCTACGGCGACGGCTTCCTTGCCGAATGGCTCGATCACGAGATTGCCGAGGCGACGGAGCGCCGCGACTGGTTCACCGCGCTGGACGGTCGCGTCTGACCGGGTCTTCACCGGTCCTTAAGACTTTACCGTTACCGACTCACACCTGCACCTGCTATCAATCGATAGCTGCGGTCCCAGCGTATGCGGGAACCCTCGGTTGATTCCGGGATCGGAGGGGCGGTACGGGCGTGAAATGGACGGTCGGACAAATCCTCGAGCTTGCGCCGGACGCGAGCAGCGAGAAGGCGGGCCGTGGACTGGCAAAGGCCGCCAAGTGGTCGCTTCTCGGCCGTGACGACCGCGCCGTGTGGGGCGAAATCAGCGGCAGCGGCAAGACACCGTACCAGACCCGCATCGACCTGTCCGAGCCCGCCTTCAAATGCAGTTGCCCCAGCCGCAAGTTTCCGTGCAAGCATTCGCTCGGGCTGTTCCTGATCTTCGGCGAGGACGAGCGCGTTTTCGCGCGAGGCGGGGCCCCGGAATGGGTCGCCGACTGGCTGGCCGGCCGCGACAGCCGGGTCGCGAAGAAGGCGGACCGCGCCGCAAAGAAGAAGGACGCGGCCGCGGACCCGAAGGCACAGGCGAAACGCGTTGCCGCCCGGGAGAAGAAGATCGCCGCCGGGCTGGACGAACTCGACGTCTGGCTGGCCGATCTGCTGCGTCGCGGGTTCGCGGGCCTGCAGGCCGAGCCGTATTCCTTCTGGGACGGGATGGCGGCACGGATGGTCGATGCCCAGGCCCCCGGGCTGGCGCGGCTGGTGCGGCAGCTCGGCGAGCTCACCTCGTCCGGCGACGGCTGGGAGGCGCGGCTGCTGACGGCGATCGGCCGCCTGCATCTGCTGGCGCGGGGATATCGCCGCATCGACACCCTGGACGCCGGGCTGCGCGAAGACCTGCGGTCCGCCGTCGGCTGGTCGGTGGCTAAGGACGATCTCGCCGATGTCCCGAGCGTTGCGGATGAATGGCTGGTGCTCGGCCAGCGCGTGGAGGAGGAAGACCGCCTCCGGGCCCAGTGGAACTGGCTGTGGGGCGCGCAGTCGGCACGGCCGGCCCTGATCCTGAATTTCGCTGCCGGGAACCAGCCGCTCGACGCCAGCATCGTGGCCGGCACGCGGTTCCCGGGCGAGCTGGCGTTCTATCCCGGCGGCCTATCGTTGCGAGCGATCGTCCGGCAGCGCACCGGCGAGACAAGGCCGGCCGACACCCTTCCCGCCGTGCTCGCGATCCCGGAGGCGCTCGCAGCATATGGCACGGCGCTCGCACGGGCGCCGTGGCTGGAACGCTGGCCGATGGCGGTCGCTGGCGTGCGGCCGGTGCGCGGGCCAGGCGGCGCCTGGGCATTGCGCGACGACTCCGGCATGGCGCTGCCGGTCGACCCCGGATTCACCCATAGCTGGGAGCTGCTGTCGATCGGCGGCGGCGGCGCGATCGACGTCTTCGGCGAGTGGTCGGGCGACTGCCTCACGCCCCTCAGCATCTCGGCCGACGGCCGGTTCTTCGTGGTCGGCCGTGGCCATTCCGGAGCTGCCGTGACGAGGGTTGCGTGACCCGGCGCACGCAGGACAGTGGCGCCGAGGCGCAGTGGCAGGCGCTGCTGGGTGCCGCCATCCTCGGTGCCGACCGGGGCGGCGGACACGATGGCCGTGTCGACGGGGCGTGCGGTGCGATGCTGCAGGCGGCGAAGGCAGAGGACCCGGCGGAAACCATGCTGGCACAGGCCGCGATCCTGTCGGTCTACTGCCGGGCCGGACGTCGTATTGCCCGGGGAGATGGTCATGCGCCCGAACCCGCCCCGCGCGACGACGGGCCGGTCTGTTCCGACAAGGCCGGGCGCCAGCTCGCCGCCATCCTGTTCGAGGGCTTCTCCGAGCTCCTGCCCGAATGGTGTGCGCTCGCCGCGGCGGCCGGCCTGCGGGCGCCGGACGAGCTGCTGCCGGCGCTGCTGCACCGCCTCGAGTCGCATGCGCGATCCGAAGGCGCGGCGATCCGCTCGGTCCTCGGCGCGCGCGGCAGCTGGCTTGCGGCGCAGCATCCCGACTGGTCGCCGGCCGGTTCGGGGGATGCCGAACGGGCCTGGGACGGCGGCGACATCGAGGACCGCGTCGCGGCGCTGTCGGCGATCCGCCGGGGCGATCCGGGCCGCGGCCGCGACATGCTGGCGGAGAGCTGGGACGGCGAGGCCGCCGGCGACCGGGCCAGGCTGTTGGCCGCGCTTGCCGAAGGCCTCTCGGAGGCGGACGAGGATTTCCTGGAATCGGCGCTCGATGACCGCCGGGCCGAGGTCCGCCAGGCGGCCGCCGAACTGCTGGCGCTGCTGCCCGGCAGCCGCTACGCCGCCCGCATGGGGGCGCGCGTCGGCGACCTGGTGAAGCTGGCCGAGAAACGCGGCCTGCTCGGCGGCAAGGCCGTGCTGGCGGTCACGCTGCCGGACCAGCTCGACAAGGCGATGAAGCGCGACGGCCTGTCCGATCGCCAGCATTCGGGACTGGGCAAGAAGGCGTCCCTGCTCATGGCCCTTGTCGCCGGCACGCCTCTCGGGGCGTGGTCCGGCGCGCAACCCGCGGACTGGACCGCCGCGGCAGCCAAGTCCGACTGGCGCGATGCCCTGATCTGGGGCTGGAGCCGGGCCGCGGCGCGGCAGAGTGATGTTCCATGGGGCGCCGCATTGCTGGGCGCGTTGCAGGGGCTCGTGAAGTCTGCGCGGCACCTGGAGACCCACAGGCCGGCCCTGCTGGCCGCCATGGCTTCGGCGGACCCGGCCACACGCGAGAACGCGGTCACGAATCGCCTGGGTGGCGGCGATTCGCATGTCGCGGGGATACTGCTGTCGGCTTGCGATCACGCCTGGAGCCGCGACTTCTCGGCCCGGGTGCTCGCATGGCTCAAGACCCGGTTCCCCGAGCGGCCCGCCGACGGATGGCAGCTGCGCGAGCTGGTGAAGAAGGATTTCGCCCGGCACATGGACCCGGCCCTGGCCACCGAGGCGGCCACGGGATGGCGCACCGACCGGAACGGCTGGTCGAGCGGCCTCGACGACATGGTGGATCGATTTGTCCGGTGCCTCGAATTCCGGATGGATATGCGAAAGGAGCTGAAACCGTGAGCAAACCCGACAAGGCTGACGGCGCCATGCTGCGCCAGGCCGCCGAACACGAGTTCGCCGAGGAGCTGGCGGCTCTGGCCAAGGTCGACGAACGCCAGTGTCCGCCGAACTGGAAACTGTCGCCTTGGGCGGTCTCCACTTACGTCCTGGGCGGCAAGCTGGACAACGGCTTCGAGGTGGCGCCGAAATACATCGGCAATCGGCGGCTGATCGAGATCGCCGTGTCGACGCTGGCTACCGACCGGGCCCTCCTGCTGCTTGGCGTCCCGGGCACGGCCAAGAGCTGGGTCAGCGAGCATCTGGCAGCGGCGATCAGCGGCGATTCACGGATGCTGGTCCAGGGCACCGCCGGCACCGCCGAGGAAGCGGTCCGCTACGGCTGGAACTATGCGTTGCTGCTGGCCAAGGGGCCGAGCGCCGCGGCCATCGTGCCCAGCCCCGTCATGCATGCCATGCAGGACGGCAAGATCGCCCGTGTCGAAGAGCTGACGCGCATGCCGTCGGACGTGCAGGACACGCTGATCACCATCCTGTCGGAAAAGACCCTGCCGATCCCCGAGCTGAACGACGAAGTCAGGGCCACCAAGGGCTTCAACGTCATCGCCACGGCCAACAACCGCGACCGCGGCGTCAACGAGCTGTCGTCGGCCCTCAAACGTCGCTTCAACACGGTCATCCTGCCGGTGCCGGCGACCGCCGACGAGGAGGTCGCGATCGTGCAGACCCGCGTCGCCGCGCTCGGCCGCGCGCTGGAGCTGCCGGCCGAGATGCCGCCCATCGAGGAGATCCGTCGCGTCGTCACCGTGTTCCGGGAGTTGCGCGACGGCAAGACCGCCGACGGCAAGACCAAGCTGAAATCGCCGACCGGCACGCTGTCCACCGCCGAGGCGATCAGCGTCGTCAACAGTGGCATGGCGCTGGCCGGCCATTTCGGCGACGGCAGGCTGACGGCCGCCGACATCGCCTCGGGGCTGACCGGCGCGGTGGTCAAGGACCCGGTCCAGGATGCCATCGTCTGGAAGGAGTACCTGGAGACCGTGGTCAAGGAACGCCGCGACTGGAAGGACATCTACCGCGCCTGCCGGGAGTCGCTGTGACCGACGATCCCGTCCGCATATTCGGCATCCGCCACCACGGGCCGGGATCGGCCCGCAGCCTGGTGCGCGCGCTGGAGGCGATGGCTCCCGATGCGATCCTCGTAGAGGGGCCGCCCGACGCGGAGGACATCCTGCCGCTCGCCGCGAATGCGGAGATGAAGCCGCCGGTGGCGCTGCTGGTCTACGTGCCGGACGAGCCGCAAAAGGCGGTCTTCTACCCCTTTGCCCGCTATTCGCCCGAATGGCAGGCGATCCGCCTCGGCTTGGCGCGCGATGTCCCGGTGCGCTTCATCGACCTGCCGCAGCGAAACCGTCTGGCCGAACCCGATGCAGCGGAAACGGGTGATGATATCGACGAGCGCGAGCCGGATCCCGTGCGGTCCGACCCGCTGGGCTCGCTGGCCGAGGCGGCCGGTTTCGCCGACGGCGAGCGCTGGTGGGACCTGCTGATCGAAAGCCGACGGGGCGGCGGCGGTGCGGGCGAGATCTTCCAGGCAGTCTCGGAGGCGATGACGACGCTGCGCGAGTCGGTGACCGCGGTGGACGATCTGCTCGAGCAACGCCGCGAGGCCCACATGCGGCAATGCGTGCGCGCCGCCGTCGACGAGGGATTCGCGCGTATCGCCGTCGTCTGCGGCGCCTGGCATGCGCCGGCGATCGCGCAGCGCGACGAGAAAGGCAGACTGGGGGCCGACAGGGACTTGCTGAAGGGACTCGCCAAGGTCAAGACGGCGGCCGCCTGGACGCCGTGGTCGTATGACCGAATGGCCCTCGAATCCGGCTACGGGGCCGGTGTCGATTCGCCCGAATGGTACGACCTCCTGTGGTCCGGCGACGGCAATCTGGCGGTACGCTGGCTGACCCGTGCGGCGCGATTGATGCGCAAGCAGGACCTGGACGCCTCCTCGGCCCATGTCATCGAGGCCGCGCGCCTCGCCGAAACGCTGGCAGCGCTCCGTGGCAGGCCGGGCCCCGGCCTCGAGGAACTCGACGAGGCGGCACTGACCGTCATGTGCTTCGGCATGGACGCGCCGATGCAGCTCATTCGCGACAGGCTGGTGGTCGGCAGGCGGCTTGGCGCGGTGCCCGAGGACGCACCGGCGACGCCGCTGCAGCGCGATCTCGCGCGCCACCAGAAGAGCCTGCGGCTGCCGCCCTCCGCCGATCACAAGGACTACGACCTGGACCTGCGCAAGCCCAACGATCTCGCCCGCAGCCATCTGCTGCACCGGCTCAACCTGCTGGGCATCCCCTGGGGCAGTCTGCAGCGCCAGCAGAATGACAAGGGTACCTTCCACGAGCGATGGCGCCTGCAGTGGCGGGTCGAGTTCGCGGTTTCCCTGATCGATGCCGGGCGCTGGGGCAGCACGGTCGCCGAGGCGGCCGCCCAGCGCGTCGCCCGATCGGCGGCGGAGGCGGAGAAGCTCGCGACCCTGACCGGCCTGGTCGAGGATGCGCTGCTGGCCGAACTCCCCGAGGCTGTCGCATCGCTGGTCGCCGCCATCGCCGACCGTACGGCGCTGGCCGCCGACGTGCTGCAGCTGATGGAGGCGCTGCCGCCGCTGGCCAACGTTTCGCGCTACGGCAATGTCCGGCAGACCGACGCCGAAAGCGTGCTGGGCGTGGTCGACGGGCTGGTGGCGCGGATCTGCGTCGGGCTGCCGGCGGCCTGCGCCTCGCTGGACGACGAGGCGGCCGGCCACATGCTGGGCCTGATCGACGGCAGCGAGCGCGCCCTCACCCTTCTGCGCAACGACGAACATCTGGGCGCCTGGCGCGCCACACTGCGCCAGTTGATGGAGCAGGGGGGGCTGCACGGGCTGATCGCGGGCCGCGCCGCCCGGCTGCTGCACGATGCCGGGGATCTCGACGGTGACGAGCTGGCGCGGCGGTTGAGCCTGGCCCTGTCGCTGGCCACGGAACCGGCGGCCGCGGCGGCCTGGATCGAGGGGTTGCTCGGCGGCAGCGGTCTGATACTGATCCACGACGACGGGCTCTGGCAGCTGGTCGACGCATGGCTTGTCGGCCTGGGCGCCGACCATTTCACGGAGATCCTGCCGCTGCTGCGGCGGACCTTCGCCGCCTTTCCGCCGCCCGAACGCCGGCAGATGGGTAAGCGGGTCGTCCGCGGTGCTGCCTCCCGCGTCAAGGCTGCCGCGGGAGACGCCGCCGCGTTCGACGTGGCGGCGGCCGATGCCGTGCTGCCGGTGCTGGCGCAGTTGCTGGGGCTGGAGTCGCCGGAACCGGGAGGCGCAGATGGCAGCGACCGATGAAAGACTGCGCCGCTGGCGTCTGGTGCTGGGCGCCGACGAGGCCGACGGCACCGGTTGCGAGTTGAACGCGGCGGATGTTGCGATCGACAACGCGCTCGGCGCGCTGTACGACTCCGACCGCACGGGCGGGCTGGGCAGCTCGAGCCCCTATGTGCCGCGATGGCTGTCGGACATCCGCGAGTATTTCCCGAAGAGCGTCGTGCAGATCCTGCAGAAGGACGCCTTCGAGCGGCTCGATATGACGCGCATGCTGACCGAGCCCGAGATGCTGGAGGCGGTGCAGCCGGACGTGCACCTGGTGGCGAGCCTGCTGTCGATGCGCGGAGTCCTGTCCGGCAAGACGCGGGAGACCGCCCGCGCCGTGGTGCGGGCCGTCGTCGAGGAGTTGATGCGAAAACTGGAAAACCCGCTGCGCCAGGCCATCGCGGGGGCGCTGAACCGCGCCGCGCGCAACCGACGGCCGCGCCATGCCGAGATCGACTGGAACCGCACCATAAAGGCCAATCTGAAGCACTACCAGCCGGATTACAAAACCATCGTTCCGGAAACCCGGATCGGCTTCGGCCGCAAGCGCTCGTCGCTGCGCGACGTCATCCTGTGTGTCGACCAGAGCGGCTCGATGGCCTCGTCCGTGGTCTACTCCGGGATCCTCGGCGCCGTCATGGCGTCGATCCCGGCGGTCCGGACCCGGCTCGTGGTGTTCGACACCGCGGTGGTCGACCTGACCGAGGAACTCGACGATCCGGTCGAGGTGCTGTTCTCGACGCAGCTTGGCGGCGGCACCGACATCAACCGCGCCGTCGCGTACTGCCAGGGCCATATCGCCAACCCGTCCGATACGATCCTGGTGCTGATCAGCGATCTGTACGAGGGCGGCGCGGAGGAGGAGCTCGTGCGCCGGGCCGCGGCGCTGGTCGCCGCCGGCGTGCAGTTCATCTGCCTGCTGGCGCTCAGCGATGACGGGGCGCCGATGTACGACCACCGCACCGCGGCGCGGCTGTCGGCCCTGGGCGCGCCGGTGTTCGCCTGCACGCCCGACCGCTTCCCGGACCTGATGGCGGCGGCGATCAATCGCCGGGACATCAATCAGTGGGCGGCGGAACACGACATGGTCACGCAGCGGGGATGACGGCGGTCAATACACGTGCTGGCCGCCGGTGACGAACACCTCGGTTCCCGTCACGTAGCCGAAATCCGGGCTGACCAGCTGGTAGACGCAGCCGGCGACCTCGGCCGCCGTGCCCATGCGGTGCATCGGAATGCGATTGATCAGGGGCTCGTACTCGTCGCCGATCATCTCGGTCTCGATCTCCCCGGGCGCCACCGCGTTGACGCGCACGCCGAGCTGGGCGAATTCGACCGCCATCTCGCGCGTCAGCGCCGACAGCGCCGCCTTCGAGGTCGAATAGGCCGAACCCGCGAAGGGATGGATGAAGTGGCCGGCGATCGAGGTGATGTTGACGATCGCTGCGCCGCCATCCTTGGCGCCGCGGCTCAACGCCGTGGCGAAGCCCCGGCTCAGCACCAGCGGCGCGAACAGGTTCAGGTCGAACACCTTGCGCCAGCCGTCGATCGAGCCGTTCAGGCAGCCGAGCCGCTCCTTGATCGGGGTCTTGGGCGACACCGCGGCGTTGTTGACGAGCGCGTGGAGCGGCGCCTTGCCGAGCACCTCGTTGGCCTGTTTCAGGAACCGGTCGACCGATGCCGCGTCGGCGAGATCGGTGGGGATATGATGGGTCCAGTTCGGGTCGCGCTTGCAGGCCTCCGGCGGCTCGTCCCGGCTGCACGTGATGATCCGCCAGTTCTCGCCGGAAAAGCGTTTGACCGTGGCGTGGCCGATGCCCCGGCTGGCACCGGTCAGCACGACCGTCTTCTTCTTGTCGCTCGTGGTCATCACTGCACTGCCCAGCGCTCAGCGTTCAATGCGCCATCAGGACCGGCATGTCCGCCGCCGCCAGCACCTCGCGGGTGACGCCACCGAACACCAGCTCGCGCAGGCGGCTGTGCGTATAGGCGCCCATCACCATCAGGTCGGCGCCGGCCTCTTGCGCGGTCGCCAGCAGGGTCTCGCCGACCGAGCGGCCGCCCTCGGCTTCGACATTGCG
>JBFGQV010000053.1:0-18161 GCA_041563955.1 Alphaproteobacteria bacterium | reverse complement strand
CCCCACCCGGCCGCCCGGGCCGGACAGCCGGGTGGGGGAGCGGGCTGACGCCGCCAGCGCGACATTCGGACGCAGTGTTACCATGCATTCGCCGGCGGGGAAAGGGGGCGGCGCAAGCGGTCCCTTGACAAGGCGGGGCAATCCGTGGCCTTTGCCGGGCGAATTCAGCACTGCGATCCGGGTTCCAGATGCACGACTACCGCACCCATACCTGCGGGGCGCTGCGCCTCGACGATGTCGGCCAGGCGGTCCGCCTGTCGGGCTGGGTCCACCGCAAGCGCGACCACGGCAATTTGATGTTCATCGACCTGCGCGACCATTACGGCATCACCCAGGTGGTGCTCGATGTCTCGAGTCCGATCTTCCCGGTCGCCGAGGCGGTCAGCAACGAATCGGTGATCCGCGTCGACGGCAAGGTGGTCCGGCGCAGCGAGGACACCGTGAATCCGAAGCTGGCCACCGGCGAGGTCGAGGTCCAGGCGGCCGAGATCGCGGTGCTGTCGGCGGCGGCGGGGCTGCCGATGCCGGTCAACCAGGATGCCGGCTATCCGGAGGAGATCCGCCTGCGCCACCGCTACCTGGATCTCAGGCGCGAGGACATGCACGCCAACATCATGCTGCGCGCGCGGGTCATCGAGTCGATCCGCCGGCGCATGACCGAGCAGGGCTTCACCGAGTTCCAGACGCCGATCCTGACCGCCTCGTCGCCGGAGGGTGCGCGCGACTACCTGGTGCCGAGCCGCATCCATCCCGGCAAGTTCTACGCGCTGCCGCAGGCGCCGCAGCAGTTCAAGCAGCTCCTGATGATCGCCGGCTTCGACCGCTATTTCCAGATCGCGCCGTGCTTCCGCGACGAGGATGCGCGCGCCGACCGCTCGCCCGGCGAGTTCTACCAGCTCGACTTCGAGATGTCGTTCGTCACGCAGGAGGACGTGTTCGAGGCGCTCGAGCCGGTGATGCACGGCGTGTTCGACGAGTTCGGCGGCGGCCGGGCCGTGACCGCGCCGCCGTTCCCGCGCATCCCTTTTCACGAGGCGATGGCGAACTACGGCTCCGACAAGCCGGACCTGCGCAATCCGCTTCTCATCTCGGACGTGACCGACGCGTTCCGCGGCTCCACCTTCGGCATCTTCGCGCGCGCGATCGAGGGCGGCGCCGTGGTCAAGGCGATCCCGGCGCCGGGCGCCGGCGGCAACCCGCGCAGCTTCTACGACAAGCTCAACGACTGGGCGCGCGAGGAGGGCGCCGGCGGGCTCGGCTACATCATCTTCGAGGGCGGCGGCGGCAAGGGGCCGATCGCCAAGAACCTGGACGCGGAACGGGTGCAGGCGATCGTCGAGGCGACCGGGCTCGGCGACGGCGATGCGGTGTTCTTCTCCTGCGACCATCCGGGGCCGGCCGAGGTGTTCGCCGGCACGGTGCGCGACCGGCTGGGCCGGGATCTCGGGCTGATCGAGGAGGGCGCCTTCCGGTTCTGCTGGATCGTCGACTACCCGATGTTCGAGCTCGACCCGCAGACCGGCAAGGTCGAGTTCAGCCACAACCCGTTCTCGATGCCGCAGGGCGGGCTGGAGGCGCTGGAGACCATGGACCCGCTGGAGGTCAAGGCCTACCAGTACGACATCGTCTGCAACGGCGTCGAGCTCAGCTCCGGCGCCATCCGCAACCATCTGCCGGAGATCATGTACAAGGCCTTCGGCATCGCCGGCTACGGGCCGGAAGAGGTCGAATCGCGGTTCGGCGGCATGCTCGGCGCGCTGAAATACGGCGCACCGCCGCATGGCGGCTCGGCGCCCGGCATCGACCGCATCGTCATGCTGCTCGCCGACGAGCCGAACATCCGCGAGGTCGTCGCCTTCCCGATGACCCAGACGGCCGAGGACCTGATGATGCAGGCGCCCGCCCCGGTCGATGCGGAGCGGCTGCGCGAGCTGCACATCCGCGTCCACCTGCCGCCGAAGAAGGCGGACGAGAAACCCGAGTAGCGGCCGCGGTGCACCGCCGCTCCGAAAACGCACCGCCGGTCGCCCGGTCGCCGGGCGCGGCGTGCGGCGTGCCGGCTTCGGACCGCGTTAACCAGTTCCCTTTACGCCGGATTCACACATAACTGTTAGGGTCATTAAAGTTGCCCGAGATGCCGCGATGACCAGCGGCCCGTGGGAGCTTTCGGTCAACGGAACGCAAACAGAGAAGGGACTGTTTCCGGAATTGGGCCCGTTTGTCGGATTTTCGTTTACGTATTCTTAAACACGTTCCCGCATCGCGGCTCGGAAGACCGAACATTGACTAAAATGTAAGCGGAATTGGAGGCGAAATCACTTGCGGGATGACCTGGGTGAGTATTCTATCCGGTACAAAGCAAGTCGATATTTCGATGCGAATTGATTTGGTTAAGAAACTTGCGATCGCTGCCGTGTTGATCGGCGCCCTGGGCGGCTGCTCGGTCTCGCCGACCGTCGATGCCGCCTCGTTGACCGTGGGCAGCGTCAGTTTCCTCCTCACCGGCAAGAACACCGTGGACCACGCCGTTTCGGCGATGGCCGGCCAGGACTGCGCGATGATCCGCATGGCCAAGAACGAGTCCGTCTGCGTCCCGCGTGACGAGGATGTCGTCGGCGACCGACTGGTCTTCGCATTCGAGAAATTTTCCTGGAGCGGCGGCTCCGCCGATGCGATCGCCGGCGGCGACCCGCTGAGCGTGAGCCCTGCGATCGGCGACGTCGTGCAGCCCCTCGGCGCGGCGGTGCTGGTCGAGTCCCGTGCCTCAGCCATCGCCGCGGTCGCCGCGGATCCGGCGCCGCTCGGCGCGCTGATGAGCGACCGGGAGCCGGAGACCTGGACCTCGGTGTTGTCGGGGCTGGTCAAGGACAAGGCGAAGATGCCGGTGAACCTGCCGGACCGCGCGACGCGGCTCTGGCTGCCGGTGGAGTAGGCCCGGCACCGGGTCGAGCACTCCCATCGAATTCGAGCGACGGCGGGTCACCATCCCGCCGTTTTTTGTCGGCCTCGCCGGGTGCCGGACCGGCCGGACGTTGATCCCCCGGCCGGCATGCGCTATCCGCTTGGGTGGCCGTCGCCCGCGGCCGGTGGCATTGGGCGGCGGGGCAGCACGAGTTGAACGGAGCAGGTGTCGGCGGCGGGCGAGCGGATGAAGACGATACTGGTCATAGCTGCGGGCGGCGCACTCGGCGCCGTCGCCCGCCATATGGTCAACAACCAGGTGACCGCGTGGTTCGGCGACGCGTTTCCGTGGGGCATCCTGACGACCAACGTGGCGGGATCGTTCGCGATGGGGGTTCTCGTGGGCGCACTCGAACTCGCGTGGTCCCCGCCGCAGGAGATTCGCGCCTTCATCGCCGTCGGATTTCTCGGGGGCTTCACGACGTTCTCCGCCTTCTCCCTGCAGGTCGCGCTGCTGTACGAGCGCGGGCAGCCGGGGCTGGCGGCGCTTTACGTCGCCGCGTCGGTGGTGCTCGCGGTCGGCGGCCTGTTCGCGGGGCTGGCGCTGGTCAAGAGCATCGTCCTATGAGCGGCGTCGAGACCGTCGAGGTGACCGTCGAGGAACGTGACCTCCGGCTCGACCGCTGGTTTCGCCGCCATTATCCGGGGCTCAAGCACGGGCGGCTGGAGAAGCTGTTGCGCACGGGCCAGGTCCGGGTCGACGGCAAGCGCGCCCAGGCGGCCCTGCGACTCGTCCCGGGCCAGCGCGTCCGGGTTCCCCCGCAGGCCGCGGCAGCCGAGCCGGAGGCGCCGGCGCGTCGGCCGGTCGTCGGCAAGGCGGATCGGGCGTTCGTCCGCTCGCTGGTGATCCATCGTGACGATGACGTCATCGCCCTGAACAAGCCGGCCGGCCTGGCCGTGCAGGGTGGAACGGGGACGAAGAGGCATCTCGACGCGATGCTGGACGCGTTGCGCTTCGGCGGCAAGGAGCGGCCGCGACTGGTGCACAGGCTGGACCGGGATACCAGCGGCGTGCTGTTGCTGGCGCGCAATGCGGCGGTCGCGGCCCTGCTGGGCCGGCTGTTCCAGGGTCGCGAAGTGCGCAAGATTTACTGGGCCCTGGTGGTTGGACGGCCGGAGCCGGCACGCGGTCGCATCGACCTGTCCCTGGAAAAGCGTCCCGGCCCGCGCGGCGAGCGCATGGCCGGCGGCGGAAGCGCGGGCAAACGAGCGGTCACCCTGTATCGCGTGCTCGAGGAGGCCGGCCCGACCGTCGCCTGGGTCGCCCTGTGGCCGCTGACCGGCCGGACCCACCAGCTGCGCGCCCACTGCGCCGCAATCGGCCATCCCATCATCGGCGACGGCAAGTATGGCGGGGCCGGCGCCTACCTGGCGGCAAACGAGGTCGCGCGTCGCCTGCACCTGCACGCGCGGGAGCTGGCTCTGCCGCATCCGTCGGGGCGGGGGGTGCTGCACCTGCGGGCCGAACTGCCGCCGCATATGGCCCGGAGCTGGCGGTTCTTCGGGTTCAATCCCGACCTGGCCGGCGACCCGTTCGCGGAGCTCGATCCGGGCGCGCGCTGATGCTGGCGAATCCGCCGGTCGCGGAGATGCACTGGTAATTGCGTCGTCGCTCCCCTATCTCTCTGTGACGAGCTCGCAGAACGAACGCACGGATGATCAAACCGGAACCGTCCGCACCCCGTCTTGCCGTATTCGACTGTGACGGGACGCTGGTGGACAGCCAGCATAATATCGTGGCCGCGATGGCTGAGGCATGGCGCGAATTTGGCCTCGAGCCGTTGGCCGGCGCCGCGGTCCGGCGAGTCGTCGGCCTGCCGTTGGTGGATGCCATTGCGGTGTTGTTTCCTGAAGGCGAGCGCCGCGATCACATCGCGCTGAGCGATCTCTACAAGGACGCGTTCCGCAAGGTGCGGCAGCAATCGGACCATCACGAGCCGCTTTACCCGGGCGCCGTGGAGACCCTCGACAGCCTCGGTGCGGCCGGGGTGATCCTCGCGGTCGCGACCGGCAAGTCGCGGCGCGGGCTGGCCGCGACGCTGGATCAGCACGGGCTGGCCACGCGGTTCACCGTGCTCAAGACGGCAGACGATGCGCCGGGTAAGCCAAATCCCCACATGCTGCTGGACGCGATGAACGAAACCGGCGCTACGCCGCAGACCACGGTCATGATCGGGGATACGGTCTTCGATATCGAGATGGCGGTCAATGCGCGGACCCCGGCGATCGGGGTCAGCTGGGGGTACCATGATCCCGCGGAACTCGTCACCGCGGGGGCCAGTGAAATCGTCGAACAATTTGGCGACGTCCTCGGGGCCGTCGCCGGAATTTGGGGAGGCGCGCATGCGACTCGGTAGGATTCTCAAATACCTGCTCATCGGCATCCCGCTGCTCGCGGTGATCATCGTGGTGGCCGCCATCGCGATCCTGATGACCATCGATTTCAACCGGTACAAGCCGCTGATCGCCGAGGAGACGAAGAAGGCGACCGGCCGCGACCTGGTGATCGCGGGAGACCTGAAGCTCGACATTTCGCTGACGCCGTCGGTCTATGTGGCCGGCGTCACCCTCTCCAACGCGAAGTGGGGCGCGCGGCCCGAGATGGTCAAGGTTGAGCGTTTAGAGGCGCAGATCGCACTGATTCCGGTCCTGTTCGGCGTCATCGATGTCAAGCGCGTCGTGTTGATCGGCGCCGACATCCTGCTCGAGGTCGACAAGCAGGGGCGCGCCAATTTCGCCTTGGCGCCGCCGGCGCCCGCAGCGGCGCCCAGGACGCCGGATGCCGTGCCGGCGGAGACGAAGGAGGCCGCGATTCCGATCGTCCGCGAGGTCGTCGTCGAGAAGTCGCGGATCGCCTACACGGACGCGGCGTCTGGCGCCGCCTACGATGTCGGCATCGATCGTTTGACGGTGTCCGGCGACGGCCCCGACGCGCCGCTCGAGCTGCTCTACGAAGGCAGTTACAACAAGGCCGCGGTCAGGCTCACGGGCACGCTTGGCGCTCCCAACGATCTGATGGCGGGCAAGCCGTTGCCGCTGGATCTCGCCCTGCGGGCCGGCGGCGCCGAAATCTCCGTCAAGGGCAGGGTCGAGGAGCCAATGGCCGCCAGGGGGCTCGATCTTGCGATCGCGGTCAACGGCAAACAGCTCGGCGACCTGTCGGCGCTGGCGGGTACCGCGGTTCCGGCGTTGGGCGCGTACTCCTTGTCGACGCGGGTCACCGGCGATCCGGCGGCGGCGCTCAACCTGGTCGGCCTGAAGGGGGCGCTGGCCGGCAACGACCTCGCCGGCGATGTGACGGTGAACCTGTCCGGAAAACGTCCCTTCATCGACGCCAAGCTCGCGTCCAACATGATCGACCTGACCGCGCTCGCCGGCCCGGCAGCCGGCGACACCGCCGCGGCGGGGGCGGGGCAGCCAACAGGGGAAACCGATCGCATGTTCCCCGACGACCCACTGCCGCTCGACGGCCTCCAGGCCGTCGATGCCAAGCTCGCCCTCGATGCGAAGACCATCGTCGCGGCGGGCGCCAGGCTGCAGAACGCCAAGATCGGACTGTCGCTGAAGGACGGGGTTCTGAATGTCGCGCCGGCCCGGTCGGGCATCGCCGACGGTACGATCGATGCGGCGCTCAGCCTCGATGGGCGGGGCAAGGCCGCCAAGCTCGCACTGAAGGCCAACTTGGCGAAGGTAGACCTGGACAAGCTGCTGACGGAACTCAAGCTCACCGAGGATGTCGAGGGCAGAGCCAACATCGACCTCGACGTGCGCGGCGCCGGCGGCTCGGTGCGGGCGATCATGGCGTCGCTCGACGGCGGAGCAGGGATCCTGATGGGCAAGGGGCGGATGAAGGACACCTTCATGCACACCATGCTCGGTGGTTCCGGGCAGCTTCTGAACCAGGTTCTCGACAAGGGACAGAAGGGCTACACGGTGGTCGAATGCGCGGTCGTCGATTTCGACGTCGACAATGGAATCGCCCGCGCCAAGGCGATTTACATGGACCTCGAATCCCGCGGCATCATCGGCGACGGGACGGTCAATCTCGGTGCGGAAACGCTCGACCTGACCATCGATCCCCGCAAGAAGCGCAGCATGGACAAGGCGGTGCTGCCGGTGCGCATCACCGGCACGTTCCTTGCGCCGAAATACGCCGTCGACCGGGCGGTAGCGACCCAGAAGCTGACCAAGGCGCTCGGCATCGAACTGCCGCCGGGCCTCGTCGGCGGACAGGAGCAGGCCAAGGCGCCGCTGATCGAGGGGCCCTGTGCGCCGCCCGTCCCGGCGGCCGCCGCACCGCAGCCGGCCGAACAGCAGCCGGCACCTGCGGCGCCGGCCCAGCCGCAGGACGTGCTGAAGGACGCCGAGGAGCAGCTCAAGAAAGGACTGAAGGGCCTGTTGGGCCAGTGACACGGCGGTTCTATAAGGATTCCGCCGTCGTTGCCCTGGCCGGCGGCGCGCCGTCGGTTGCCCTGGACGGGAGGCCGATCCGAACGCCCGGCGGTGTCGCTGTGGCGCTGCCCGGACCCGCCCTGGCCGAGGCGATCGCGGCGGAATGGGCGGCACAGGAGAAGACGGTCCGGCCGCTCTCCATGCCGCTGATGCGCCTTGCGGCCACAGCCATCGACCGCATCGGCCGTGAGCGCGAAGCGGTGGTCGCAGCGGTCGCCGCCTACGCCGCCCACGACCTCCTGTGCTACCGGGCCGACGCGCCCGAAGCGCTGGTCCGAAGACAGGCCGAAACCTGGCAACCCGTGCTCGACTGGTGTGCCGCCGCCTACGGCGCCCGACTGTCGGTGAGCGAGGGCGTGACCCATGTCGACCAGCCGCCGGAAGCGCTGTCGGCCCTGCGGGCGGCGGTCGATGGGATGGACGATTTCCGGCTCGCGGCGCTGTCCCAGCTGACCGCCGCCTGCGGTTCGCTGGTGCTGGCCCTGGCGGTCTACAGCGGGCACCTCGACGCCGCCGCGGCGATCGCCGCCAGCCAGCTCGACGAAACCTGGCAGGCCGAAAGCTGGGGCCAGGACGCGGAGGCCGAAGACCGCTGCGAGAGCCTTGCCCGCGAGATCGCCGATGCCGTCCGGTTTCTCGATCTGCTGGACGCCTGATCCTAAGCAGGAGTTGGGCCCGCTAGCCGCCCGGCATGCCCGGAAAAGCCGGCAGATCCGGGTCGACGAGATCCCAGGGCTGAGCGCTGGCGGTGTAGATGGTCATCCCGGGCCGGAACCAGCTCGGATCGTCGAGGCTGCCGACCTTGATCGCCATGATGCCGGGCATGCCGGACGATCTGCCCAGCACGTTGTAGCCGCATTTCGAGCAGAAACCGTTGCTCGCGGTGTTGCCGCTGTCGGCGGTGTAGTCGAAATACCGGACCTCGCCGGTGACCGTCATCGCCTCCGCCGGCACACCGATCACCGACGCGTGGCCGCCGCCGCTCGAGCGCTGGCAATGGCGGCACTGGCAGTGCCCCGCGACCACCGGCTCGGCCATCGATTCATAGCGAACGGCGCCGCAGCTGCAGCCGCCGGAGAAGGTGTTCGGCATGGATCTGTTCCCTTTCCAGATTTCCATTTGCGAAGCGATCGGCCAAGGCGACGGCGCCCCGGCTAGGGCGCCGGATTGCCGGCAAGGAAGTGCGCTAGGCAGTCGAAACAGCTGAGCCAGCCGCCCTCGTGCTTGTCGCGCGCGATTTCGGTCGGCAGGCCTTCGTGCAGCAGCGTCAGTTCGGTGCCGCCATCCCTCTCGCGCAGCTCGATGGTGACCACGGTTTCAAGCCCTTCGAGCTCACCGTGCCCCCATACCCACGACAGCACGAGCCGGTCCGGCGGCGAGACCTCGCGATAGATGCCGGAGACCGGGTAGATGCCGTCATGCTCGTGCATTTCCAGGCTGAAGCGACCGCCAGGCCGGGCATCGCTGACGACCTTGCGGGCCTCGACTCCCTCCGGCCCGAACCAGTCGGCCAGCGCCTCCGGCTCGGTCCAGGCGCGAAACACCGCGTCGCGCGGCGCCTCGAAATGTCGGGTCAGGCGCAATACGGGCAAGGTCGCGGAATCGTCACGCGGGTTCGTCCGGGTCATCTCCTCTCTCCTCTGTTTCGTTGGGATCCGCCTTGTGGTCCTCGAGGAACCGGGCCAGGGATTCGAGGCGGGTCTCCCAGAACCGGCGATGCGCCTCGATCCAGTCGACCGCCTGCCGCATCGGCCCCGGATCGAGCCGGCAACGGTGCACGCGGCCGTCGCGCCGGCGCACGAGCAATCCAGCCTTCTCGAGGACCTTGAGATGTTTCGAGACGGCCGGCAGCGACATGCTGAAGGGTGCCGCCAGCTCGCCGGCTGTCGCTTCGCCCGCGGCGAGCCGGGCCAGAATCGCGCGGCGTGTCGGATCGGCCATCGCCTGAAAGGCGGCGCTGAGAGTGTCGGTCTGGGCTGCGGTCATTGGCTCGGTTCCGGCTTTATATTTAACCTATTGGTTAAGTATAAGTGATGCGGCTGTCGGTGTAAAGGCTCCGGTGCCGAGCGATGCGTTTCGGTTTGACGCCGGCACGGGGACGGGATAGGAGCACGAAGCCGATCGCCATATCGGGCGGTCCGGCCCCGGAACGATCGATCGCCGTTGGACGACACGCACCAGCATCTGTCCTCCCAGCAGAGAGGGCCCGGCGAGCGTCGCGGCGAATTCGTCGCGCGGACGGCGCTGATGATCTCCCTCGTCGCCCTGTCGATCGACGCCATGGTGCCGGCACTGCAGGAGATCGGCGGGGACCTCGCCGTGCAGCGGGGTAACGATGCGCAGCTGGTCATATCCGCTCTGTTTCTAGGCCTTGCGGTCGGCACGATGGCATACGGCCCGATATCCGACAGTGTTGGCCGAAAACCGGCTATTTACGCGGGGTTCGCCCTGTTCATCCTGGGCTCCCTGCTTTCGGCCCTGGCCACCAGTTTCGCGGTCATGCTGGCGGGGCGGTTCCTGCAGGGACTCGGCGCCGCCGGGCCGCGCATCGTGGCGATCGCTCTCGTCCGCGATCGCTTTTCGGGGCGTGGCATGGCCCGCATCATGTCGATGGTGATGGGGGTCTTCATTCTCGTGCCGGTGCTGGCGCCGGCGATCGGCCAGGGCATCCTCATGATCGCGCATTGGCGGGCGATCTTCGGCATGCTGCTGGCGCTGGCGCTGATCGCGCTGCTCTGGTTTGCGCTCCGCCAGCCGGAAACCCTGACGGTCGAACGACGCAGGCCGTTCTCGGTACTGCGGATCGGCCGGGCCATCCGCGAGACGTGTACGAACCGCACCGCCTTCGGCTACACCATCGCGGCAGGGCTGGCCTTCGGCGCCCTCGTCGGCTACCTGACCTCGGTGCCCCAAATCCTGCAGATACAGTACGGTTTGGGCTCGAAATTCCCGCTGTATTTCGCAGTGCTGGCCCTGGCGATCGGCGGCGCGTCGTGGGCCAATTCCCGTCTCGTGATGCGCTTCGGCATGCAGCGCCTTTCAGGCCTCGCCGTGGCGACGCTCAGCGCGTTGTCCCTCGCCTTCTTCGCCATTGCCTGGACGGCGGCGGGGCATCCGCCGCTGGCGGCGCTGATGGCCTATCTGATGGCGGCGTTCTTCTGCCTGGGGATCCTCTTCGGCAACTTCAATGCGCTGGCGATGGAGCCGCTCGGCCACATCGCCGGCGTCGCGGCATCGGTCATTGGGTCGTTGACCACCTTCATCTCCCTGTCGCTGGGGACCGCGATCGGCCAGGCCTACGACGGCACCGTGTTGCCGCTGGTCGGCGGATTCACGGCGCTGGGCGTCGCCGCGCTCGTGGTCATGCGCTGGGTCGAGCGCGGCCGGTAGACACCGGGGCCTTGTGGCTGGCTTCGATGCGTGCCGGATGCTATGCCGTAGGACGGAACTGTCGGACGGGGACGGCAATGCAACATATCATTCGGGAACTTGAGGAAAAACGGGAACGGGCGCGGCTCGGCGGCGGTCGGAAGCGCATCGATGCGCAGCACGGCAAGGGCAAGCTGACCGCGCGGGAGCGCATCGAGCTCTTGCTCGACGAGGATTCCTTCGAGGAATGGGACATGTTCGTCGAGCACGACAGCGCCGATTTCGGCATGGCTGAGAACAGGATTCCCGGCGATGGGGTCGTGACCGGATACGGCACCGTCAACGGCCGGCTGGTGTTCGTGTTCAGCCAGGACTTCACGGTCTTCGGCGGCTCGCTCTCGGGGGCCCACGCCCGCAAGATCTGCAAGATCATGGACCACGCGATGACGGTCGGGGCGCCGGTCATCGGGCTCAACGATTCCGGCGGCGCGCGCATCCAGGAGGGCGTCGCCTCCCTGGCCGGCTATGCCGACGTGTTCCAGCGCAACGTCATGGCCTCCGGGGTGGTGCCGCAGGTCTCGCTGATCATGGGGCCTTGCGCCGGCGGCGCCGTCTATTCGCCGGCCATGACCGATTTCATCTTTATGGTCAAGGACACCTCCTACATGTTCGTGACCGGGCCGGACGTGGTGAAGACCGTCACGCACGAGGAGGTCACGCACGAGGAGCTCGGCGGCGCGGACACCCATTCCCGCGTGTCCGGCGTTTCCGACCGCGCCTTCGAGAACGACATCGAGGCGCTGATCGAGCTGCGCCGGTTCATCGACTTCCTGCCGGCCAACAATCGCGAACAGCCCCCCGTGCGGCCCACCGAGGATCCCGCAGACCGGGCGGAGGCCTCGCTCGACACCCTGGTTCCCGCGAACACCAATCAGCCCTATGACATTAAGGAACTCATCACCAAGGTTGTCGACGAGGGCGATTTCTTCGAGATCGCGCCGGACTTCGCCGGCAACATCGTCACCGGCCTCGCCCGGATGGAGGGCAGCACGATCGGCGTCGTCGCCAACCAGCCGTTGGTGCTCGCCGGCTGTTTGGACATCGACTCGTCGCGCAAGGCCGCCCGTTTCGTGCGCTTTTGCGACTGCTTCAACATCCCGATCCTGACCTTCGTCGACGTCCCCGGCTTCCTGCCGGGCACACAGCAGGAATACGGCGGCATCATCAAGCACGGGGCCAAGCTGCTCTTCGCCTACGCCGAGGCGACCGTGCCCAAGGTGACGGTGATCACGCGCAAGGCCTATGGCGGCGCCTACGACGTTATGGCCTCCAAGCACCTGCGCGGCGACGTCAACTACGCCTGGCCGACCGCAGAGATCGCGGTCATGGGCCCGAAGGGCGCGGTGGAGATCATCTTCCGCGGCGATATCGGCGACGAGAAGAAGATCGAGGAGCGTACCGAGGAGTACCGGAAGAAATTCGCCAACCCCTTCGTCGCCGGCGCCCTCGGCTTCATCGACGACGTCATCATGCCGCGCAACACCCGCAAGCGCGTCAGCCGCTCCTTCGCGATGCTGAAGGACAAGGAGCTGGAGAACCCGTGGAAGAAGCACGGGAACATCCCGCTGTAGGCGGCGCGGGCCGCGCGCTTTCGCGCCGATGCGGCGGCGGCCTCACTCGAACAGGCTGACGCCGGAGAAGTTGTCGATCTCGCGGGTCCAGCCCTCGGTCCCGTCGGGCAGCCGAAGCCTGACCCACCATTCGGACTCGCGTTCGCGGCTGCCGTCCGGAATCGTCCACCAGCACTCGGCGGACGGCGACTCGCAGCTGCGGAACCGGTGGATGGAGAGGTCGTGCATCGGCACGATGCTGAGCGAGACGCGTTGCCCGTCCAGCCACGCGATGTTGAAACCCTCGCCCTCGTAGGTGAGCAGGAACAGCCGCTCGCCCGGCTGCAGCCGCCGCACATATGTCGATCGGCGCGTGTAGCTGTATGTCTCGATGGTCGTGGCGGAGGCGACCGTAACCGGGATCGGCCGCGTATAGACGGTGCCGCTGATGGCGTGCGCGGTGCCGCCTGTCGGCACCGTCGCGATATGCCGCGTGCCGCGCGGCGCATCGTACAGGCGGATATTTGCGCCTGCCTTCCAGTCCCGCCCATAGGCGCAACCCTCGAACGGGCAGGCGCCCTCGTCCACGTACCAGCCGTCGGAAAGGGGCGGGGCATCCGTCCGGGCCTCGACGGTGCCCGCCGCCAGCGCGGCCAGAGCCAGACTGAATGTCACCGCGCGCATTTCGCTCGCCTCCGGGCTGCGGCGCCCTAATTTCTGCGAGTAAGGCTTACCACGCAAATCACTAACGGAGGCATAATGGACCAGCGGCTCAGCCTCGTGACCCTCGGCGTTGCGGACCTTGCGCGGGCGCGCGGGTTCTATTGCGACGGACTCGGATGGCGCGAATCCGCGGCCGGCAACGACTCCGTCTGCTTCATCGACGCCGGCGGCGTGGTGCTCGGCCTTTACGGGCGCGCGGCCCTGGCCGAGGATGCGGGCGTGCCGGCGGAGGGGGCTGGTTTTCCCGGCTTCGCGCTGGCGCACAACGTGGCCGGCGAGGCCGATGTCGACCGGGTGCTGGCCGAGGCGGTGGCCGCCGGGGCAACCCTCGTCAAGCCGGGGCAGAAGGTGTTCTGGGGCGGCTATTCCGGCTATTTCGCCGATCCCGATGGCCATCTCTGGGAAGTCGCCCACAATCCATTCTTCCCGCTGGACGGGGACGGGCGCGTCCAGCTGCCGCCGCCGGCGGGCTGACGCCGTGGATACGCGGGATGATGCTGTCGAACGCGCGCGGCGCCGGCTGCGCGGGTTCCTCTGGCACCTGATCGGCTATTTCGCGGCGATGCTGTTGATCGTGCCGGCGAACCTGATCTTTGCAACGGATGTCGCCTGGTTCGTGCTGCCGCTGGTCGGCTGGGGCGGCGTGCTCGCGATCCACGTCGCCTATGCGATGGGGCTGTTCGACATATTCACCCGAAGCGACTGATCCCCTTTACCCGGGTTTAACCCGCGCTGGCGTTAGCTGGGGCGCGCCGCGCGCCGGCGGCGCGCGCCATGCGGGGTCCGCTGATGAAGCGTGACAGGTTGATCCGGCTCGGCTGGGCCGCCCTTTCGCTGGTCGTGCTCGCCATTGCGGTCGGCCCGGGGGTCGGCAATTTCGTCGCCGCGATGATGGGCGACGCCATCACCGTCGACTATCCCTGGCTGCTGGAGGCCGGAAGGCACCTGCTGGCGACGCGCGAGCTGCCCGAGACCGACATCTTCTCGTGGACCCATGACGACAAGCCTTGGGTGCTCTACCAGTGGCTGTTCGAGGTGCTGCTGGCCACGGCCGAGGGCGTGCTCGGCGTCGACTGGCTTGTGCGGCTGTTCATGCTGGCGGTGATCGCCATCTATCTGTTCGTGCCGGTGTTCGGCGGGGTGCCGCGCCGCGTCCCCTTCGTGTTCACGGCCGCGATCGGCGCCCTCGCGCTGCTGATGGTCACGCTCAACATGTCGATCCGGCCCGGGCTGCTGACCACCCTTTTCCTCCTGGTCCAGTACCTGACGCTCGACGCCATGCGGCGCGGCCGGCTCGGCCGGTACGGCGGCGTTGCCATTATCGCCGCCGTCTACCTGATGTGGGGCAACATCCATCTCGGCGTTATCCTCGGCCCGATCTCGCTCATGCTGATGCTGATCGGCGATGCGGTCGACAGGGCCGGGCTGCGGCGGTTCGAACCGGCCGACCCGCAGGTCGCGGGCGCGCCGCTGTCGCCGCGGCTGATGCTGGGAGTCCTCGCCGTCGCCATCGGCGCGAGCCTGCTGAACCCTTATGGTCCGCATATCTACGGGCGGACCATCAACGTCGCCGGCCAGGCGGACCACACCGCCATCGTCGACGAATTGCAGCCCCTCGATCTCAGTCTCGTCCAAGGACAGCTCCTGCTGCTCTGCACCGGCCTGTTCCTGTTGGCCCTTGTCCGCGTCCGGCGCACCGCCTCGACCCAGGAGATGCTCCATATCCTGGTGTTCACGGCGATGGCGATCGTCGCCGGGCGGCTGATCCTGTGGGCGGCGCTGTTCCATGTCCTGATCCTGCCGCGGGCGCTGCACCAGCTGTGGTGCGACCTGAAGTCCACGCGGCCCCGGCTGGAGCCGGTGCTGGGCGCCGCCGAGGAGTTCCGGCCGATGATCCTGGCCATGCTGGTGCTGTACGGCGTCGGGATGAGCGTGGCCGTGCCCGACCGGGTCGCGCCGCTGCGCATGGGCCTGTGCGAACCGCTGCTGCCGGGCCTGCGTGAAATCGCCGCACTGCGTCAGCCAGGCGAGCGGATGTTCAACGACGACAAGTCGGGCAGCTGCCTGTTGCTGGTCGATCCGAAGGCCGGGATCTTCATCGACACCCGCTTCGATTTCTACGGCCAGGAATTCCTCGCCGAAGCCGCCTATACGATGAGCCTGCGGGCCGACTGGCGTGAAACCTTTGCCCGCTGGGCGATTGACAGCGCCGTGGTGAGCCGGGACTGGCCCTTGGCCGACGCGCTCGACGAGGCGGCAGAGTTCGAAAAGTTGTTCGACGACGGCATCGTCACATACTTCCGACGACGGACCACCGGGTGAGCATTCAAGGGTGCGACTGCCGGGAGCCAGCCTTCCCCCGGGCCGAAATCCATAAAATTCGTGAGGATATTTTGCCGGCCGCCGCACGCAATGGCCTACAATGCAATGCAACAGGCAGGATGCAATGGGGGCTTGCCGTGATCGGGGCGGGCGCACGCGTGTTATCGCGCGTGCGGTTTTTCTCGACGTGGCGGTTTGTCCCGCACGATGCCTCGAAGCCGTAAGACGACCAGTTGGGCACACGCAAGTGCGCCAGAGGTGGGCAACGATGTTCAGGCTGCTGCGATACTTCGCGGTCACAAGCGCGGTGGTACTGGTCGCCGTGGCGATCCTGCTTTCCGTCCTGTACCGCCATATCGCCATGGCGGATCTGGTCAGCACGGCGGAGCAGCGGAACACGGTGCTTGCCCAGTCGCTCGCCAATGCGATCTGGCTGTACCATGCCGACCACATCGGACAAAGCGGCGACGACGATATCGAGGGACTCGCCGAACGACCCGGAGCCCTCTACCTGCACGAAGCCGTCGAGCGGCTGACAGCCGGACTGCCGGTGCTCAAGGTCAAGATATTCGATGCCGCGGGCGTCGTTGTCTACTCCTCCGATCCCGACGAGATCGGCATGCTGCAGGACCATGAACCCGACCTTTTCGGCGCCGCGCACGAGGGCGGCACGTCGAGTCAGATCCTGTACAAGAACGACGCGCTCCTCACGATCAGCGGTTTCGAGGACCGCGACGTCGTCGAGACCTACCTGCCGTTGCGCGACCCCGACGGCCGGGTGCGCGGCGTGTTCGAACTGTATACCGACGTCACCGCGAGTTTTCGCGATATCAGGCATATGTCCGGCGCTCTTCTGGCCGTGCTGCTGGCCGGTTTCGGGATCCTCTACGCGGGTCTGCTGCTGGTCGTGCGCCGGGCCGAGCGGATCATGCGCAGCCAGTACATGAGCCTTCGCGAAAGTCGCGAACGGCTGGTCGGGAAGAACCGGGAGCTGCGCGACGAGATCGCCCGGCGCGGCCGCATCGAGGCGGAATTGCGCGAGGCGCGCGACGGGGCCGAGGCGGCCAGCAACGCGAAGTCCCAGTTCCTCGCCAATATGAGCCACGAGTTGCGCACGCCGCTCAACGCCGTGATCGGATTCTCGCAGGTCATGGCGGACGAGGTGCTCGGGCGGGTCTCGCCGCCGCGCTATCGGGAATACGCAAGCAACATACGGGACGCCGGGCGTCACCTCCTGGCGCTGGTCAACAATGTCCTCGACCTTGCGAAGATCGAATCGGGCGGCCTGAAATTCGACCTGTCCCGATTCGACATCGGCGACGTCATTCGTGACTCGGCGCACGGCGTGCAGGCGGAACTCGCCGCGAACGGCAACACGCTGCGTCTCGATTGTCCGCCGGAGCTGGGGACCATGGTATCGGACGAGCTCAAGGTGCGCAGCGTGCTCACCAACCTGATCAGCAATGCCGCGAAATTCACCGAGAACGGGACCATCGAGGTCGAGGCAAGGTGGGACGGCGACCGCCCGAACGGCGCCGGCGGAGTGGTCTTCCGGATCTCCGACACCGGCATCGGCATGGATGAGCGGCGCATCGAGGAGATGTTCGACGAGTTCACGCAGTACGACAACTCGATCACCCGGAAATTCGGGGGCACCGGGCTCGGGCTCGCGATATGCCGCAGACTGTGCGAGGCCATGGGGGGCAGCATCAAGATCGAGAGCGCTCTTGGCGAAGGTACGACGGTGACCGTCTGCCTGCCCGACCTGCGGCGCCTCGGTGACAGCGGAATCGATCGCCGGCCGCGGCACGAGGCCGGTTCCACCGCTGCCTGACCCGGCCGTCGGGCCGTTCGCGGCAAGCCAGGTCCATGGGCCACGGGTCGCCCGCCGTATTGCCACGGACGCGGCCGAGCGTATTATATGGCGTTGGGGCGTGTTGCAGCGCAGCGCGGCGACGTGCGGAGCCTGCAGGACGGACCTGCAACAATTTCAATTCCGGGACCAGGGACAGTGTTTTCAAAGATTCTGATCGCCAATCGCGGCGAGATCGCCTGCCGGGTGATGCGGACCGCCCGGCGCATGGGCATCGCGACCGTCGCCGTGTATTCGGAAGCGGACGCCGGCGCGCTTCACGTGGAGATGGCGGACGAGGCGGTCTGCGTCGGCCCGCCGCCGTCGGCGCGCAGCTACCTCGTCATCGAGAACATCGTCAGGGCGGCCCGGGACAACGGCGCCGAGGCCATCCATCCGGGCTACGGGTTCCTGTCCGAGAACGCCGCCTTCGCCGAAGCGCTGGAGGCGGAGAAGATTGCGTTCATCGGCCCGGGACGGCGGGCGATTGCCGCCATGGGCGACAAGATCGAATCGAAGAAGCTGGCGCACGAAGCCGGGGTCAACACCATTCCCGGGTATCTCGGCATCATCGCCGACGAGGCGGAGGCGGTGAAGATCGCCGGGGACATCGGCTATCCGGTGATGATCAAGGCGTCGGCCGGCGGCGGCGGCAAGGGCATGCGCATCGCCCGCGACGACACGCAGGCGGCCGAGGGGTTCCGGTCCGCGGTCAGCGAGGCGAAGTCGAGCTTCGCCGACGACCGCGTGTTCGTTGAGAAGTTCATCGAGGATCCGCGCCATATCGAGATCCAGGTGCTGGCCGACGGTCATGGCAACACGGTGTATCTCGGTGAGCGCGAATGTTCGATTCAGCGCCGGCACCAGAAGGT